>CAZZDR010000046.1:3588-5418 GCA_964652535.1 uncultured Hymenobacter sp. | reverse complement strand
CTCTTTGCATCCTGTTTATTGCAAATTACTTATGAAAATTACCGCCCTCGATATTCGGCAGAAAACATTTGAAAAGTCCTTCCGGGGCGTAGATAGGGAGGAGGTGCAGGCTTTTCTCAACATGGTGTCGCAGCAGTGGGAGCGCCTGGGCGACGAAAACCGCGAGCTGCGCCTCAAGCTGGAGCACGCGCAGCACGACGTGCAGAAGATGCGTGAGGTAGAGTCTTCTCTCTACCGCACCCTCAAAACGGCCGAGGACACCGGCAATTCCATCACCGAGCAGGCCCAGCGCGATGCCGACCTGCGCCGCCGCGAGGCCCAGTTGCTGGCCGAGCAAACCCTGGCCGAGGCCCGCCAGCGCGCCCGCACCATCGTGGAAGAAGCCTACCAAACGGCCGAAAAAACGGTGGCCGATATGCAGAAGGAAGTCACCGGTCTCGGCCAAGAGTGCCAGCACCTCGAGCAGCAGCTCGATACCCTGGTGCGCGACCTGCACCACCTGGCCTCCGACGCCCTCGAGAAAGTGGAGCGTGCCCGCGCCCGCCCCAAAAATGCGCAGGCAGCCATCCTTTCGCGGGCGGCGAGCGTACAGGTAAAGCGGCCGGCCGATGCGCCGGCGCCCGAACCTAGCCCTGCTCCCGATATGCAACTTTCCACCGCTTCCTCACGCTCTACGGCCGCCGCTGTGGCGCCTACCCCCCCCGCAGCAGCCAATAATTCGGCCCCTGCTGCCCGCGTTGCGCAGCCTACCCCCGGCGCGGTGGCCCGCCCCGCGGCCTACAACCCCAAGCCCGGCCAGCAGCCTGACCCCCGCAACCCCGACCAGACGCCCGGACCAGACATCGACCGCCCGTATTCGCCCAGCGAAAACCCCGGCATCGCGCCCGCGCCGCACATCGACCAGCCTGGCCCCGAGCAAGTGCCCAATTCGCCCGCGCCCTACGTGGAGCCCGCTACTCGCCCGGAATTTCAGCCGATTGGCCCCGATTATCCCGAAATTCAGCAGCCTTCGCCCATGACGCACCCCGGCATGGCCACGAAGGCTGAGCAAGTAGCAAAAGCAGAGCCGGTGGGGGAGAAATCGTTTTTTGACGAAATCTAGTCCACGGACTCAGCCGGATTTTTCGGATAAACCGGATTTTGTAGATGTAGAAAGGGCTGCCCGGTGGGTAGCCCTTTACTTTTGCGTAAGCCGGCCAAACTCTGCCGGGTTGAGGTTATGTGAAAGCTTAGCGAAGCTTTCCGGCACGTCATGTTTCGGCAAGCCGACGCCAAAAGAGTATAACGGGCCTTTCGCCGAAACAACTTTTAAACATAAAGGGCCAAGCTAAAAGCGGTAAAAAGGCCTGTTCACAAAATCCGATTCATCCGAAAAATCCGGATGAGTCCGTGGTTCAGACAACGTTTTATGGGACAAATTGCACTTGAGGGCCTGGAGTTTTTTGCCTTTCACGGCTACTACGACGAGGAGCAGAAAATTGGGAATAAGTACGGTGTCGACCTGCATCTCAAAACCGACCTGCACGCCGCCGGCGCCTCCGATAAGCTGGCCGAAACCGTGAACTACGAAATTCTCTACCGTGTGACGCTCGAAGAAATGCAGCGCCCAGCGCGCCTGCTCGAGCACCTGGCGCACCGCATTCTTGACCGCCTGATGGAGGAGTTTCCGCAGGTGCGGCGGGCGCAGGTAAGCGTGTCAAAGTTTAACCCGCCGCTGGGCGGCATCTGCCACCGGGCGCGCGTGACGCTGGTGCGCAAGCGGCGGCCGGTGGCGTAGCGCCGGCTGGTGGGCTAGCCTAGCGGTGCTCGGCTTCCGATACAAAAGCCTGC
>CAZZDR010000046.1:0-3488 GCA_964652535.1 uncultured Hymenobacter sp. | reverse complement strand
AACTACGAAGGTTGTCGTATAACCTTTGGCCTACGAACTAATTCGTACTGAACTTTTTCCCGCCTGACTCATGCCTAAAGCGCCCCCCAAACCTACGGATTCGGAACTGGAAATCTTGCACGTGCTCTGGCAGCACGGCCCCGCCACGGTGCGCACCGTGAACGAGCAGTTGAGCCAGCAGCGCGAAATCGGCTACACTACTACCCTGAAAATCATGCAGCTGATGCTGGAAAAGGGATTGGTAAGCCGCGACGATGAAGGCCGCAGCCACATCTACCGGGCCGCCGTGCGCGAGCAGGATACCCAAGGCCTGCTGCTCGACAAGTTTATGGCCGCCACCTTCGGCGGCTCGGCTCTGAAGCTGGTGATGCAGGCGCTGGGCAACCGCAAGACCTCGGCCGATGAGGTGGCCCAGATTCGCCGCCTGCTCAATGATATTGAGATTCAGAACGCTAACCCCTCTTCAACCCCTTCTTCTCATGACGACGCTCCCGCTGCTTAGAGATGTTGCCTCACCTGCGCTAGTGCGGGGGGTAGGGCTGGCGCTGCTACACTCGCTGTGGCAGGGCGGCGTGCTGGCGCTGCTGCTGGCGGGCCTGCTGCCGCTGCTGCGCCGCCAGCGCGCCGAGCTGCGCTACGCCGTGGCGGCGGGTGCGCTGGGCACGCTGGTGCTGGCCGTGGGGCTGACGTTTGGCTGGTACTACCGTAGCGCGCCGCTCGCCGGTGCCGCGCCGGTGGCTGCTGCCTCGGTGGCGATTCATCCAGCTTTGACTGCTGCGGTGGGGGTAGGGCTGGCTCCGGCCATGGTGCCTGCTAGCACCGCGCCGGCCGCGCCGCTGGCTTGGCTGCCAGTAGCTAGCTACCAAGTAGAGCGCTACCTGCCGCTGGTGGTGGTAGCCTGGCTGCTGGGCTTGCTGCTGATGAGCGGCCGGCTGGCGGGCGGGTTGCTCTACGCGGGCCGGCTGCGCCGGGCGGGTACCCAGGCGCTCGGCGCCGAGTGGCAGCAGCGCCTGGCGGCGCTGGCCGCCCGCGCGGGACTACACCAGCCAGTGGCGTTGCTAGAGTCGGCCCGCGTGGCAGGGCCGCTGGTGCTGGGCCACTTGCGACCAGTCATCCTGTTGCCGCTGGGCGCCGTGGCGGGCCTCAGCCCGAGCTTGCTGGAGGCGCTGCTAGCGCATGAGCTGGCCCACATTGTGCGGCGCGACTACCTGCTAAATCTGGGCCTGGCGGTGGCCGAGGTGCTGTTTTTCTACCACCCAGCGGTGTGGTTTATGGCGCACTGCCTGCGCGCCGAGCGCGAAAACTGCTGCGACGACCAGGCTGCGGCCCTCTGCGGCGGCGACCGCCTGCGGGTGGCCCGCGCCCTGGCCGCCCTGGCCGAATTGGAAACTGCTGCTACTCCGGTACCCCGCCTAGCACTGGCCGCGGCGGGCGGCGGGCGCGGCTCGCTACTAGCCCGGGTGCGGCGGTTGGCCCTGAGCCGACCTCAAGCGCCCACGCTGGGCGAAGGCCTGCTGGCCGGCTCGCTCACGCTGCTGGGCTTGCTGGGCCTGAGCACGGGGGTAGTGCTGGCGGCGCGCCCCGCGCAAACGGTACCAACCCAAACGGCCCCCACTACGAGCGCTGGCGATACGTCTCGGCGCAGTGCGGTAGTGGCCTCCCCCCCGCTGCCTCCCGCGCCACCGCTACCCGCCACGCCGCCCGTACCGCCTGTGCCAACCGAATCGGTGCGCCAGGTAGAGCGCACGGTGGAGGCAGTAGTAGTTGACGACGAAGCGCCCCAGCGGCGGCGCCTGCGCCGCCTGCCACCGCGCTGTGGCCAGGCCAGCACTGTCGTGATTGAGAAGGACAAAAAAGGCCGCGTCGTGAATTTGACTGTTGACGGACAATCCATCGAAACTACTACCCCCGGCAAAAAGGCCAAGCATGGTAAAGCCGTGCGCACCGTTGAAGTGGTGCGCGTGCCGACGCTTGAGGCGCGTGTAGAGCGTATGGAAATGCTCGAGCGGCCCGAACGTCCGGAGCGCCCCGAGGCACCCGAGCAGCGGACGTTCAGCTTCGACTTCTCTACTACTGGCCAAGAGGGCGAAGCGCGCCGAGCCGCCGAGCAGGGCCTGCGTGAAACCCTGCGTAGCGCTAGCCTCAGCGCTACGCGGCGCCGCGAGCTAGAGCAGGAGTTGGCGCAGCTGCGGAACTACAATGCCAAGAGGAGCAAGCTGCAAGTGCGCCCCGAACTGCGCAATTTTCACTTGGATATAAGTGGCTTGTCGGATAATGACCGCAACACCGCCCGCCACCGCCTGCGCTACGAGGTACGTGCCCATGTGCTGACGAGTGGCGACGCCGCTACCCGCCGCGTCGCTGCCCAAGCCGAGCGTAATGCGGAACAGGCCGGCCGCAATGCAGAACAAGCTGCCCGCAATGCCACCCAAGCTGCTCGTAATGCCGAGCTGTTGGAAATCAATATCCGCCGTGCCAACCTGCGCGCCCGGATGGCTGCCGATGCTGCCGAACTACGCGCTTTGGATGGTGCTGGCCGCGAGCAAGAAGTGTATGATGGTCCTACCACTCCTCCTGCCCCGCAGCCGCCACAAGCGCCACTGCCGCCCGCGCCACCCGCTGCGCCCAACACCACTAAGTTGCGTGATATGCTGCGCAACGACGGCCTGGTTAAGGATGAAAAGCACTTTACGTTTCAGCTTAACGACCGGGGCGGGCGCGTAGATGGCAAGGACCTTACCCCCGACCAGGTTGCCAAGTACCGCCAACTGCTGAAGTTGCCCACCGCTAAAATCAAGGGTAGTAAATCAAACTTCACCATTTCAGTGGATGAGAATTAGGCAGCTGGTTTAAGTGCTGGCAAGTGCTTTTTGATTCCGCTGTACGCACGAGCGCCTAAGGCGCAAGAGGTTATGAGCGGGCTGGTCGTCTGGAAAACAGACGGCCAGCCCGCTTTTTTGTGCCCGATGCGCCCAGTTTCAAGCCTTTTTGAAAATATTTCACTCTCTGCTGTAACGAATGGCTACCCCGCCGGTACTCTCTCCAAACCCTACTATTACCGACCACTTTACCGCCGCCCGGATGCCCGCCGTCTCCGCCCCTACGTTCAGCGACGAAGCCCTGATGGCCCAGGTGCAAGCCGGCGACCTCGACCAGCTCACCGGGTTGTTTGAGCGCTACCACGGGCCGCTGTTTGGCTTCTTGGCCCGGCTGGCCAATGGCGACCGCGACCTGGCTCAGGACCTGACCCAGAACGTGTTTGTGCGGGTGCTGCGCTACCGCGCCAGCTTCCAGCCCGGCCAGGCATTTCGGGCCTGGGTCTACCAGCTGGCCCGCCACGTGTGGGCCGACCACTACCAGCGCCAGCGCCCCACCGCCGACCTGGAAGAGGTAGAGAAAACGGCCAGCCACGGCCGTGCCGCCCATGCCCAGCGCGCTGCCACCGACCAGCAGCAGGCCCTGCACGAAGCGCTGGCTCTGCTGCCCGC
>CAZZDR010000045.1:6927-17818 GCA_964652535.1 uncultured Hymenobacter sp. | reverse complement strand
GGCCACGTAGTGCGCGATTTCGGCGGGCGTCAGGGGTTGAAAATGCACCGTGGTTTCGTCGGAGAAAACCAGCGGCTCGCGGCCATCGCCGGGCAGCAGGCAAACCCCCGTGTACACCTGGTGGGCGCGCCCCTGCAACCGGCCCAGCATGGCGCGGGCCTCGGCCGCATCGACGGGCTTGTTGAGCACCTCCTCGTCGAGGCACACAATGGTGTCGGCGGTAAGCAGCAGCTCGTCGGCGGCCAGGTCAGGGCGATAGGCTTCGGCCTTGTGACGGGCCAGGTACTCGGCCACCTGGGCCCGGCGCAGGTAGGGCGGGAAGCTTTCGTCTACTTCCCGCAGGCGAATTTCATAGGTCAACCCCAATTCGGTTAACAACTGGCGACGACGTGGCGACCCGGAGGCGAGAATAAGACGCACGAATAGAAAAACTTAAAAAAAAGATTGGCAAACCAGTACAATGGAACAAGCAAACCGGTCAAGCGCTAAAAACGCTTTCAAACACCGTGGGCGGCTCGTCGTGCACGCTGCTGAAGAGTAGGCCGGCCAGTACCTTGGGGTAGAAGAAGGTAGACTTGGCCGGCATCACGGCGCCCGAGTGGCACACGGCCTCGACCTGGGCCATGGTGACCTCGTTGGTGAGAAAAGCGGCGCGGGCCTCGCCGCGGTCTACCTGCTGCAGGCACTCGGCCAGGCCACGCACGTAGGCCACACCGGGCCAACGGCGCTGCGCCTCGGGGCCCACAATGCCCAGCGCTTTTTCTAGCACAAAGTAGTGCAGCACCGTTAGGTCGAGGTCCTTCACCTCGGGGGTGGTAGGCCAGTCGAGCTGCGCGTGCACTTCGGGGCGCAGGCGCAGCTTATAAGCAGCCCCACCGGGCAAATACAGCCCAAATGCCCACCGCTTGCCAGCTAGCAGCTCGGGCAAGTCCTGGGCCTCGACCTGGGGCCGCACCGTAAAGTACGGATCCAGCCGGGCCAGCAGCTCGGCATCGGTGAGGCCGCCGGGCAGCTCGCGCAGCACCCGGTGGGTGGGCAAGATGCGCACATCGTCGCTGGCCGCGTTGGTCAGGTACATCAGGTGGTACTGCCAGGGCTCGTGGCCGGTGCTGCCGCCGGGGCCAGCGGCCAGCTCACGGGCCTGCCGGTAAGCCAGCGAGCCCTCGTAGCGGTGGTGGCCATCGGCCAGAATGACTTCGCGGCTGGCCAGCACTTGCTGAAATGCTTGAATGGCCCCGGCGTCCTGAATCACGGCGAGCACGTCGCGCGCACCTTGGTAGTCTTCCTCCGTCTGGCACAAGGGGTCCTGGATGGCCGCGTCCATGAGCTGCTCCAGCGTAAAGGCTTCGTCGCGGTAGAGCCCGTGGGTAGCGCTGGTTTGCAGCTCGAGCGCGGCCAGCAGCTCGGCGCGGTCGTTGACAGCGGCGGGCAGCGTGTTTTCGTGGCGCAGCACTACCCCCTCGGCCCAGTCATAGGCCCGGATGTGGCACATAAACCCCTTGCGGCAACGCTCGCGCGCCTCACCCGGCAGCCGAAAATACTGGTAGTACACGTAAATGCCCGGCAGCCCATCGGGCAGCAACACGCCCGCCGCCTGCCAGGCGGCCAGCCGCCGCGCGGCGGCAGCGGTCGCCGGCAGCTCGCCCTCGGGGCGCGGCACCGAGAGGTGAATCGAGTTGAGCGGCTGCTGGTAAAGCGCCTCGCGTTGGCGCGCACTTACTACGTCAAACAACGGGGACACCACCTCGTCAATCGCAGCACTCAGGGCCGGGTTGTAGCGCCAGCCGCGCACGGGTTGAATCTCAGACAAGGCTTTTTAGTTAATTAACAGGTATCAGTTATCAAGGTGACAGGCTTACCAACCAACAGCTAGCAGGCATTTTGCGCGAGGCGCTTGTTACCTGTTAAGTGGTACCTGTGCACTGAGCTACGGGGCCAGGCGGCTGATTTTCCAGGCACTACCCCCCACTGGCCGCTCATACACGAGGCGGTCGTGCAGGCGGCTGGGGCGGCCCTGCCAAAATTCGACGCGGGTGGGGCGCAGCACGTAGCCGCCCCAGTGCGGGGGCCGGGGCAGCGGGGCCTGGCCTTCAAAGCGGGCGGCCACTTCGTGCTCGCGGGCTTCGAGTTCCTCACGGCTGCCAATCACTTCGCTCTGGGGCGAGGCCCAGGCGCCCACCTGGCTGCCACGCGGCCGGCTCTGGAAATAGTCGGTCGAAACGCCGTCGGGGGCTTTTTCGACTACCCCCTCCACGCGCACCTGGCGCTCGAGGCCGGGCCAGAAAAAATTGAGCGCCGCTAGCGGCTGGCTGGCCAGCTCGTGGCCCTTGCGCGAGTCGTAGTTGGTAAAAAACAAAAAGCCCGCGTCGTCGGGCAGGCCTTTGAGCAGCACCACGCGCTGGCTGGGCTGGCCGGTAGCCGCGTCGACGGTAGCCAGGGTGAGGGCGGCGGGCTCGGGCAGCTGGGCGGCCACGGCCTCGTCGAGCCACTGCCGAAACTGGGCCACGGCATCGGGCCGCACATCGGCTTCGAGCAGCGTGCGCTGGGTGTAGCTCTGGCGCAGGTCGGCAAGTTCGGCGTCGGTCATGTAGGGAAGGTCGGGGAGGTCGAAAAAGATTTCTCCCCAAAGGTAGCCTACCTATCCGGGCCAGGCTACGTAGTTTAGGGTATGAAACCTGGTACGCTCCTTATTTCGCAGCCCTTTCTGGGCGACCCCCACTTCGAGCGCAGCGTGGTGCTGCTGTGCCGGCACAGCCCCGAGGAGGGCGCCTTCGGGCTGGTGCTCACCCACCCTACCCCCCTGCTGCTGGGCGATGTGCTCGACCTGCCGCCCGCCACGCCCCGGCACGTGGCCCAGCTACCCCTGCTGCTAGGCGGGCCGGTAGAGCCCGATACGCTGCACTTTGTGCACCAGCAGGCCGAGCTGCCCGGCGCCAGCGCCCTGGGCCAGGGCGTGTACTGGGGCGGCGACTTCCCACAATTTCTGGCGGGCCTCGCGGCCGACGCTGAGCCCGCGGTACGGCTGTTCACGGGCTATTCGGGCTGGTCGGCGGGCCAGTTGGAGGAAGAAATCAAGCGCGGCTCCTGGATTCGGCAGCCCGCCTCTGCCGGGAAAGTGTTTACTTTGGAGTCTGATGCGTTCTGGCGCACGATTCTGCGCGAAAAAGGCGGTCGCTACCGCGCCCTGTCCAACTATCCGCTCGACCCGCGCCTGAACTAATTTTTTTTCTGACCTCCGTTCCGGCCGCCTACTCCTTCCGCTTTTCCAACCCCACCTGGCTTTGGCCGCCGGCTTTTTGCTTCGCTTTATGTTGCCCGAAGAAAACCCTACCCCCGCCCCCTCCTCGCCCGCCGACCAGGGCGCTACCCCGGCCTCGGCCGGCGACCGTCTCAGCATTGTGGAAGCCCGCCTGGCCGAAATTCGCGCCCAGCAGTCCACTGGCTCCGATGAACCCACTCCCGCGGCCCCGGCCCTGAGCGACACGCCCCCCGCCGCTGCCGTACCTCCTGGCGGCGGCTCCACCCAAACGGAAGCTGACCCGCTGCTTTCGGAGCCCGGCCTGGCTGAAGCTCTCGAAAGCGCGCCCGCCAATACCCCGGTACACCCCGAAGACGCCGCCGCCGCCGAAACCGCGCACCACGTGCCCACCGACGTAGCCGCTGCCCACCTGTCGGCCCCCCAGGCCCGGGCTACCGCCCACTACGGCGAAGCCATGGCGCCCGCGCACCCCGAGCCTACCCCCGCTGCACCAGCCCAAGAAGAAGCTACGGCCCCGGTCGTAGCCCTCTCGTCGGCCGCTGACCTGGAGAACGCCCCCGATGGCGTGGGCACCCTGCCCACCTCCGCCACCGACACTGCTGCCGAGGCGCACCAGGCCGAGCTAGAGCACCAGCACGAGGTAGCGGGCGAGGAAACCGACGACTACGTACCCGAAACCCCGGCACCCGACTTTGCCGAGCTCGACCTCGAAAGCCAGGCCGCGCACCTCATCGACCTGCTGCGCCGCCCCGACGCGCGCCGCAACCGCCAGCAGATTTTTGAGCTCAGCCGCCAGTACGAGGCCAACGTAGCCGCCGCCCGCGCAGCCTCGCGCCAGAAGCTGGCCGAAGACGCCAACGCCCCCCAGGAGTTCAGCTTCCAGCCTCCGGCCAGCCAAGCCGAGCTCAACAAGGCGCTACAAGAATTTCGCGAAGGCCGCGCCCGCGATGCCAAAGCCGAAGACCAGAACCGAGGTCAGAACCTGGCGCGCAAGCAGGAGCTGCTGGTCCAGCTGCGCCAGCTAGTCGAGAGCGCCGAAACCAAGGACAGCTCACAGAAGCTTAAGCAGCTGCAGGCCGATTGGAAAGCGACCGGCCCCGTGCCCCAGACCGACAGCCAGGAAACCTGGAACACCTACCACGGCCTGCTCGACCGCTACTACGCCAACCAGGGCCGCTTCTACGAGCTGAAGGAGCTCGACCGCCGCCGCAACCAGGAAGCCAAGGAAGCCCTCGTGGCCCGTGCCGAGGCCCTCAAAGATGCCCCTGGTATCAACAAGGCCCTCGACGAGCTGAAGAAGCTGCACGACGACTGGAAGCACATCGGGCCCGTGCCCGGTGAGCAGCGCGAGCCGCTGTGGCAGCGCTTTTTGGCCGCTTCCGAGGCCGTGCACCTGCGCCGCAAGGAGTTCGTGGACGTGCGCTCGGCCCAGGAGCAGCAAAACCTCGCGGTGAAGCAGTCGCTTTTGGAGCGGGTACTGCCCTTCGCCGAGTTCACCACCGAGCGCGTGAACGAGTGGCGCTCGCGCACCGACGAGCTGCAAGAAATTAAGAAAGAGTGGGAAGCCGCCGGCCCCGTGCCCCGCGCCCAGGCCGACCAGCTCAACAAGCAGTACTGGAACGCCTACAAAGCGTTCTTCAACCGCAAGAACGACTTTTTCAAGAGCCTCGACTCGGAGAAAAACGCCAACCTGCAGGCCAAGTACGCGCTCATCGAGCAAGCCGAAGCAGCGCAGCAAAGCGCCGACTTTGACGAGGCCCGCAGCGTAATTATTCGGGTGCAGAAGGAATGGAAGGACGTGGGCCGCGTGCCCGAGAAGCAGGCCGATAAAATCTGGAAGCGCTTCCGGGCCGCTTGCGACAGCGTGTTTGAGCGCCCCAAGCAGGAAACCCGCCAGCGGGAGGACCGCCAGTCGGCGGCCAGCGCCGAGCAGGTGGCGCGCCTGGATAAAGTGGGCCAGCAGGTAGCGGCCCTTTCGCCCGCTACCCCCGGCACCCTCGAAGAGTTTCGCGCTATCATCGCCGATTGGCAGGAGCTCGACACCACCGGCGGGGGCACCTCGGACCGCGGCGAAGAGCAGCTACTGACGCTGATGGGCAAGTACCTGGACCAAACCGCTGGTATCACGCCCACCGACAAGGAAGACCTGCTTTTCCAACTGGAGATAGCGCGCCTAAAGGCACGCCCCCAGGCGCAGCAGGCGTTTACCCGCAAGGAAACCGGCTTGCGCCGCGAAATCCAGGAGCTGGAAAACGACGTGGCTACCCTGCAAACCAACCTCGACTTCTTTGCCCGCTCTAAGAACGCGGACCAACTGCGCCAGGAATACCAAGGCCGCATGGCCGAAGCCCGCACGCGCATCGAGAAGCTCAAAAAGCAATTGAAGCAGCTACGTAGCTAACGTCATGTATTTGTGCTAAAAAGCGGGGGCCCTACCAAGGGTTCCCGCTTTTTATTTGGCCTATAGGTTGCCTCATGACGTTTTTCTGTTTACTTTTGCACCACAATTAAGCCTCCTTAGCTCAGTTGGTAGAGCTTCTGACTTGTAATCAGAGGGTCGTTGGTTCGAGTCCGACAGGAGGCTCAGTAGTAGATAAGCCCCTTGCAAATCGCGTATTTGCAAGGGGCTTTTTCGTGTTGTGCCCCTCCTGTTGGATTAACTTATTCTAACTTCTTTAAACAACAATATGCCTCACGCAGACCTAAACGCTTTCAATACTAATTTTTTTAAGGAATTAGCAGCCCATCATAATGATTACGATGCTACCATTGAAGCGCTTGTGGACCGCTATAAGCTACGGATGGCTACTAATAAGCTAACGGAAATCCAAGCATCATTGCATGAGATGGCCCTCACGTTGTTGCTAGCTGAAAGAAATAACGCAGCAGCAGTAATACTTCCCTACTTGAAAGAGCATAATGAGGCTGCTTATGACGCTCTGGCTACTCCCATGGCTAATTATTCTCGGAACCAGCAGATACGAAGCACCCAGTATAGCTGCAGCACGAGCGAGAGTAGGCGGAAGGAGTAGAAGGTCATGACTGCAAAGTAAAAAAGCCTACCCGAGCAGGTAAGCTTTTCACTCTCATAAGACAAAGTCTACAAGTAGGATCTAATTCTTCTTTCTTCCTACGTGGTAAGGGTGTGCAAGGATGGGGAGCGTCGACCGCGTCGCTGCTGGCCCAGGCGCTGCGTGTCAAGTACCGCTGGGAGCCGCTACCCGAGGCTTCTTAAACATTAGCACCAGGGCTGCTAGGTTAAGCGCAACCTTGAGCAGTGTTACTAATTGCAAGCCCTCAGGCAAGCGATTGAACGCGATACCCGCCAATATGTAGCCTGGCAGAAACGTGGTGCTGTATACTCGCCATAGGAACAGCGCCAGCACTAGCAACTTCGCCCACGGCTTCCCTTTCCGGATAGCATAATAGCAGCCTCCAATCGCAAGCCACCCAAGCACTAGGGGTGCCCATAGGGCTACGTTTACCCACACATCCTCGGTGCCAACTGGCTTCGACGGGTGGGACGTTCGCACTATACTCGATACCACCAACTGCTCGACTACTGCGATAGCTAGGAAGGCGAACAGCAGGTTGGAGGCAAGCACATCATTCTTGCGCAAGGGGTTAGCAGAGCGGAGTAGAGGCATGGCCTAGGCTTCAGTGAGGGTAGGAGGATGTAGCAACTTACGGCACAACGTAAGCCAGTACACGTAGAGCGTCGTGAGAAAGGCCGCGCTCAACGGATTATTACCGAAGAGCAGTTCTCCCGGAGCCCAGAGCCAATGGGCGATATGCTGTAACTTGTGGAAGAAGAGCAAGTAATCTTGATTATACTCGGTCGACATACTGGGGTAATCCACCTGCGCATAATACCTCAGCAGCCGATACAGCTTAAGACTGATGAAAAGAATGGCGACCCACCACAGTGGTTTCCAATTTCGGTAGGTAGCGACTACCATCACCCCGAAAAATGCGGCGTGCACTACCCGATACGCGTAATACCTAGGCTGCCACTGGTAGAGCTGCCAGGCACTGCCAGACGGAGAAAAGAAAAGGTGACTCAGCACTCCGACGATAATAAGCAGGGTAAAGCCAAGCCACCAGCGCCGCAGAATACGTCGGGCTTGTTGCATAAGGAGGGAAGTCATCGCAGCACTGGGCCACATCTTGGCAAACATAGCAAATGGACAGCTTCTACCTATTAGACCTCCTGTAGAGCCCAGGGTATTTCTGCCCTGCTACTGTCAACTATTTCAGCACCCTGCGGATGCCGCGCACTGGCTCGCCAACGTCCGTGGTGGCTGGCCCCGCCAACAACCTTCTGCAGCTGCTTGGGTGGATAATCAGCTCAGCTGGACCGTTAACTAGTGCGTGGTATTTACTTAGCTGACAGCAAGGGGCTTTTTCGTGGTGTGCCCTCTCGCCTATTCAACGAGCACAGAAAACCCCACAAAGACTGCTCTATGCAAGCGAACCGTTACGGTAATTACCTCTGCCCTTGTTGTGCTTATTTTACTTTTGAGGCTGCGCCAGATAACAGCTTCGATATCTGTCCAGTATGCTTATGGGAGGATGATGGGGGTACAGTTACGTGACCCAACCTATGCCGGTGGGGCAAATAAACTCAGCTTAGAACAAGCTCGCCTTCATTTTGCGCAACATGGCACTTGTGAACCTGGCTTGCAGCGGTACGTTCGGTCGCCTTTGCCGGACGAATTACCAGATTAATTTGCTAATTAGTCATTTAGCTCTCTTATGCGAGCAGGCAGAGGGTAGCGGGCGCCACCTCCACGTCACTCAGGTGCCCATTCGGCGCCCGGCGCTTAATGCCGTGGCGGCAGGCTAGGTTGTACACGTTATCTACTACCGGGGTAGGAGCAGCGTGGGGCTCTATGTATAAATACGAGTTTATCGTTCAATCCATAAAGCCTCTCCTTACCTTTAGACTGTTCGCGTTGGGGTTATGCCCCGCGACCTACAACCGGCTTTCCTAGAAAGACGAATGCCCAGCCGTTGCGAGCGGCTAGGCATTCAGAGTGCGGGGTTATGGTACAACCCTCTACTCACTTGGAAACTATGGAGAGGAACGCGAAAAAACTACTGCAAGCCCTGGCGACAGGCTTCGCAAGTGGTGCCGGGAAAGCTATCGGAGCGGCCCTGGTCACTTACTTGCTAACCCAGCTCGCTAGCTGGCTGCTACGGTAGTTAGTGAGGTGGTTCGGCCTAGGGCTGGGCCACCTCATTTTTATTGTCTTTTTGGTAAGGACTACGCAAAGGTATATGACGTAACGCAATGGCGGTACACCAAGTTTTGAAATTCGAGATACAGCTCTGATTTCCAAGATGGTTGTCGGGTAGATTATGACCCTACTGCGAAAAGTGTACTGCCAATACACATAGCAGAGGCACAAAAAAGCCCACCGTTGCGGGTGGGCTGTAAAAGCCACCTAGTTAGTGTCGTAGTTGGCCCGCTGATTCCGTTACTCTTGTTCAAGACGCTCTGTACAAGCCCGTTCCTTATCGCGCTGTTCTTGTGCGCACTGCTCGCCAATAATAAATTTGCTGGGTGCGCGTCTCTTGGCGAGCGGAGTGGGCTAAGGCTTCACCGTGATAGAGTCAAAGAAGCGGCGGCGCTGCGCAGTGGCGCTAGCAGCATTGTCGTCATGCGCTAAAAAGGAGAAGGTGTAAGAAGCTCGGCCTACTAGTATTGTACGGAGGTGCTGTATAAGAACCTGATTAGTTGAGCTGGGCCTACTACTGAATTTGACCTCAACCCCCTTACCGGCGGGTGTGAGAAAAGTTGAGCGGGCTAGTAAAGTGCTATGTTCTCGTTGAAGCACATTCCGAATACCTTGATTATAAAACGAATCAGGTTCAATCGGCCGCTTTAGGTCGATAGGTAGCGCCTCACTGTTGACGATAATGCCGTAAACACCTGATTTATCCTTCGCAGATAATACGCGCACGCTTGGACTGGTAGCTACTTGCCGCGTGGCAGGCGAAGGAAAGGGCATGCCGCTTACGTCAACAAGCTTAGGTTGCTCAGGTAGTTGCACCGTTACGTATTCATCTACTGCAACAGTCTGCCAGTCAGATAGGGCGCAAGATGTTACGAATGATAGCGCCAGCAGGTAGACTTTTTTCATACCCTAAGCTACAGCATCACGCCCAGGCGGCGGGGCGCTCGGGCAAGCGCCTGCCTCCTATGTAGAAATCCAAATAGGTGAACTGCTGCCCTAGCTCGCTGTTCCACACCGCCGCCAGTAGTTCACCCCAGCCCCGCCAAGTGCAGATTATAAAGTGTCCGTCACTCAGGACGGGTACGCCGTGGGGGCTATCTTGGTGCCAGTCGCCGCCCGCCCAAATTTGCTTTGCTATGATAGAATGCCGAATGGCTTCTAGGTGCAGGTGCCACTCAGCCGGATACAGCGCTAGGTAATCAGGCCAACTAGTATCGGCTTCCTCAAAGCCGCCAAAGCTGCTCAAGTTGTATCCCTCATGTTCAGGAGTAATGCTGTCGTAGCTCTGCCACGTGACGGTGAGGGCTGGCATCTTAGTGGTAGGGTATTCTACGCCCAGTTGGGAGGCTTACGATCAGGGGGTACGGAACTAAGGTATGTAGTAGCCCCGACTGGTGAGGGCCGGGGCTACTACAAAGTGCTGGGCTACTCAGAAAGCCCATACGTACACTCCTTACGCCTAGGATGGTGTACTCGCTACGACCCAGTCGGGCAGCGTTTACTAGCTAGCTGGCCTAGCTTCGCGGTGAGTTGCTACTTCAAATCGTAAGAAGCGGTATTTACCAGTTTTGCCATGACTGGCGCGATTTCCGCCGGCTCATCTTCGCCCCATTTGTCGCTGGTAATGCTTGCTATAGGCTTGCCTTGCCTATCAACCTTTACGAAGGTGGGCACAGCGGTCACGTGGTAATAAGCGGCCAAGTCTTGGCAGCTATCAACATTCACCTTAATTAGTGTGGCCCGCTGCAGCGCTTCGTCCACCTGCTCATTAGGCAGCGCTGCCCGAAACCGCCGACACGGCCCACACCAGTCAGCATAAAAATACACTATCGGTACGCGGTGGGCAGGAGTGGCACTGCCTACGAACTGCGCGAACGCCTGTGGGCTTCCTGCTTGCTTATATTCGGTAACGACTGCTTTGGTTGGGTGCGTAGCCTGTTCTGCGCAAGCAGTTACTAGTGGCAGCAGCAAGAAAAAGTAACGCGTAAGCTTCATACCCGCGAAGATATGTGCGTAGCACTACTCTATCCTGAGTCGGCGGCCGCAATGGGGTAAGCGTGGGCTACGCGCCTTGCAGCGCGGCGCTTACCTCCGGCTCGGGCAGGCCGGTGTACTGGCAGAACTCGCGCACGCTAACGTAGGCGCGGGCATCCTTGCCCAGACGAGCACGAATGCGCTGCAGCAGGCGCTTGCCGGCCTCGTAGGTGTTGCCGGTGAGCTGGGCGGCCTGCTTGGGGTAGATGACGACCTGACGCATGAAAACGGGTTACTTCGGGGTATAGTTGGGCATACGAATATACAACGTAAAGCAGCAGCCGGTAGGTTTACTGACATGATGCGGCTAGGCGAATTTTTGCGGGTGCTGGTACACGTAGTAGTGGCCCTGACGGGG
>CAZZDR010000045.1:0-6827 GCA_964652535.1 uncultured Hymenobacter sp. | reverse complement strand
CTGGTACACGTAGTAGTGGCCCTGACGGGGGTAGGCGGAGTGGCTATCGGGCTGGGCCCGGTGGCCTGCTACCGGCGGCCGGCAGCCCTGGGGCTGACGGGGCCGGGCAGCAGCGGGCGGCCAGGCTGGGGCTTGAGGAAATGTAGAACGACGCGGGTAGTGCGGCCGGGCAGTTGGCGGGCCTACACCGCACACGAAAAAGCGCGTGCTTGGGTGGGCTGTCCCTGGTAACGTCGCTAATAAATCAGCCAGTAACTTATTTATCAATCTTTTACTAGTTTTTATTATGGCTCGTATTCGTTCCATGCTCGGCACCATTGAGGGTAGCGCGGGCGGCCTCACCTTTAGCAGCACGGCGGGCATTAACCTGCTGCGCCAGAAGGTGGGCACCAACAACAGCAAATCGCCACTGCAGCTACAGCAGCGCGCCAAATTTGCGGAAATCGGCCGCTTGGCCAAGGCTCTCGGCGCGCTGCTGCTGGCCGGCTACAAGCGGGTAGGCTTTCAGAATGGCTACAATCAGTTTGTGGGCCAAAACATTGCCTACACGTCGCTGGACCAAAACAACGTGGCCAGCATCGACTACGCACGCCTGAGCGTATCGACGGGTAGCGTCACGCCACTGGTGGGCCTTGCTATGGCTAACTCGGCGACAGGCAAAACCATCAGCTGGACCGACAACAGCGACAGCAACCAGGCGCTAGCCTCCGATAAGGTGTACGTGGCTATCGTGCGCACGGCGACTAAGCAGGTAGCCCAGTCGCTGGGCAGCGCCACCCGCGCGGCGGGCTCGGTAGACGTGGCAGCTTCGTATCTGGCAGGTATGGCGGCCGGGGAGCTGGCGGTGTATGCCTTTGCCCGCCGGGCCGACAACACGGATGCCAGCCCCACGGCCAGCCTCGCGTCGGCGGCAGCGGGGGGTAGCCCGGCGCCGACCTTCGGCACCACCATCCCCGGTCCTTCGGGCACGGCGGCGGGCACGACGCTCACGGCCTCGGCCGGTGACCGCTTCGGCTTCAACGAGCTGACCACGGGCAGCAGCGGCCCCTACAACATGGCCATCAACGTGGGCGGCCAGCAGGTGGCCAGCGTGGATACCTACGACCGCTACGCGGGCAAGCCGTTCGGTTTCACCCACGCCGGCGTGACCCGCACGGGTAACTTCGCGGCGACGGTGAACTTCTAGGCTTAACGTCCTGGACAGCAATGGGCCGGCCCGGGTATACTGCCGGGGCCGGCCCTATTTTTTTACCTTCTACTTTACTACAAATGAGCACTATCACTAAAAAGCTCTCGGGGGTTATGTTCAGTGGCGCGGCGCTGAAGCTGGCCTCGGCCGCCTTTAGAAACAACCTCACCATCGTGTACGGCTTCAACGCGGGCGGCACGGGCTACACCTCTTTTAAGCCAGCCAGCAGCTTCAACTCGCTCACGGAGCTGGTACCGGATGGGGTCTACATCGTGGACGCGGCGACGCCGGGCTTTGAGCTACCCGGGGCCGTGCTGACGCTGGCGGGCTTGGGCAGCAACGCGCCGGCGGCGCTGACGGTCAACAACTTCCGCGCAGCAGGAAAAACCTACCCGAATGGGCAACAAGCGATTGAACTTGATTTTGACGCCGCCAGCACCGACCCGGCCGATTTTGCCGTGGTGCTGGTGGTGTGGAACGAGACGACCGAATTTATGCAGGGGATATTGGATATGGGCGGCGTAAACACGGGGTCAACCGGGGCTATCTCGGTCGGCCAGCTGGGCTCTACCCTGACGGACACGTACCGCGTGCACGTGCTTTCCAACCGGGGCTCCCTCTTTACGAAGACGTTTGTGCCAACTGCGTAGCCTGGGTAGGACGCAGCCCAAAAAGCCGGCTCCCTGGATGGGGGCCGGCTTTTTTGGGTTTTAGCGGGAAATGGCTGGTACGGCGCCGGGTAAGAGCTGGACCGAAGGAGGACCGAAGGAAGACCGAAGGAGCCTATTTGATTTGGCCTGGCCAGATTATAGGACTTTGAGGAGGAGTCCCAGCGAGCAGCGTAGCAGCGGCAGGTACATAGAGCAAATAAAAAGCCTGGCCGGCTGGTGGCTCTCTAAGTAGCCCCTCTTTTATATACACTTTTAGAGAATGGTCTTATTGTAAAGGACAATCGCCACCTTGTTTGTGCTGGTAAAATATGATACTTAAGCCAGCTCTAAAGGGTATGATAAGGCTATCAGGATTGATATACTGCCCATTTAAATCATAATACCTACTGGCCAGCTTGTTATAAAACACTTGTCCGTCCGGATAATGAATTAGTTGGGGTACCAGTTAGCCCTATAATGAATTGTTTTACTGTACTATCAGAATGACATAATTTAGAGTGGGTGGGTCGATTGGTGCGTCAGTGACATTAATGAATCGAACGCTCACGCTACCACTCGACGTCACATAGGCGTAAGCAATGCCCAATCCGTCCGGCAAAGCATCTGTTGGGTTTACAGTTACCGAGGCTCCAACCAGTGCATTTGCAATAGGAACAATAATAGAACTGGTCCCTGCTGCTGGCACTGAACTCATATCGAAGCTCGTACTAAGCCGCATCATGGCGTTTATTGCCGTTCCATTGATTCCCAACTTGGTAGTGCCTGCTACGTCAAGAATAGCAGTGGGGGTAGTGGTACCGATACCTATACTACCTCCAACGAAATTCAGAGAATTGGTAGCTTGGTCGATAGTTGTTGCTTGCGAGAGGGTACCACCTATGCTAAAGTTAGTACCCGATTTGGTTAAGCCATTACTGGCTGTAGTTGGGTCGAGGCTTGCGGCTGTGCTAGTACTTAGTGTACCATTTGGCGAGGCCGTTACTACCCTAACACCGGCACCAGCAAGCCCTTCCAAACGTACCGTGCTAGTTGAGCCACTCACTTGCAACGTTGCCGTTGGGGTGGCAGTGCCAATACCGAGGTTGCCCCCAGTTAGGCCAAGGCTGTAGCCTGCCTGTGCAATAGTGGTGGCCTGTCCGAGCGTACCACCGAGCACCGTATTGTTGCCCGTCTTGGTTAAGCCATTGCTAGCCGTGGTTGGGTCGAGGCTTGCAGCTGTGCTGGTGCCTAGGGTGCCATTCGCGGCAGTTGTTACTAGACGGGTTCCGGTTCCTGTCAGCCCTTCTAAACGGACACTACTCGTAGCACCAGCCACGTGCAGCGTTGCGCTTGGGGCAGCCGTCCCTATACCAACACTTACGGCATTGGCTCCCGTACCACCGAGCACCAGGCTGTTACTCTGACTTACAGTTGCTGCGTAGCCTACTGCGGTTGTATTGGTCAAGGCGGACCCAATAGCTCCGGAGCCATAACCTAGGGCCGTATTGTTGCTGCCAGTAGTAGTGTTGTAGCCACTATAAACGCCCAGGAATAGATTATTACTGCCTGTGACGTTGTTATAACCGCTTTGATAACCGAAGAATGAATTGAAATTGCCTAACAGATTGGAAAAACCACTTTGGTAACCACTAAAATGGTTGTTGTTACCCGTGGTATTCTGGAAGCCACTTTGATAACCCTCAAAGTGATTATTAAGGCCCGTCGTGTTGCTATTGCCGCTTTGATATCCAATAAATTGATTATTCTTACCCGTCGTGTTGTGAAGACCGCTTTGTAGACCAACGAATAAGTTATTAACACCAGTTGTATTACTACCACCACTTTGGTAGCCGTCGAATTGGTTGTAGCCACCCGTGGTGTTAGCATTACCACTCTCGAAACCACTAAATTGGTTGAAGCTACCTGTGGTGTTTTCGAAGCCACTGTTAGTACCAATAAAATGATTGTTCTTGCCAGTGGTATTACGGTAGCCACTATAGCTGCCTATGAATTGGTTTTGGTCACCAGTCGTATTATAGTACCCACTATAGCTGCCTACGAACATATTCCCACTAGCGGTGGTATTGAGACTACCACTGTTATTGCCTATGAATAGATTATTACTACCAGTAGTATTGAGAGGACCACTGGAATTACCGTTAAAATAATTGTTATTTCCGGTTGTATTGAGGTATCCGCTCCTAAATCCAATAAACTGATTTTGAAAGCCTGTGGTGTTGCTGTAGCCGCTCTGGTAACCTTCAAAGACATTTTGATAGCCGGTTGTATTATTTACGCCACTTTGATAGCCAATGAATTGGTTGCTACGCACCAGGCTGCTATTATTCGTAAGGTTTGCCTGGCCACTTTGGTAGCCCAAGAGAATATTACCACCACTGTTTTGACCTAGGTTCAACCCGCCGTCCGCGCGGATGCCTACCCCAGAAACTGAGCCTATATCGGCTCCAGTGCCAATAAGTGCATTTCCTTGTAAATTAAGCATTTGAGTAGCAGTATGATTACCAAGATTATCGCCATTACTAGTACCAGCAGGAGTAGGATTAAGTAGCGTCCAAAGGGGAGTAGCCGGCGTACCCGCATTATAATAAAAGCCCGCTGCACCATCAGTTTGGAATACTAATAGGCCTGTAGCCGGGGTAACAATGCTTAGGCGCTGCGCGCTAGTTAAACGTGGCAGCAAAAGTCCAGCGTTAGAAGAAGCAATTTCCAGCGCGGCTGAAGCATCAGGAGCTGTAGTACCAATACCTATATTCTGGCTAAGCGCCGAAAAGTGGCTTATAGTTAGTAAAACAAGCAACATTAACCATGACCTAGAAGAGAAGATGTGTTTCATGAAGTGAACAGAGAAGATAATGGTCTAGAATAAAAAGGAGAATTTGGCTTTACTCTATCACGCACCAGCTACTATAGCTGACAGTAGCGGTAGTGTAATGCAGCAGATAAGTACCAACGGCTAAGCCAGCCAGCGGTACCTGGCCCTGGGCGCGTCCGTCTACTGCAACCGTGCGCACTAGACGGCCTGCTACATCCAGTACTTGCAGCGTAGCGACCTGGGCGGGGCCCGAATAGAGGTAGGTGGTTATTTGCCCACTAGTAACACGGGTAGGGTACACCACAAAGCCAGCATTCTGGACCGCACGCATTGCGGCTAGCGGAGAATCCATATTACTCACCGTGAAGCGGTTGAGTAATGTAGGACGACTAATTATAGTACGGGCACTCGCGTTAGCTAATGAGCCTAGAGCAGCCCAGGGCTGGCCCGCGGCGACTTGCTGCCAGAGTTGGGCCCGGTTGAAAGCAGTGATACCGTTATCGTTGTCCGGTAACCAACTTAGTGTGAGCTGCACAGGAGCACTAGGCTGGGTAGTAGGAACCACTGTCCAAATACGGTCGATCCCCTTGAGACTACCATTAGTGAAGTTCTGACCATAGCTAACATCAGGCGTGAGTAAACCTGCCACTCGGGTGATACTTACCGAACCCAGGTTATTGGTGGTAGGGTCTAGCACAGCCCCATTCCCAAAGTCTACCGCTGCCCCGTTCACGGCGGCACGCGTAACTTGCAGAGCACCTGTTACGAATCTACCTGAAGCCTCCCCACTAAGCGTAGCGCCATCGAGCAAATGCAAAGTGTACACCGTGCCAGTCGGTGCCTGCGTACTTACCTGCCCGTTGACTAATCTTAAGAAGTTGCTCACAACCAAATCACTGGTTAAGCGCAGTGTGTTGGCTCCCGCCGTCGGCTTATCAACTATTATTTGATATAGCGCAGCCCCACCAGAAGAAAAAAGCTCGTCGGTGGTCCCGCTGAAGGTAATAACACTGGTGCCCGCAAGCAAGCTGCCCGCATTGACAAAGTTCCCATGTAACTCTATTGAGCCACTACCTAAATCAAGGATTGCAGGGGCAGTGTTGACTAAGTTACCGTCTACGCGTAGCGTGCCAGCGTTAGTTAGCGTACTGTTAGCTTGATTAGTTAGCCCCCCTTTACCTACATAAAGCGTAGCGCCAGGTCGTATCGTCAGTCTAGCACCGTTATTAGATAGGTCTTGAGCAGTAACAGGTATACTGAGCAACAAGCTTACAGAGAGCAGAAAGTAGAGTTGCTTCATTAAAAGTATTGTTATAATCGCGGGGAATCAATCCAAAGGTACACCTATACTAGTTTAACTGAATTATGAATTAGTTGATAACAAGTTACCAAACTGTGTATGGTGTACATCTCTCAGTTGTGGATACATTTAAAGTTGTCAACCTACGTTGCCTATTGAGGTCAATTACAAGGGTCATGGCGTAGTAGGCCGATGAATCCAGACAACGTCCACCAGGGGCCCGAGCAAGGTATAGTTATAGAATGCGCAGTATGGGGGTAGACTCAGTTGAACGCCCGCGCCCAGATAGGCTACCTGCGTATAGGATGCGGCGCTACTGCTCGGCGTAGCATCGCAACAGCTTCTGATACTTCGTGCGCCCAGTCTGCATTTGCTCGGTGGTCAGCTCATGCACCCATACGGCAGCAGGCTCCTGACCTTTAGCTGGCTTTTTCTGCACTGCGATGAGCACCACCCACTGGGCACCTAGGGCATCGGTGTACAGCGCGCTCTGCGGTCGTAGCCGTGTCTACCGTTTCGAGGAACTGCGCGAGGTCGCGGCAGCTCGTGGTTTTGAAGCCTACCAGGGTGCGGCGCTGGCCTTTAAGGCTGGTGAGCAGCAAGTCGGGCCGCACCTTGACCATGAGGCTGGTAGCCTCATGGGTGGCGATGTGGCTCTGCTCGGGCTGGCCCAGGCACAAGACGTGGCGGGGGTAGCGGCGCTGACGGATGACGGTGGCCAGCGCAACGGCCTGCTGGCGCTGGCGGTGGTCAATAGGGTCTTCGGGGTTGGGGCAGCGTGGAAGCTACCGAGGCTAGTTAGTGCCAGCTACCGCCCGCCTATCCCGGCATAAGCCAAAAAGATAGGGTAATTGG
>CAZZDR010000044.1:12694-17937 GCA_964652535.1 uncultured Hymenobacter sp. | reverse complement strand
GCCCGGCGTGGGCGTGCGGTGCTACTGCTGGTCTTTGGCTTAACATATAGCTTGATTTCGCTGGTCAACCAGTGGAATTTTCGCACGGCCGCCCTCGACCTGGGCTTCACAGCCCAGGCCGTAGCCGACTTTGCCCACCTGCGGGCCCCACGCGTGACGCTGCTGCTTGACACGCCACCTACCAGCTTTTTAGCTAGCCATTTCAGCCTGACGCCTGCGCTAGCTGCACCACTCTACTACCTGGTTGGCGGTGCCTGGTCCCTACTGCTGCTACAAATCGGAGCGGTGCTGCTGGGGCTATTGGGCGCGTGGCACTACGCCCGCGCTCAGGGGGGTAGCCCCCGCGCCGCCAACTGGGCGCTGGCGCTGCTAGGCTGCCAGTGGGGCGTGTACTCGGCTTTCAGTTACGACTACCACGACAATGTGCTGGGCGCCATGGCTCTGCCCTGGCTGGCGCTGTGGGTAGGGCAGGGTAGGGGCGGTAGGGCCACCCTGGCCGCCATGCTCATCCTAGTGAGCAAAGAGAACATGGCGCTGTGGCTGGCTTGCGTGCTGCTAGGCCTGGCCTGGCAGCACCGCACGTACCGGGCGCGGGTGGCGTGGCTGGCGCTGGCCGCCGTGGGCTCGGTATTTTACTATCAAGTAATTACGCACTACGTGATGCCGGCCCTCGATACCACGCACCGCCCCTTTATGCAGCTGGTACGCTATAGCCAGTGGGGCGCCTCGCTGCCGGCAGTGCTGGCCAACGTGCTCACACACCCCACGCGGCTGTGGGCAGCGCTGTTCTACAATACCTTGCCAGAGGATAGCTACGACTACATCAAGCTCGAAACCTGGGGTGCCGTGCTGGTGTCGGGCGGCTGGGCCCTGTGGCGCCGGCCCTGGTACGTGCTCATGCTAGTGCCCATCCTGGCCCAAAAGCTACTGGCCAACGACTACGGCTTTTGGGGTATTAATGGCCAGTATTCTATCGAATTTGCGCCCGTACTCACGCTGGCTGTGGTCGATGAACTTCGGGCCCAGCAAGGGGGTAGGGGCTCTTTTCGGCGCGGCGCGTGGGCGCTGGCGCTGGGTGGCGTGGCGGTGTTTACCATCGTCACACTCTACACGCGCCGCAGCCAGTGGTACGACCGGGCTAGTGGCAATTTTCTTATCGGCAGCCACTACCGCAGCCCCTACCCCGACCGGGCCAGCCTGAGGGCGGCGTTGGCCCATGTGCCGGCTGGCGCCGCCCTCAGTACGTCTTCCAGCCTGGCTCCGCATCTGCTGGCCCGGCGCGACTTATTTCTGTTTCCGGTGCTGCGCACGGCCCGGCTGGTAGCCCTGCTGCGCGAGCCCGACGAGCACGCCGCCTGGCCCCTCTCGCAGGACCAGGCGCGGCAGGCTATCGAGGTACTGCGCGCCCGCCCCGGCTACCGGGTGCTGTACGAAGATGCCCAGCTAGTGCTGCTCTCCCGACCGGTCTTGGTGGCCGATTCGGCCGAGGTGTGGCACCCGTAGCGCGGCGCCCTACCCCCGCGCCTTACCCCAAACTTTAGTAGAGGCGCGCCAGTGTAGCGCTCACGCCGCGCAGGTCGAGGAGCGTGGTTTTTACTAAGTAGCTACTAGTCGTTGTCGTGCCGGGTAAAAACTCAGCCTATACCGTTTTCAAGTCGGGCATCAGCTACTACTAGTGCAGGCTGGCCCCAGCGAGTTGCGGAAATAACAGACTAGTTAGGTTAACGCAAAGCCGGTTGTGCACGGCTCGGACCATCGTCCGAATTTCGCCAGCTTAGTATTTGTGTTTATGAGCCGCGTCTTGCTCTGGATGTAGATAGGCTTCGAGCAACAAAGGAGTTGACAAGTCGGCTCTAGGAGCAAGTAGTCTCATAAAAACAGACAATTAGCGAGAAGAATACAATTTATTCAAAAAGACGCCCTACCCCCCAACCCCACTTAGCCTGTTACCTTTGCGAGCGCAAAGCCCTACCCCTGCCCCGTGGCCGAATCCACTGCTGATTTTTATGCTCATCCTACTGCCGTGCTCGACGCGGGCTGCCGCGTGGGGGCGGGCAGCCGCATCTGGCACTTTTGCCACTTGGCGGCGGGTGCAGTGCTAGGCGAGAAGTGCTCGCTGGGCCAAAACGTGTTTGTAGCCGACGGCGTGACGCTGGGCCGCAACGTGAAGGTGCAGAATAACGTGAGCCTCTACGCTGGGGTAGTGTGCGAAGACGATGTATTTCTGGGTCCGTCGGTAGTCTTTACCAACGTCAAGAACCCGCGCAGTGCCGTGCCGCGCCGGGGCACCGACTACTACCAGCCTACCTATTTGGAGCGTGGCGTCAGTATCGGGGCCAATGCCACGCTGGTGTGCGGCGTGCGCTTGGGGCGCTACGCTTTCGTGGGCGCGGGCAGCGTAGTCACCAAAGATGTACCGGCCTATGCCTTAGTCTATGGGGCACCTGCTCGGCAGCAAGGCTGGATGAGCGCTGCTGGCCACCGGCTGGCATTCGACGCAGCCGGCCGCGCCACCTGCCCCGAAAGCGGTGAAGTCTACCAGCTAAGTCCCAATAAAAAACTAGTAAGCCTTATGAGTCAAGCCAATGTATCCGTTAGCGTTCATTCATAACTCCTAATTTTATAACTCCTAATTACTCAGAAGTGTACGACGAACTCCTCCGCAAAGAAGCCAAGCTGGCCGTGATTGGCCTCGGCTACGTGGGCTTGCCCATCGCTCTCGAATTTGCCAAGCAACTCTCGGTTATCGGCTTCGACATCAACGCGAGCCGCGTGGAGATGATGCGCCAAAACCAGGACCCCAGCGGCGAACTCGACAGCGCTGCTTTTGAGGGCTGCGATATCACCTTCACCGACTCGCTGGAGGTGCTGCGCGAGGCCCAGTTTTTTATTGTGGCCGTGCCTACCCCCATCGACGAGCATGCTCAGCCCGACCTCAAGCCGCTGCTTGGAGCTTCCAGCTCGGTAGGTAAGGTGCTAAAAAAAGGCGATTACGTGGTGTTTGAGAGCACCGTGTACCCTGGCTGCACCGAGGAAGACTGCATTCCGGTAATGGAGAAATGCTCGGGGTTGAGCTTTGCCAACGGTGATTTCAAGGTGGGCTACTCGCCCGAGCGCATCAACCCCGGCGATAAGGAGCATACGCTGCGTCGCATTATAAAAGTGGTCAGCGGCTGCGATGACGAAGCGCTCGAAGCCATCGCCAAAGTCTACGAGTTGGTAGTAGATGCCGGCGTGCACCGCGCCAGCAGCATTCGAGTAGCTGAGGCAGCTAAGATTATCGAAAACACCCAGCGCGACGTTAACATCGCGCTGATGAACGAGCTGTCGATGATTTTCGACCGCATGAACATCAATACCTATGAGGTGCTCGAGGCGGCCGGTACCAAGTGGAACTTCTTGAAATTTAGCCCCGGCCTGGTAGGCGGCCACTGCATCGGTGTCGACCCATACTACCTCACCTATAAGGCCAAGGAGCTTGGATACGACGCGAAAGTTATTCTGAGTGGCCGCACCACCAACGATAACATGGGTGCCTACATCGCCCGCAAAACCGTGCAGATGATGATTAAGCGCGGCAAGGACGTGGCCAAAAGCCGTGTGCTGGTGATGGGCGCTACTTTCAAAGAGAACGTGGAAGATATCCGCAACTCAAAGGTGGCCGACGTTATTCACGAGCTAAAAAACTTCTCAGTGAATGTGGACATCGTGGACCCGCACGCTAGCTCCGACGAGCTGCACCACGAGTACGGCTTCCGCCTGACGACCCCAGATAAAATCCGGGCCGACTACGACGCCGTGATTGTGGCCGTAAGTCATCAGCCCTACCTTGACAAAGACGAGGCGTACTTTCAGTCCATCACGGCTGCCAATGCCGTGCTGGTCGATATTAAAGGCTTGTATCGCACCAAGCCCATGGAAGAGATTCACTACTGGAGCCTGTAGGTTTTAGCTGCTAGCTATTGGCAGTTAGCTGATAGCCCTTTCGTAACAATCAAGCTATCAGTTAACAGCTAATAGCTACTAGCTTAACAATTATGAAGAAAATTCTGGTTACCGGCGGCGCCGGCTACATTGGCTCCCACACCGTGGTTGAGCTGGCGCAGGCCGGCTACGAGCCCATCATTGTCGACAATTTCAGCAACTCGAAAGAGTCGGCGCTGGCAGGAATTAAGGCTATTTTGGGTCATGAGGTACCGTGCCACCACATCGACTGTGGCGATGCCGCCGCGCTGCGTCAGGTATTTCAGGCCGAAGGCACCATCGACGGCGTTATCCATTTTGCCGCCTTCAAGGCAGTCGGCGAGTCGGTACAGAAGCCGTTGGAGTACTTCCAAAACAACGTAGGCTCGCTACTCACCCTCATTGAGGTGATGCGGGAGAATGGCGTAAACAACCTGGTTTTCTCCTCGTCGTGCACCGTGTATGGTATTCCCGACGCGCTACCTGTGACGGAGGCTACCCCCACCAAGCCCGCTTCGTCGCCCTACGGCCGCACCAAGCAAATGTGCGAAGACGTGGTGCATGATGTGTCAGGTGCGCCCGGCAACCAGCTGCACACCATTCTGCTGCGCTATTTCAATCCTATCGGCGCGCACGATTCCGCTAAAATTGGGGAGCTGCCGCTGGGCACGCCCAACAACCTAGTGCCTTTCATTACCCAAACGGCTGCCGGCATTCGTGAGAAGCTGACCATTTTTGGTAGTGACTACGATACACCCGATGGCACCAACGTGCGCGACTACATCCACGTGGTAGACTTAGCTCAGGCCCACATTGTGGCTGTGCAGCGCCTGCTCGACCGCAAGGCCAGCGAAGTAGTCGAAACCTTTAACGTGGGCACCGGCCACGGCAACACGGTGCTGGAAGTTGTGAAGACGTTTGAAGAAGCCAGCGGCCAGAAGCTGAATTATAGTATCGGCCCGCGCCGCCCCGGCGACGTGCCCGCCATCTACGCCGACGCTACCAAAGCGGCGGATGTGCTAGGCTTCAAAACCACCACGTCGCTGTTTGATTCGCTAGCCAGCGCTTGGAAATGGCAAGAGACTCTGGGCAAGTAGGATAGCTAACTAAACCAGCTGGCCGCTTATGGAGCAGCAGCGGGCATGGAGCAGTAATTGCTAACGAGCAAAATGACTACCCCACGCGTGCTGCTGCACCGCAAGCAGCCTGACTAAATGCTTAACAATATGAAAATTCTCATTACCGGCGGGGCCGGCTTCATTGGCTCGCACGTAGTGCGT
>CAZZDR010000044.1:8893-12594 GCA_964652535.1 uncultured Hymenobacter sp. | reverse complement strand
TACGACCCGCGCTCACCCTACTCGGCTTCTAAAGCCAGCTCCGACCACTTTGTGCGGGCTTGGCACCACACCTACGGCCTACCTGTGAAGCTTAGCAACTGCTCGAACAACTATGGTCCTAATCACTTTCCCGAGAAGCTGATTCCGCTGGCTATTCATCGCCTGCGTACCGGCCAGCAGGTGCCGGTGTATGGCAAAGGCGAAAACGTGCGCGACTGGCTCTTCGTGAAAGACCATGCGACCGCTATCGATGCCGTTTTTCACAAGGGTAAACTGGGTGATACCTACAATATTGGCGGCGTAAACGAGTGGCAGAACCTCAAACTCATCGAGCTACTCTGCGACGTAGTAGATGAGAAGACCGGCCAACCTGCCGGCACTTCGCGTCAGCTTATCACCTTCGTGACTGACCGCGCTGGCCACGACATGCGCTACGCCATCGACTCTAGCAAAATAATGAACGAGCTGGGATGGAAGCCAAGCGTCACCTTCGAGCAAGGCCTGGGCCAGACCGTAGACTGGTACTTGGCCAACCAAGCGTGGCTCGACAACGTGACCAGCGGCGCTTACCAGGACTATAATACCAAGCAATACGCTGGCCGTTAATCCTAGTTAACAATTAGCAGTCAGCGATTAGCAATTGTTGCCTGGAATTGCTAATTGCTGACTGCTACTTGTTAATTGAAAAAATGTACGAACAAGCTTTTACTGACCAATCACTTAACGGCCTCAACTTCCTTGTAACCGGTGGCGCGGGCTTCATTGGTTCTAACCTGGTCGAATACCTGCTAAAACAGGGGGTAGGAAAGGTGCGGGTGCTGGATAACTTCTCCAACGGCTTTCGCAAAAACCTGCGGCTGTTTGAGGCCAACCCGGCGCTGGAGGTGCAGGAGGGTGACATTCGCGACCGCGAAGCGTGCGCCCGTGCCTGCCAGGGCATCGATATAGTGCTGCACCAAGCGGCGCTGGGCTCGGTGCCGCGCTCCATCAATGACCCCGTTACGACGGATGAGGTGAACGTAGGCGGCTTCGTGAAAATGCTGTTCGCAGCCAAAGAAGCGGGCGTTAAGCGTTTTGTGTATGCAGCCAGCAGTTCGACCTATGGCGACCACCCTGGCCTGCCCAAGGTAGAGGACCGCATCGGCAAGCCACTCTCGCCCTACGCCGTTACGAAATACGCCAATGAGCTGTACGCCGATGTGTTTGCTCGTACCTACGGCATGGAGATTATTGGCCTGCGCTACTTCAATATCTTCGGCCCGCGCCAGGATCCCGGTGGAGCCTACGCGGCGGTAATTCCGCTGTTTATCGACGCCATTCTGGAGGATAATGCGCCCACGCTCAATGGCGATGGCGGCCAGACCCGCGATTTTACCTACGTGGCCAATTGCGTGCAGGCCAATATTCGGGCGGCCCTCACCACCAACCCGGAGGCGCTGGGCCAGGTCTATAACATCGCCGTCGGCGACCGCACCTCATTGGTGCAGATGTACGACATCTTGCGCGAAGAAGCCCACTCGGAACTGGCGCCCAAGTTCGGCCCCAATCGTGCCGGCGATATTCGCGATTCGCTGGCCGATATCACCAAGGCCGAAACCCGACTGGGCTACGCGCCCCAGGTGCGTATCCGCGAAGGCTTGCAGCAAACGTTGAGTTGGTTTAAAGACAACCAAGAATTTATTAAAGAGCGCAATTAGCGCGCAAGGTTTCGCGAGGTGTAGCAAGGTTTCGCGAAGTCTTTAAGTTAAAAAACACTCCGTAAATAACCTTGCAACACCTCTTTTAACCTCGCGAAAACCTTGCGCTTATGAAAGGCATTATCCTCGCCGGCGGCTCCGGCACCCGGCTGCATCCGCTCACGCTTGCCGTTTCGAAGCAGCTTATGCCCGTTTACGACAAGCCGATGATTTACTATCCGCTGTCGATATTGATGATGGCGGGCATCCGCGAGATTCTCATCATCACTACCCCCCACGACCAAGCGCAGTTTAAAAAATTGCTCGGCGATGGTCAGAGCCTGGGCTGCGATTTTCAGTACGTAGTGCAGGAGCTACCCAATGGCCTCGCGCAAGCTTTCGTGCTGGGTGCCGACTTCATTGGCCAGGATAAGGTGGCCTTGGTGCTGGGCGACAACATCTTCCATGGCGAAGGCATGGAGGAGCTTCTTAAAGCCAATAATAGCCCCGAAGGGGGGGTAGTATATGCCTACCACGTACACGACCCCGAGCGTTACGGCGTGGTCGAGTTCGACGAGAGCAAGGTGGCCCTCAGTATAGAAGAAAAGCCTGCCAGCCCCAAGAGTAACTACGCTGTGCCAGGCCTGTACTTCTATGATAATGAAGTAGTAGAGATTGCCAAGAACTTGAAGCCTAGCCCGCGCGGCGAGTATGAAATCACGGACGTGAACCGCGAGTACCTGCGCCGTGGTAAGCTGAAAGTGGGCATCCTGGGCCGAGGCACGGCCTGGCTCGACACCGGCACGTTCGAGAGCCTGATGCAGGCCGGCGAGTTTGTGCGCGTGCTAGAGCAGCGCCAGGGCCTCAAAGTGGGTTCCATTGAGGAAGCCGCTTTCCGCCAAGGCTTTATCGACGCCGCGCAACTACGCAAAATAGCCGAGCCTTTGCGCAAAAGCGGCTATGGCGACTACCTGCTCAATCTGCCCGACCAACTGGTAATGGGGGGGTAGGGCTTCGCCTAGAATTGACTACTAAAAAGCCCGTCATGCTTTACATAGCATGACGGGCTTTTTAGCGACTGTACTCTTTGTTCCTCACATATATTGCGTGCTACTGATTAAGCACTAGCCGAAACGTGGTGCCTTTGCCCACCTCGCTGCCTTTCACATAGAGGCGGCCTTCGTGGTAGTTTTCGATGATGCGGCGGGCCAGTGCTAGGCCCAAGCCCCAGCCGCGCTTCTTAGTGGTGTAGCCGGGTAGGAACACGCTCTCGAGCTTATTCTTAGGAATGCCCTTGCCGGTATCGGTAATGTCGATGGCTACTTGCGGGCGCGGTGGGCGGCGGCGCCACCAGCGCCGTTGCGCGCGTACGGGCCGCAGCCGTAGCGTGATGGAGCCGCGCCCATCCATAGCATCAACGGCGTTTTTGCAGATATTTTCTACCACCCAGTCAAATAGTGGCACGTTGAGTAGGGCCGGCGTGTCGAGCGGTAGGTCGGTTTCGATAGTGAATTTCACCTTGCGCGACACGCGGGCTTCGAGGTAAGCAATGGCATTACGAGTGGTGTGGTAAAGGTTTTCAGCCTTGAGCACCGGCACCGAGCCAATATTGCTGAAGCGCTCCGTAATAATTTCCAGGCGCTTGATGTCCTTACCTAGCTCCTCCACAATGGGCTCATCGTGAAAGCGCTCCGACTCGCGCAGGTAGCTCTGCCAGCCTACCAGCGAGCTCAGCGGCGTACCCAGCTGGTGCGCCGTTTCCTTGGCCAGGCCCACCCACACGCGGTTTTGCTCGGCCCGCCGCGAGTAGCTGAATGAGATATATGCCATCACGGCCAGCGAGGCAATGACGCCGAGCTGCACTAGGGGGTAAGTGCGTAGTTGCCGCAGCAGCCGCGAATCTTGGTAGAAGACGTAGTTGCGGGTGCCGGCGGCCAGCTCAATCACGATGGGGGGGTGGCGCTTCTGCATTTCTTGCAGCACAAAATTCATTTTGCGCACCGAGTCGGCTTCGGACAGGTGAGC
>CAZZDR010000044.1:0-8793 GCA_964652535.1 uncultured Hymenobacter sp. | reverse complement strand
CTATTTATACCGTAATTTTGCAGGCCAACCTCGGGTTGGCCCGTGCTATGTCTCATTCGTTTAAGGCCGTTAGTTTATCCTTCCGCAACGCCCCGCTTGCCATTCGTGAGCTGCTTGCCTTGGATGAAAGCGCCTGCCGCCGTTTTTTACAGCAGCTGCGTACCGAGCTGCACCTGAGTGACTTGCTGGTGCTTAGCACTTGCAACCGCACCGAAATCTACTACGCGCACGACGACGACTATTCGGCCGCCATCATCCGGGCGCTGGGCGAGCTCAAAAACCGACCCGATGCCATAGGCTTCGCGCCTTACTTCGACCGGTATGACGATGCCGAGGCCGCGACGCGCCATCTGTTTGAGGTAGCGCTAGGCCTCGATGCGCAGGTAGTAGGCGATATGCAGATTATCAATCAGGTGAAGAATGCTTACCAGTGGACGGCCGATGCGGACGCCGCTGGTCCGTTTCTGCACCGCTTGCTGCACACCATCTTCTTTGCCAACAAGCGTGTGCAGCAAGAAACCAGCTTCCGAGACGGTGCCGCTTCGATGAGCTATGCTGCCCTTGAACTGGTCGAAGAATTGACGGCCGATGTGGCTAGCCCTCGTGTGCTAGTGGTGGGCCTAGGTGAGATTGGGAGTGATGTGTGCCGCCACCTAGCTGATAGCAAGGCGTTTGCCAGCGTTACGCTCTGCAACCGCACCCGCGCTCGGGCTGAAGAGTTAGCCGCCGAGTTTGCGCCCGGCCGGCTGCGCATCGCCGATTTTGACCAGCTGCCTGCTGCTCTACGCGAAGCTGACGTTATTATCTCGTCCATCAACCTTGCCACGCCATTCTTCACCCATGACTTAGTGGCGAGCCTAGATGTGCTGAGCTACAAGTTTTTCATTGATTTGGCAGTGCCGCGTTCCGTAGCGGCCGATGTAGAGCAGGTACCTGGCGTGCTGGTTTACAACGTAGACGCTATTCAGAGCAAAGCTTCGGCAGCGCTAGAGCAGCGCCTGGGTGCCGTGCCGCAAGTACAGGCCATTGTGGCCGAAAGCCTGCGCGACTTTGCCGACTGGAGTCGTGAGATGCTTGTGTCGCCGCTGATCCAGCGCATGAAAGCTGGCTTGGAGCAGTTGCGCCAGCAAGAGCTAGAGCGCTTTCAGAAAAAGGCTACCCCTTCGGAGGTGAAGCTGCTCGACGATGCTACTCGTGCTTTTATGCAGAAGGTACTAAAGCAGCATGTACTACACTTGAAAGCAGCTTGCCGCCGTGACGAAGCTGAACAGCTTCTACCGTTGCTCACCGATATTTTCGACCTAGAGCATCAGCCAACTCTGGCTTAACAGCGATTGGCTACAAAGCCTAAAAAAGGAACGTCCCGCCGCTAGCTCAAGCTAGCAACGGGACGTTCCTTTTTGTCTAGGACCTTTCCTGCAAAAATTACGTGTGGCTTACTCGCCACTCAATATGTTTTGTTAGAATAATCCTAAGCCTATGTTAGTTTTTAGTTGTTTCCATATAGATACTTAGCTGACATAATGCAACTAAGCTTAATGGAGTGTGCTAAGCTAGATGTGAATAGAGTAATCCTCTAAGGTGTCAATTATCTTCAAAAGCTGGGGAACAGCCAATGAATAATAAATTTTGGTGCCCACTTTACTCGATTTAAGCACACCGCGGTCTTTTAGCGTTATAAGATGCTGTGAAGCAATGGCTTGTGGGATATCAAGGGCCTGATATATTTCAGTCACCGACATCTGGTGCTCTTTGTTGCCTTTGCTTTTACCGAGTAAGTCGACAATTGCTAGGCGCTTAGGGTGCGAAAGCACCTTAAGCATGGCGGCGGCGCGGTCCAACTGGTCTGCTTCGACGCGAGAATGCAATGGTTTCATGATAGCGTTAAATTGAAAAATGGTAGAAGGGGAGATAGAAGAGTGAGGCCTCCGCTCCATTGCTAGAGTCTCGGCATTGCAAAGTAAACCAAAGAATACCATTATTCACTGGTTTAGTAACATAAAAATAGAAGCTATTGATATGTCATAAGCCTTGGTGAAGTGCAATTTGGTGCATTGCAGTGTCAATTGGCACTTTTTCTGTTTTCTAGATAAAGCAATTTGTGCAGAAAAAAATTGTTTTTTTGGTCTCGCTAACTAATTAGGAATGAACAAGCGAAGCGGCGAATAAGTCACGTTATTTAGAATTTACTCAGAAATGGAGGGGCACATTAAGTGAGGTGTTTCTTAGTGCATGCCAACAGGTAAGGAATACTTTTCGTAAATGACAGACACTTCAAATTCTGCTATTGCTTTTTGTAATAACAGTGAATTTTGAGCAAATGCGGGGATTAGCCGGTTGATTATTTCTTTAGAAAAAGCAATAGGCTCCTACCCCCTCAATGCGTCTTAGTGTGCAATTCCTTTTATTACTGTCTTTTTATTTAATGGAAATACCTTCCTTTCTACATCGGCAAATCTTAGGCAACGAGTTACTGGAATACCTGATTGCAATTGTCATCATGCTGATGGCGGCGCTCCTAAACCGGATCCTGTCGCGGCTGCTGAGCAAAGGCTTATTCCGGTTAACGAAGCGCTACACGGCTGGTGTCACAGAGGATGAGCTGCATGACTTATTGATTCAACCGCTGAACACGTTGTTGTTCTTGGTTTCTTTTTATCTGGCTTTCAGTGTGTTGCGCTATCCACAGCCACCACTGGCTGTGCAGGGAGTAGAGCCCTGGCCGAAAGTGGTGCTGCTGGGGCTATTCCACTTGGGCGTCATTAGTACCATTGTGTGGGTAATTACCCGCCTCGTAGATTTTGCGCTGCTCGTGATGCAGCGCCGGGCTGAGCTGACGGCTACCGGTAGCGTGCGCCGGCTCGATAGTCAGTTTCTACCCTTTGCCAAAGATCTGCTGAAGGTATTTATTGTAGTCATCGGCTTGCTGATAGCGTTGGGGCAGGTGTTTGGGGTGAACGTGACGGCTCTGATAGGCGGCCTCGGCATTGGGGGCTTGGCGGTAGCCTTCGCAGCTAAGGAAAGCCTGGAGAACCTGCTAGCATCCTTCACTATTTTTCTAGACCAGCCCTTTGGGGTAGGCGATCTCGTGACGGCCGGCAGTGTGAGCGGTACGGTTGAGAAAATTGGTTTTCGCAGCACGCGCCTACGCACCGCCGAAAAAAGCTATCTCACGGTGCCTAATAAAAGCATGATTGACAAGCCCTTGGATAATTTGAGCTTGCGCACGGCCCGGCGAGTAGGTTTCACGCTGTTGTTTGACCACAAAACGACTAGCGACCAGTTGCAGGCTATCATTCGCGAGTCGGTAGAAGCCATCGAAGCCCACCCACTTGTGACCAAGGACGTGCAGATGAAGTTCAACAGCATCACGCCCAGCGGCAAGGAAGTAACGGTGCAATACTTCATAGAAACGACGAGCTACGACGAGTACCTCGACACCAAAGAAGACCTTAATTACCGCTTGGTGCAGGCCAGTGAGCGCCAAGGTGGCATCTTCTCAAGTGTGAGCGCGCCGGCGGCCCAGCCTGCCGCCGCCTAAGGCCAGGCACGTGGGTAGCGGCCGGCGGGTACTTTTACGCCCCGGCCGCCCAGTGCGCTACCCCGGCTGCTTAGTTATCATGTCCGAAAACCTATTCTTGACGCCCGGCCTGGCCCGGGCTGGCCACTACGCCGAGCTCTACCCCCAGCTCGAAGCCCTGACCACCACTGAGCCCGACCTGACGGCCAACCTAGCCAATACGGCAGCGGCGCTGCGGCAAGCGTTTGGCTTTTTTTGGGTAGGTTTCTATGTCGTGCGCGGCGAAGAGTTGGTGCTGGGGCCGTTTCAGGGGCCGATTGCCTGCACACGCATCCGGCGTGGGCGTGGCGTGTGCGGCACCAGCTGGGCAGAGGGCCGCACGGTGCTGGTACCCGATGTAGAGGCATTTCCGGGCCATATTGCTTGCAGTTCCGACTCCAAATCAGAAATAGTGGTGCCGGTGTTCAAAGATGGCAAGGTAGTAGCCGTACTAGATGTAGACAGTGACCAACTGAACGACTTTGACGCTGCCGACCAAGCTGGCCTGGAGCACCTAATGCAGCTCGCGGCCGCGTGGTTTTAGAAACTTGCGGTTAGCGATAGGGGGTAGGGAAAAGAATGGCTGGCAGCTAATCTAATTGTGATAGAAATGACTGGTTTTAAATCATCTGTGCCCGAGTCTCAAGCCCCCGGTACTGAGCCCCACACCGAACCGCTAGTAGTGATGGGCGGCGGCCTAGTAGGCTCGCTGCTGGCACTATACCTGGCGCGGCGCGGCCACCCGGTGCAAGTATTCGAGCGCCTGCCCGACCCGCGCCAGCAAGGCCTGCTGGGCGGCCGCTCCATCAACCTGGCGCTGTCGGATCGAGGCTGGCGCGGGCTGGCGGGGGTAGGGGTGGTAGAGGACATCCGGCAGGTGGGTATCCCGATGTACCGGCGCGTGATGCACGATGGGCAGGGGCAGCTCACCTTTCAGCCCTACGGGCAGGAAAACCAGGCCATTTACTCCATTAACCGCGGCAGCCTCAACTGCACCTTGCTCGACCTAGTAGAACAGGAGCCGCGCGTGCAGCTCACCTTCGGCCAGAAGCTGACGCAGCTCGACTTGCCGGGCCGCCGCCTGCACCTACAGGACGTGGCCAGCCGCCACGAGTATGAGGTGGCCTACGAACGGCTGTTTGGGGCCGATGGCGCGTTTTCGGCGGTGCGGGCGGCTTTGCAGCGCACCGACCGCACCGATTATTCGCAGCAGTATCTGGAGTACGGCTACAAGGAACTAACTATTGCGGCGGGCGAGGGGGGGAGCTGGCAACTCGAAAAAAACGCGCTGCACATTTGGCCGCGCGGCAACTTCCTGATGATTGCCTTGCCTAATCTTGACGGCTCATTCAACGCGACGCTGTTCTTTCCCTATGAAGGTGATAAATCGTTTGCCGCGCTCCAGACGCCCGCCGATGTAGCCAGCTTCTTCGCCGCGACTTTTTCCGATGCGGTGCCGCTAATGCCACAGCTTACGGATGAGTTCTTTGACCATCCTACGGGCTCGCTCGTCACTATTCGCTGCTTCCCGTGGGCCTACCGCGATACGGTGCTACTGCTCGGCGATGCGGCGCACGCTATTCTACCCTTCTACGGGCAAGGCATGAACGCCGGCTTTGAAGACTGCACTGTGCTCAACCAACTGTTGGAGCAATACGGTGAGGCCAATTGGGACAAGGTCATGGATGAGTTTGAGCACCAGCGCAAACCCAATACCGACGCCATGGCTGACCTGGCGCTTTACAACTTTGTGGAGATGCGCGACCGCGTGGCCGACCCACGCTTCTTGCTGCAAAAGCGTATCGAGAGCAAGATAGCCGCCCAGTATGCTGGCCAGTGGGTGCCGCTGTACTCGCGCGTCACGTTCTCGCCCGACACTTCGTATGCCGATGCCTGGGCCGCCGGTCAGCGCCAGGAGGCCATCATGGCGCGCCTCATGCCACTCATTGAAAGCGAGGCCGACTACGACAAGCCCGAAGTGCAGGAACTAGTGCGGCAGGCGATGCTAGTGAGTAGCTAGCTGGTTGACTACGTATTACAAACAAGAACGCCACGCTAAGCAGCGTGGCGTTCTTGTTTGTAGTTAGCCTACCCCCTCCTTACGGGGCAACTGTGATGGTGCGCGTGACGGAGTTGTAGGGGCCAGGAATGAGCGTGCCGCTACTATCCAGCAGTTCTAGCTTGATAGTAGCTTGGCCAGCGGGCAGGCCTTCCATCATATAGGGCAGCCACTGGTCGAGCATAAACTCGGTGCCGTTGATGGTAGCACGCACTTTGTTGCCGTCCGGGGCCAGGGTAGTGTTCACCAGGTAGAAGTCGAGCATAATGCTCTTCGCGTCGTTGCCGGCGTACGTGTCCTTGGGGCGGCTGTAGAAGAGCGCGGGTGCTTTCGTGTCAAACGTCGAAGGCGCGGTGCCGGCGGCCGGCGTGCCCACCGTGATGGTGCGCAAGTCGTAAGCGCCTTTGTGCTTTAGGCTTTCGTGGTACGAGCGCGACAGAAACGAGAGCACCACGTGCTGACCATCGGCAATGGGCTTGCTGAACTTGGTTTCGTAGTGTGCCGTGTAAGGCTGGTTGTCCACGATGTTGTGGATATGCTGGCCCTTCATCGAGTTAGCCATGTGCGTGGCGTGCTCGCTTTCGGTCATCTTAATCAGCTGAAAATTGGTCAACTCGTACGAAAACGCAACCGGGCCGCTGGGCAGCGACGAGCCATCGATAGGAGCATTGAGGCGCAGGCCGGCGGTCGGAAACTTGGGCGAGTCGTTAAAGGGCGTCAGCGTGATACCACCCTTCATTTGGGCAGCGCCCGATACCGTAGAGGCTGTGGTCTGGGCACCTAGCGCGGCAGGGCGGTCGACGGGACCTGTAGTTGATTCGGCTTGCTGGGAAGTGCTACAGCTGGCCAAAAAGGCGAGGGTAGCCAGCGCCAAAGAGCCAGTAAGCGGAGCGGTGAAGCGAGACATGTGAAAGGAACAGAAAGAGGTGAGCAATCGGCTGCTGTACGCGAACTGCCCACCTTAGGGTTTTGTAGTAACTTCGCAGAAGGTAACTACTGGTTGCTGCTGGCAGGCTGGGTAAGGGGCTGGTTACGAGCGTAACTCGCCACTGCCCGGCCCGCTACCAGAAGTTAGCTATCCATAATCAGCAAGTAACCCATCCCTACTTTTTTATGGCTGATAACCTGCCTGACCACATCCCTTCGCTCGACCTCGCGGACTTCCGCTCGGGCGACCCCACCCGCAAAGCCAAGTTTGTGCAAGAGCTGGGCGCTGCGTACCAGAGCATTGGCTTCATTGCCCTCAAAAACCACGGCCTCAATGAGGCGCAAACTAAAGAGCTGTACGCCGACGTGCAGGAGTTCTTTCAGCTGCCCGACCAAGCCAAGCAAACCTACGAAAACCCGGCGCTGGCTGGCCAGCGCGGCTACATCAGCAAAGGCAAGGAGCACGCCAAGGGCCGCAACACCGGCGACCTGAAGGAATTCTACCACGTGGGCCAAGAAGTGCTGGACGAGACAGACCCCGTGCGCCATGACTACCCGGCCAACATTTGGCCCCAGGAGGTGCCCCGCTTTGCCCAAAGCACCATGAAGGCCTACCGCACGCTGGAGTCCGCTGGCCAGGATGTGCTGCGCGCCATCGCGCTGTACTTAGAACTGCCCGAAAACTACTTCGATGACAAGGTGAAGAACGGCAACAGCATCCTGCGGCCCATTCACTACTTCCCCATTGAAGACCCCGATGCGGTGCCCGCCGACGCCGTGCGCGCCGCCGAGCACGGCGACATCAACCTGATTACCCTGCTTATGGGCGCCAGCGCCGACGGCTTGCAGGTGAAGCGCCGCGACGGGCAGTGGATTGCCATCACGGCCCTACCCGACCAGATTGTGGTGAACGTAGGCGACATGCTGCAGCGACTCACCAATGGCGTGCTCAAAAGCACCATTCACCGCGTGGTGAACCCCGCCCGCGAGAAGATGAATACCTCACGCTACAGCATTCCGTTCTTCATGCACCCGCGCTCGGAGATGAGCCTGGCGGCCCTACCCCACCTCGTGACGGCCGAAAACCCCAAGAAAGAAGCCGACATCACGGCCGGTGAGTTTTTGAATGAGCGCCTGATTGAGCTAGGTCTAAAGAAGAAATAGCCTGCCTCTGGAGTAAAAAGAACGTCATGCTGAGCTTGGCAAAGCAGCTCGCTCGCACCGCTAGGGTTACTAACTCCAGCGATGTGAGCGAGCTGCTTCGGCAAGCTCAGCATGACATTTTTATTTTGGGTAGTGTAGGTTCTTTTGCCCGGCCCAGCCTGCTAGCTCCTTGATTCGCTTTATCTTCGGTGTAGCATTTCGCGCCCGCCGTGTCCGATAATTCCTCTTCCTACCCCGACTTTCCAGCCATGCTGGCCCCGCTGCGCCGGGCGGGCCGCCGGATGCGCCGGACGCGCAACTTCGTGTTTCTCAAAGATGTGGCCGCGCTGGCTTGTACCGCTTTTGGCGGGCCGCAGGCGCACCTAGCCATGATGTTCCGGCTGCTCGTCAACAAGCGCCAGTACCTCACCGCCGCCGAGCTGCTCGAGCTACAGGCGCTGTGCGCGCTACTACCCGGCCCTACCTCTACCCAGACCATGACGGCCATCGGCTTTCGGCTGGGCGGCCCCAACCTGGCTTACCTCACGCTGCTCATCTGGTGCCTACCCTCCGTGGGGCTCATGACGCTGGCCGGGCTATTGCTCACGCGCTTCGATACGGCTTTTACGGCGCAACTAGTGCAGTTTGTGCAGCCCGTGGCGGTGGGCTTCGTGGCGTTTTCAGCCTACCGCATCGCCGAGAAGGTGGTGCACACCAAAACGTCGGTGGCGCTGCTGGTGGTAGCCGCCATGGTGGCGTACTTTTTTCAGTTGCCGGGGGTGCTGCCGCTACTGCTGCTGGCGGGCGGGGCTGTGACTACGCTGCGCTACCGCAAGCATGCCATCGTGCCCGATAAAAAGCCCATTCGGGTAGAGTGGGCCAACGGGGCGCTGTGGCTGGGTGTTTTTCTGCTGGCCGCCCTGCTGGGGCACTACACCCAGCTCCTACCCGTGCGCTTGTTCGAGAATTTTTACCGCAATGGCTCGCTGGTGTTTGGCGGTGGGCAGGTGCTGGCCCCGCTGCTCTTCGCCGAGTTTGTGGAGTACAAGCACTACCTCACCGGGCCCGAGTTTTTGTCGGGGCTGGGACTAGTGCAGGCGCTGCC
>CAZZDR010000043.1:0-18099 GCA_964652535.1 uncultured Hymenobacter sp. | reverse complement strand
CGGCCCGGCTGCTGGCCGCCGTGCAGCAGGGCCTCGGCGATACGCTGGCCTCGGTGGCGCTGGTGGTGGTGCTGGGCGCCATGCTGGGCAAGCTGGTGGCCGAGAGCGGCGCGGCCCGCCAGATTGCGGGCGTGATGGTGGGTGCCTTCGGCCCTACTAATGTGCAGTGGACGATGCTGGGCGCGGGCTTTGTCATCGGCATTCCGCTGTTCTACAACGTGGGCTTTTTGCTGATGATGCCGCTGATTTTTTCGGTGGTGTATCAGTACCGGCTGCCGGCCCTGTACGTGGGGCTGCCGATGCTGGCGGCGCTGTCGGTGCTGCACGGCTTCCTACCCCCCCACCCGGCGCCCACGGCGCTAGTAGCGCAGTTTCACGCCGACTTAGGCCGCACGTTTGTGTATGGGCTGGTGATAGCGCTGCCGGCCGTGGTGCTGGCGGGGCCGCTGTATGCGCGCACCCTCAAGGGCATTGTGTCGCGGCCGCCGCTGGGGCTGGTAGCCGAGCCCGAAAAGGCAGGCCCACTGCCGGGGCGGCTCAATAGCTTCTTGTCGTCGCTGCTGCCGGTGCTGGTGCTGGCGGTGGTGCTGGGCGTGCGGGCGCTGGTGCCGGCTGGCGGGAATCTCGCGGCGAGCCTCACCTTTCTGTCCGACCCGGGGGTAGTGATGCTGCTGTCGTTGGTAGCAGCCACGTTTAGCCTGGGGCTGCGGCAGGGCCGGACGATGCCCGCCGTAATGGGTACCTACGCGGCCGCCGTGGCCGACATCGCGCCCATTTTGCTCATCATCGGCGGGGCGGGGGCGCTGAAGGAAGTGCTGGTAGCCAGCGGTGTGAGCCAGGAGCTGGCCACCAGCCTGCGCGGCACCGGGCTGCCGCCGCTGGTGCTGGGCTGGCTGCTGGCGGGCTTCATTCGGGTGTGCCTGGGCTCGGCTACGGTGGCGGGCCTCACGGCGGCCGGCGTGATGCTGCCCATGTTGGCCCACTCGCATGTCAATCCCAATCTGCTGGTGCTGGCCATCGGGGCGGGCAGCCTGCTGTTTTCGCACGTCAACGACGGCGGTTTTTGGCTGTTCAAAGAATATTTTGGGCTGTCGGTGAAAGACACGTTTCGCTCGTGGTCGGCGATGGAAACCATCGTGTCGGTGGTGGGCCTGCTGGGCGTCCTGGCCCTCGACTGGGCGCTGCCGCTGCTGGGCCAGAGTTAGTGACCTACCCCCTTTTTCTTCGGCAATAATTCATTAGTAATCAAGTAAATATTGCCGTCTCGTGTGCAAGTGCGCACCTCAATAGACTACGTAACGCGGCCTCTGCTTTGGTCTGGGCTACTTTCTATCCCCCTTCTTTCCCACTCTTTTACCATGCAAAAAATTCTTCCGCTGCTGCTGGGCGCCACGCTACTTTGCACTGCCGCTACGCCCCCTACCCTCCCGCCTACGCCAAACGGCTGGGAGCGCCTACTCGACAAAAACTTGAGCAAGTGGCGCACTTACCAAAGCCACCGCCACGTGCCCGGCGACCGCGGCCTGCCGCCCACCAACGCCCAGGGCCAGCCCCTACCCCCCATTGGCTACGACAAAAACGAGGCGAATGTGTTTTCGGTGGTCATGCAGAATGGCGAGCCGGTGCTACGCATCAGCGGCGAGATTTATGGCTGCCTCGTGACGCGCCAAGACTACGCCAACTACCATCTCAAGCTGAAGGTGAAATGGGGCCAGAAAAAGTGGCAACCCCGCCTGCAGGAGCCCCGCGACAGCGGCGTGCTCTACAACAGCCAGGGCGAGCCCGGCGTGGACTACTGGCACAGCTGGATGCTGAGCCAGGAGTTTCAAGTATCAGAATACCAGAAGGGTAACGCGATGGGCGACTACTGGTGCATTGCCAACTCGGCGAGTGACATTCGGGCCCGGCCCGTGCAGGACACGCTGCACTATGACCCGGCCGCGCCGCCGGTGGCGATGGGCAACGGCGGCCGCAACTTTTGCTACGCCGCTACTATTACCCCGCCGCCCGCCGACGAGTGGACCGAGCTGGAGCTGCTCAACGTGAACGGCCAGAGCGTGCACCTCGTGAATGGCCACGTAGTAATGGCGGTCGCTAATTCCAGCTTCGTAACGAAGGGCCAGCGCCAGCCCCTCACCCACGGCAAGGTGCAGCTGCAAAGCGAAGCTGCCGAGGTCTTTTACAAAGACATCATGCTGCGGCCGCTAGCCAAAATGCCGGCGCAGTACGCCCAGTATTTTAAGTAGGAAGCGCTGCAGCACAACACCCCGCTAGGCCGGCAGCAGCAACGTAAACTCGGTGCCTTGGCCGGCCTGGCTTTGCACGCTCAGCGCACCGCCGTGGCCTTTGGTCACGATGTCGAAGCTCAGTGACAGGCCCAGGCCGGTGCCTTCTCCCGTGGGCTTGGTGGTGAAAAAGGGCTGAAATATCTTGGCCTGCACGGCCTCGCTCATACCCGTACCGTTGTCGCGCACGCGCACTTCCACGGCGTTGCCCACGCGGCGGGTCGCTACCCCCACCGTGGGCTGGTAGCCCAGCTCGCTGGCCAGCTGGCGCTGCTGCACGGCATAAAAGGCGTTATTGAACAAATTGAGCAGCACCCGGCCCAGGTCGGCTCCTACCCCCTCTGCCAGAGGCAATGCCGGCGCAAAGTCGGTTTCGAGCGTGGCGTTGAAGGTTTTATCCTTGGCGCGCAGGCCCTGGTAAGCCAGGCGCAGGTATTCGTCGCAGAGGGCATTTATATCAGTTGGGGCGCGCGCGCCCGTACTGGCGCGGCTGTGCGCTAGCATGCCACGCACGATGCCGCTGGCCCGCTTGCCGTGCTCACTGATTTTACTCAGGTTCTGCGCCAAGCCGTCGGCTAGGGCCGTGGCTTCGGCCGTGTCGCCAGCTGCCTGGGCTTCCTTTAGTTCGGCTACCAGCTCGGTGCTTACTTCGGCAAAATTGGTGACGAAGTTGAGCGGGTTCTGAATCTCGTGGGCGATGCCGGCCGTGAGCTCGCCCAGGCTGGCCATCTTCTCCCGCTGAATGAGCTGGGCCTGAGTGGCGCGCAACTCGGTGAGCGAGCGTTGCAGCTGGCCGGTGCGCTGCGCCACCTGCACTTCCAGGGTTTCATTCTGGCTGGCCAGCAGGGCTTGCTTGTCCTGCTCCTGGGCCAGGGTCTGGGCCGAAAGGCGCTCGACCTCGCCCAGCTTGACTTGCAGCAGCTCGGCATCGAGGGCAAACTCGCGGGCCAGAAACAGCGAGATGCCCAGCGCCGGCAGCAAGTACATGAGTAACGCCGACAACTCGATTAGCAGGGTCACTGTAGTTGCTTCCAGGTGCAGGGTTGTGGCCAAACGCAGCAGCAGCAGTATCACCAATGAGGCCAACAACGCGCCAGCAAAGCCGCCTGCGATAATCCAGGCTCCGCGGTGGCCCCGGCGCAGGGCGCCAACGGTAAGGCGCAACTGCTCGGCCGCCGCCAGCAACGTAACCAGCGTCTGGGCGATGACATGGGCCTGGTGGTAAGGGGCCAGCACCAGCAGGAGCAGCATCACCCCGCAGCTTGCCCATAAGCCTACGTAGACGCGGCCAGGTCGCACATGGCATAGGGCATACAAGGCCCGCACTGCCCAGATGCTGCCGATGGGCCCCAGCCCATTGTTCAACATGGCCACTACCAGAAAAGGCGCCTGAGTGGGGTAAGCCAGCACCTGGCTACAATACCCCCCCAAGAAAGCCAGGGCCAGGGCTAGCGCGAAACGCGCAAAGTAGCGGTTGGCCTGCTGCGTAGGGTTGTAGTAGAAAAAGGCCCCATGCAAAAGCGTTAGCAACCCAAAAATGCCCACGGCCACCAAAAAAACGTCCACGCTTGCCCGCCCTTTGGCCACAAATTGCCAGTACTGCTGGGGGGTAAATAAGCGCACCTTCAACTGCGACCGTTGGCCCAAGCCGAATAGCAGGCGCGGCTGCCAGGGAGCGTAGCGTACAGCCAGCACCTGCTCGGCTGGGCCTCCTGCCGGCACCTCGCCCGGCGGCATATTGACCCCGCGTGGGCGCACATGCGTCGGGTTGGCCGCGAGCGCTCCCTGGCGCAACACCAGCCGACCATTCAGGTAAAGCTCGCAGGCTCCCAACTCCCAGGCCTGAAGCACCAGCGTTTGCAGGCGCAGGCTGTCGCTAAGATGCAGCCGCAGCCGCAGCCAGCTAACGCCCGTTTGCAAGCGCGAGGGCAAGTCTTGGCGGGGCCGCGCCGGATTGAGTGTGTCCCAGCGGCTGTCGTCGAAGCCGGGCCGGGCCCAGGCGGGGTCGTCACCGGCGTGGTAGCGCCAGCCTTTGGTGAGAAGTAGGCCGCCTGAGGGGGGTAGGCGCTGGACAAGCTGCGCGGCCCTATCAGGCGCTTGGGCCAGGCAGACTGAGGTAGCGAGCAGCGTCAGCAGGAGCACGTATTTCACAGCCAGCCAGTAGGAAGGTTAGGAAGGAAGAGAATTAAATACAGGAGCATCAGCACCCTGGCCCTGCTTGCGCGCTACGGCAAGAGTGCCGCCGTGGCCCTGGGTCACGATGTCGTGGGCCAGCGACAAGTCGGGTCGGGCTGGGGGCGATGTCGGTATGCAGCTCCGCATGGAAGACCTTGTTTTTGGCGCGCAGGCCGTGGCCGGCCAAGCGCAGCTATTGTTCGGCCAGAGCGGTGAGGATGGTGGGCGCGTGCGCCGACGCTGCTACGGTTGTGCTGCGGCATTTCCTTTCCGATGGCGGCCGCGTGGGCGTTGCCGCCATCGTAGGTGGACGTGTACGAGCGGCCGCCCACGCCGCCCAGCACAGCAACTCTCACTGGCTTGGGAGGGGTAGGGACCGCCATTTGAATTTGGGATTATGAGACGATAAATTTTGACTGTCAAGGTATTAAAAAATAAACCAATTCCGGCTTTTATGCCCATAAAATGCTGACAAACGTGTAGTACTACTTCATCCCAATTCCCTCACGTCTCGTTTAATCAGCAGCTCAACCAACTGGCCCGGCGCGGCCAGCCGGGCGCTTCGCGTCAGCAAAATCCTTCTCCCGTTCTACCTTTTCTGAATTCCCATGCAGCCCAAAATTTCCTCGGCATTTCTTCTTTTTTTGGCCCTGCTCCTGGGCCAGCCCGCGCTGGCGCAGCAACCGCTGGGCGTGTTTGCCGGCAGCCAGGATGTGGGCACGGTGGCGCGGGCGGGCGCGGCAGCCTACTTGCCGGCCACGCGGCAGTACATCGTCACGGGCGGGGGCACCAACGTGTGGGCCGACCACGACGAGTTTCACTATGCCTACCGGCAGTTGAAGGGCGATTTTATCTTGTATGCGCGGGTCAGCTTTGCCGGTAGTGCGGGCCCCGACCCGCACCGCAAGCTGGGCTGGATGGTACGCCAAAGCCTCACTGGCCCCTCGGCCCACGTGAGCGCCGCCGTGCACGGCGATGGCCTCACCTCCTTGCAATACCGCCGCACGAGCGGGGCCACCACCGAAGAAACCCGCGCCAAAATCACCCACGCCGACGTGGTGCAGCTGGAGCGCAAAGGCGACGTGTACACGCTGCGCGTGGCGCAATTTGGGCAGCCCTATGAGGTGGTGCAGGCCACGGTGGCGGGGCTGGGCGAAACGGTGTATGTGGGCTTGTTTGTGACGGCGCACAACGCTGACGCGCTCGAAACGGGCGTATTTCGGGACGTACGCCTGACCCAGCCCGCCCCCGATAACCTGGTGCCCTACCGCCAGTACCTGGGCAGCCGCCTGGAGCTGCTGAATGTGGCCACCGGCGACCGCGAGGTTATCTATAATGCGCCCAACTCGCTGCAGGCGCCCAACTGGCAGCGCGATGGCAAAAGCCTGATTTACAACAGCGATGGGCTGATGTATAGCTTTGACCTGGCCACGCGGCAGCCCACGGTGCTACCCACCGGTACTGTTAAAAATAACAACAACGACCACGTCCTGTCCTTCGACGGGCGCCAGCTGGGGCTGAGTAGCGGCGTCGATAAGCTCGGCGGCTCTATCGTGTACACGGTGCCAGCGGTAGGCGGCACCCCGCGCCAGATTACGCCCCGGGGGCCGTCGTACCTGCACAGCTGGTCGCCCGATGGCCGCACACTGCTATTCACGGGGCAGCGCAACAACGACTTCGACATCTACCGCGTGCCCGCCAACGGCGGCAAGGAAGTGCGCCTGACTGCCTCGCCCGGCCTCGACGATGGCCCCGAGTACACGCCCGACGGCCAGTATATCTACTTCAATTCGGCCCGCACCGGTACTATGCAAATCTGGCGGATGCGCGCCGACGGCAGCCAGCCGGAGGCCATTACTCACGGCGAGTTTCAAGACTGGTTTCCGCACGTGTCGCCCGATGGCAAGTGGCTGGTGTTCGTGTCGTTTTTAAAAGAAGAAGTGCCCGCCAACGACCACCCCTTTTACAAGCATGTGTACCTGCGGCGGCTGCCCATCGGGGGTGGCACGCCGCAGGTTATTGCCTACGTATATGGTGGGCAGGGCACTATCAACACGCCCTCGTGGTCGCCCGATGGCAAGTACGTGGCCTTCATTAGCAATACCGGCCCGGTGAACTAACTTATTGATTACGTGAATCCTCCCTTGCCCCCTACCCTACCCAATTATGACCAGCAGCGCCTGGCGGCTGCCCGCACCCGCATGGCCAACGAGCGCACGCTGCTCACCTACGTGCGCACGAGCCTGGCACTGCTGGCGTTCGGGCTCACGCTTTGGCAGTTGCATCCGGGGCGTGGGCAAGGGGTAGGGTTTGGGGCCATTGGTACGGGTGGGCTGGTGCTGCTGATTGGCTGGCTACGCTACCGCCACCGCGCCCGGCAGATTGAGGACTGCCGGCTGCCGCCACTCCTCGTTCCGTAGGCAACCGGGCCAGCCCTACCCCCTACACTGCGTGCAAAATTGCGTATAGCGAGGCGCTCGAAATAACCAGCCATAGCAGCAGGCCCAGCACGTAGGGCCGCGCGCCCACTGCCCGCACCACCTCGGCCGACAGCCCAGCGCCAATGAAAAACAACGTGACCGTGAGGCTCACCTTGGCCAGGCCCGTGAGCACCGGGCCAAGCGGCCGCGCAGCGGGCACAAACGTGTGGAGCAGCATGGCCCCGATAAAGCCAAAAATGAAGTAGGGCACGGTGATTTTGATGCCCTTCTGCCTGAAAAACAAGGCCGTACCCACCGACACCGGAACAATCCAGAGGGCACGGGCCAGCTTTACGGTGGTGGCTACCTGTAGGGCCTCGTCGCCGTAGCCCTTAGCTGCCCCTACCACCGACGAGGTGTCGTGGATAGCAATGGCGCACCACAGGCCAAACTGGTTTTGGGTCATGGCCAGGGCGTGGCCGATGGCCGGGAAAGCAAACAGCGCCACCGCATTGAGCACGAACACCGTACCCAGGGCCACCGACATCTCTTCGTCTTTGGCGCGTAGCACCGGCCCCACTGCTGCAATGGCACTCCCCCCGCAAATGGCAGTACCGCACGAAATAAGGTGCACCACGTGGCGGCTCAATCCCAGCCATTTGCCCAAAAAATACCCCAAGACCAACGTACCCAAAATCGACCCTACTGTGAACAATAACCCTTCTTTGCCGGCCTGCATGGCAGCGTGGGCGTTCATACCGAAACCCAGGCCCACCACCGAAAACTGAAGCAGCCAGTGCGTCGCGGCCTTGGTGCGTGCAGCAAATGGGTTGCCAACGGTTTGGGCCAAAGCTAGGCCCAGCGCCAGGGCTAGGGGCGGCGAGGCCCACGGCGTGAGGCAATACACTAACAGTAGCCCAAACACCCCTTGCTGCCCCGTGAGGGTAACTCCTAACATGTGGTGCGGCGCCTGCATGTGCCGCGCAAACTTAGCCGAATTGGGCGCGTGGGTGGGGGGTAGGGTGTGGGTAGTGGCAACCATGAGGCGGGTTAATAGAACACCACAAAACTACGCAACCACTTATTTAAAAGGTAATTGTGAATAGTTATTCAGAATAACCTCAGGTTATGAAAGCAAGACTAATTGCAGGCCAAGCAGTATAGAACATGGGTTGGGAAACCAGTTGGCTACCACCGGGTGGGGCATTCCATTGCACCAGCTCCTTATCTTAATCAATTCATTATCTTGACATTGCAATTTTATAGTTGTTCCTACCCAGTTAAAAGCCAGACATAGGCACGAAGTTCGCGGTCAGGGCTGCGCCCGTTGCAAGCAGCAGTTGCGCAGCAGCTTTTCACGCAGCGGAATTCCGTTATCTTCGAAGGCGGCTTCTATCAGCCATTTCCATGTATGATTATGAAAAAATTACTTTTACTAGCACTCGTTTCTACTGCGCTGGCCTCGTGCCGCGAAACCAACTCTAGCGTGCAGAGCAGTCCCTCGACTGCCGCACCCAGCACGGCCAAGGTCTTGCGCTTCGATACCACGTTTGTGAAAGCGAGCGTAGGCGCTCGCACCTACCCCCACACTTACACCGGCAACCTGTTGGTAGGCACTACCAAGCAAGTGGCCGTGCCGGTTCAGATTGACTGGACCACCACGGGCCAAGCCGGCTGCCCGCAGGTGGCCGCCGTGAAGGTGTACCAGCTCAATGCCAGCGACCGTCGCACCCGCTTGTCGGTGCAAGCCGTGCGCGATGCCGTGTGCAAGCCCGGCCCGCAGCCAGCCGGCAACGTGACGGGCTATACCGGCGCCGCCTACCTCAAGCTGACCTGCGAAGTGCGTGATATTCACCGCATCACGGCCACTACCATGACTCTCAACGGCCTGGGCTACCACGATGCGCTCGCTGGCGACTCGGCTGTGGCCAGCGCGCAGTAGCCCTAGCCAGGCACCAGCACACGCCAAGTTAATTGCACCAAAAAGCCCCGGTCAACTAGTTGGCCGGGGCTTTTTGTGGGCAAAAAATCGGTGGTAGTTAATTCAAATAGATGCGGTGCGTGAGCTCGAAGCGGTGCGGCGCGAAGGCATTGTAGTAGGGCGCCGGGCCATCGAACGTGAGCACGTGCACCAGCGGAATGCCTTCGAGGCGGCTTTCGACTACGCGCACGGGGTATACTTCGCCCTCGGTGGGCCAGTCGCCGCTGTGGTTGGCAGGCCGGTTGGCCGCATCGACGCAGCGGCCATAATCGAGGTAAGGGGCCGCCGTAGTGGCTTCGGCCAAGGTGTAGCTAGCAACTTCCATAAGGCAAAGGTATGGGGAGCAAGTAAATATACAGCGCCGCTGCGTAGGGATTGGCCCGAATAGCTGGGCGCTGATGCCTATACTAACGGCGCGGGTCGCTCGGAAGTTTACCAAACTCGCCTAGCGGACAAAGTCAATCGACTTATCTGGTTGGCGGCACTACCTAGATGCCCGCGCTACGAGCGGCCCTACCCCCTGTAGGAGGCCAAAATACCCCTACTAACTGCGCCGACAATTAGCAGTATAGCGTACCGCCTTACCAGGCGATTTGGGCTCGGTAACAGCTGCTGGGCATTCTCATAATGGGAAATAGACCACCCTAAATCTCCTTTCGGGACAAGGTAAGTCGCGGGGTCCACCACATCTGAAAATAGTAAGTGTTTTCTGAAGTGCAGTGAGGCTCTCCATTATGCACTTAATAACCTGGACCACTGGCCTCATTGATGTCGGTGGACAACTAACTGACTGTCAAAAACAAGTATGAAAACATACTAGCCATAGCACAAGAAATACCGCGTGGTTTGCGGCAAACCTTGGCTAGCTACCCTTGCGTAGCAGCCGCGAGCCATGGCAGAGTAACAGCAACTTTTAGGCTGTTTTCTAGTAATTTAAACAGCGTTATCTGTTGAGGAAAGTATTCGTTTTTACCTAGCCTCAGCTGAGCAAATGGTAGTGATACCCGCTGGTAATGAAGCAGTATTGGTGTATTTTTATTTTATAACAGAACCTCAACTGATTGATAACCCTGATTAGTTGGGGCTATTCATCTTTCGCTCATGCTAGGCAGCGGGCCGCTAGCCTACCCCCTCCGATTGCCCACCCACGTTACGCAAGCTGCTACCTGGCTTAATTTTTATCGATAGCTTGGTAGCACCCCAGTAGCTTAGCTTATGCTGGCTCATGCCTCGTCCCGTTCCCACCCATTCTGCCGAGCTTGCCGTTCCTAGCGCCCTACTAAGTACCCTGGCCGTCGGCATTGTGCACCTGAGCCCCGTGTACACCGGGGCCGACCCGGAAGAAGCAGAAGTAGTTGACTTTGCGCTGAGACACCTCAACCCTATGGCCCAGCAGTGGCTGGGGCTACCCGAGTTTGGAATGGGCACTGTATGCACGCTGCTACCCCGCCAAACGGCTTTCTTCGACTTTTGCCGCATTAGCTTCTTTGCGGAGGGGGTAGGAAACTACGACCTGCGCTGCGACCGGGCAGGTTGGCGCGTGGTGGCCCAGCGCCAAGGTGAGCAGCTGGTAGCGGTGCTAACCCAGTTGCCCCCCACCGAATGGCCGGCGCGGCCGGGGGCTCCCGCTAGCTGCCCGCTTGGTGGCCCTACGCTAAGCCGGGTGTTCTTGCAAACTACCTTAATTGCCTGCGTGCTGCATGGGCCCACGCATGTGCTGCACGCATTTAACCCGGCCTACGAGCGGCTGCTGCCGGGCCGCGTGGTGGCCGGGCGGCCCGTAGCCGAGCAGCTACCCCAGCCCATGGCGCAGGGCTTGCGCCGGCTGCTCGACCGCGTGTATACCACGGGCGAAACGTACGCGGGCTTCGAGCGGCCCCTGGCCATCGGCCCGCCCGGTGGCCCCGCCGCCACCACGTACCTCAACCTGACCATTCAGCCCTACCAGGAGGGTGGCCAAACGGTGGGCCTGACTGTGCTGGGCCACGACGTGACCCAGCACGTGCTAACGCGCCGGCAGCTGCACCAACGCAAGCTGCACAAGCACCTACGCGCTACCAATGAGGAGCTGTGGGCCAACAACCAGCGCCTGGCCTACACCCAGCAGCAGGTGCAGGAGCTCAACCAGGAGCTAGAGGCGCGGGTGGCAGCTGGGGTAGCGGTGGCCCAGCAGGCCCGCGCCGAAGCTGAGTACCAGCGCCAGCGCCTCGAACGGTCTTTTCAGCAAGCCCCGCTGGCCATTTGCTTACTCGAAGGGCCCGACCTGGTTTATGAGCTAGTGAACCCTGCTTATCAGCAGCGGTTTCCGGGGCGCCAGTTGCTGGGCCGGCCGCTGCTACAGGCACTGCCCGAACTAGCAGCTCACCCGTTGGCCATGCACCTACGGCGTGTGTACGAAACAGGCCGCACCCACGCGGGCCACGAGGTGATGATGCGCGTGGCACGACCCGACACCGGGCAACTAGAAGATGCGTATTTCAACTGCGTGTACCAGGCGCGCTTTAATGAGCAGGGCGACATCGACGGGGTGCTGCTGTTTGCCCTCGACGTGACGGCTCAGCGCCAGGCGCAGCAGCACGCTCAGGAGCTACAAACCCAAGTGCTACAGGCTGCTCGGCGCCAGGTGCAGGAGCGCGACGCCTTTTACCAGGTATTTGCGCAAACGCCGGCCGCCGTGGCATTTATGCGCGGGCCGCAGTACGAGTTTGAATACCTCAACCAAGCCTTCGAGCAGCTCTTTCCGGGCCGGGCACTGCAGCACCGCAGCCTGGCCGAGGTGTTGCCAGAGGCGCAGAAATTTATTGCATTTCTGAACCAGGTGTACCGCACCGGCGTGCCCTACGTGGGCAACGAGGTGGAGCTGACCACAACGTCGGCTGCGGGCCTACCCCTCACGAAGTACGTGAATTTCACTTACCAAGCCTACCGCGAGCGGGGCATGGTGGTAGGCATTTCAGTATTTGCCTACGAGGTAACCGAGCAGGTGCGGGCCCGCCAGCAGCTGGGCGAAATGAACGATGCGCTGCGGGCCACCAACGCCCAGCTCACGCGCGCCAATACCGATCTGGACAATTTTATTTACACGGCTTCGCACGACCTGAAGGCCCCGATTGGCAACATCGAGAGCCTGCTGCTGCTACTACGCCAGCAGCTGCCCGCCGAGGCTCGGCAGGCTGGCCTAGTGCCCAAGGTGCTGAACATGATGCAGAACGCTATCGGGCGCTTTCAGCTCACCATTGCCCAGCTCACCGACCTCTTACACCTGCAGCAGGCCTACACCGAGCGGCCCGAGGCTGTGGATGTGGCCGCCACCATCGAGGCGGTGCGCCTAGACCTAGCGCCTGAGTTTGAGGCCACCGGCGCCCAGCTATTGGTGGAGCTAACGGACTGCCCTACCCTCTCGCTGGCGCCCCAGCACCTGCGCTCGGTGGTGTACAACCTGGTGAGCAACGCGCTCAAGTACCGCCACCCCGACCGGGTGCCCCAAGTGCACCTGCGCTGTGCTACGCAAGATGGCCACACGCTCTTGGCGGTGCAAGACAATGGCCTGGGCCTAGCCGCGGCCCAGCAGCAGAAGGTATTTGGCTTGTTTCGGCGCCTGCACGCCCACGTCGAGGGCACGGGCGTGGGCCTTTACATGGTCAAGCGCATTGTGGAAAACGCCGGGGGCACCATCACTGTGCAAAGCGAGCCGGGGGTAGGCGCTACTTTCACTGTGTCATTGCCCAACTAGCTGGCGGGTGAATCGCCCGGCAGCATCACGCTTCTTTCTTTTCTGCTATGCAAAAACTTCCCTGTGTGCTTTTGGTCGATGACGACCCGACAACCAACTTCTTGCACCAGCACCTACTACTCAGCCTGGGCGTGGCCGAGCGCTGCATTGTGGCCGAAAATGGCGTGGAGGCGCTAACTATGCTAGCCGAGGCACAGCCTGAGCCAGTGCCCTCCCTGGTTTTGCTCGATGTGCACATGCCCGTGATGGACGGCATCGAGTTTCTCGAAGCTTATGTGCGGCCCCCGGCCCCAGTGCCGGTCATCATCATTTTGTCGAGCTCGACGCACCCGCGCGACCGGTCGCGGCTCACGGGCCTACCCATCGATAACTGGGTAAGCAAGCCACTGACGCGCGAAAAAATCAACGACATCTTGCAGCAGCACTTCCAGCGCCAGCTCCCTCCCGAGCTGCTCGCCTTAGAAGACGGTTGCTAACTAGGGCGCGCTTTAAGCGTTCCCTACCCCCTCGCCAGGCACTAACTAACCTGGCCAAATAGCTCAGCGCCAACCGCGCTCGGCACCGGGCTCAGGTTGGGAAACGTGACGGTGAAGGCAGAGCCCTCATCAAAGGTGCTTTCTACGGTGATGGTGCCGCCGGCATTTTCGACGAGGCGCTTGACCATAAATAGGCCTACCCCCGAGCCCTCAACGTGGGTATGCAAGCGCCGAAACATACCGAATAGCTGTCCCTGCTGCCGCTCCGTTAGGCCCAGGCCATTGTCACGCACCACCAGCCCCACGTGGCCTTCGGCGCAGTACGTATGCAGCCTCACCAGCGGCAGCCGGGTAGGGTGGTGGTACTTGATGGCATTGCTGAGCAGGTTATAGACCACCGAGCGGAGGGTTTTGGGCGCTACCCATACGGTGGACGCACACGCGTCCAGGTCCACAGCCAGGTTGGCGTGGGTGGCCGCTAGCAGCGGGGCCAAGTCGAGGCGTACGTCTTCTACTAGGGTAGCAAACTCTATGGGCTCGGCCGCTTCGGCTTGCTGCAGCTGGGCAATATTGGCTAGGTGGGCAATGGTTTGCTGAAAGCGAGCCACCGAATCCTGAATCAAGTCTAGTATTTGGGCTACCAACTCCGACTGCTGCACCTCGGCAGGCAAGTGCTCGCGCAGGGCGATTAGCAGGCCCTCGATGTTGGTAATGGGCGCCATTAGGTCGTGCGAGGCCGTGTACACAAACGTGTCCAGGTCCGTGTTGGTGTACGTGAGGCGGCCGTTGGTAGCGGCCAGCTCCCGGTTAAGGTGGTGCACCTGCTCGCGGGCCACCACCTGCGCGGTCACCTCCAGGCCAATGGCAATCAGGCCTACTGCCTGCTGCTGGGCATCTAGCAGCGGCTGAAACACAAAGTTGACGTAGGCCAGGGTAGGCTGCCCGGTATGCGCCCGGTCTAGCTGCACCGGCGCTTCGGTAATAGCGAGGGGCTCCCCGGTGCGCAGCACCTGCGCCAGCAGCGGTTCAAAACCTTGGCCAGCTGTGTCGGGTAGGGCCTCGAAGTAGGGCTTGCCTAATACCTGAGCCGGCGAGCGCCCCCAGATGCTGCCCATCGCCGCATTGGCCAGCTCTATCACCAAGTTGGGGCCGCGCATGATGGCAATGGCCACCGGTGCTTGCTCAAAAATGCGCTGCAACTCGGCTTGCTGGGCTGCGCGCTGCTGGCGGGCCAGCACCTGCTCCGTCACCTCAAAGCCAAAGAGAAACACGCCCGCAATGCGGTCGTTTTCGCGGTAGGCTTGGTACGTAAAGTCGAAATAGTGCAGCGTAGCCGGGCCACCATCGGGCGGCGCAACAGTCACGGGCACCTCGTTCTGAAAATGGGTTTGACCTTGGTCGTAGATGGCGTCGAACAACACCACTAGGGCTTTGGCCTCGGGCTGCACCTGGGCCAGCGTGCGGCCCCGCAGCACCTGGTCCGGAAACAGCGCCTGGTAGGCGGGGTTGAGGTACTCGATGCGGTGGTCGGGCTCGCGCAGCAGGCAAATGACCGCTGGGGCCTGCTCAAACAGCCGAAAAACGTCTTCGCGCTCCTGCCCCTGGCGCTTCACCACGGCCAGCATGGCTGCTTGCAGGGTTTCGGCCTGCTTGCGGGCCCGCACCCGGTCCGTCACGTCCAGGATAAACACCAGGATACCCTGCGGGCGCTGCTGGCCGTCAAATAGCGGCTGGTAAGTAAAGTCTATGTAGCGCTGCTCAGCGCGGCCGGTAGCCTCGTCTTGCAGCATTAGTAGCGTGGCAGTGCCAGTAAAGGGCTTGCCCGTAGCATACGCCCGGTCGAGCAGGCCGACAAAACCTTGCTCCACCACCTCCGGCACCACCTCGGCCACCTGCAAGCCCACGCGCGCGCGGCCAGCCACCATTGCCTGATACGGCGCATTGAAAAACGTGTAGCGATGCTCGGGGCCACTGAGGGTAGCAATAGCCGCCGGCGCCTGCGCCAGAATGTGGCTCAGCAAGTTTTGCTGTTCGGTAAGCTGGTGAGTGCGCTCGCTCACGCGCGCCTCCAGCTTTTGGTTGAACTGCTGCACCTGCTGGCGGGCCGCCACCAAGGCCGTCACGTCAAAAGCAACGCTAATAATTCCGGTTATCTGCTCTTGCGCCTCCCGAAACGGAAAGAACGACGTGCTGTAGTAGTAAAGCGTCGGTTGCCCAGTACCCGCATAGTCAATCCAGGCTTCGGCCTCCTGCATATGAAAAGGCTCACCGGTTTGATAGACGCGGTCCATAGTCTCATAGAAGCCCTGCTCAGCTAGTTCTGGCAGCGCATCCCGCACAGACCGGCCCAGCAGCTCCCGGCCCGGAAATAGCCGCTGGTAAGATGGGTTGACCACTTCAAATACGTGGTCGGGACCCTTAAACAGCACCACATTGGCGGGTAGTAGCATCAGTAGCTGGTGCAACTGCTGGTGCTGCTGCTCACTTTGGTTGGGTAGCTCCTCGGCCGGGCTGGTTGCGCTAGCCGGGGCGGCCAAGCTCACCAGCAGCGTTTCGCCTACGCGGCGGGCTTCCAAATACAGGATTGGGCCTGGAGCCGCAGCCGGGTAGGGCAAGTCGCACTGCTGCACGGCGCCCCCCGCCTGCCACGCGGCGCGCAAAAAGGCAAACGCCTCACCAGGCTGCCCAGCTAAAAAGTGCTGCCGGTACGTGGTGGCGGGTTGGGGGGGTAGGCACAGCAGGCGCTGGGCAGCGGCATTGAGGCGCGCAAAAGTGAAGTCAACTACATTGCCGGCAGCATCCAGCACCGGAGCATACAACACGGCCCCAGTAGGCACTGAGTCAAAAAATACCTCAAATGGGTTGTCGACGGCAGCCACTGAACAAAACTTAAACTAAATACGCAAAAATCAGGGCTGCAAAATACGCCCACAAATAACCGTTGAGCTTATCTTGGTGTTGCCAAGGCTACTGCGCCTACCCCCCGTAGTCGGGCCAAAAACAGTATACGTGCTGGCAGTCCGACCGGACTTAGCAGCCACCCCCACGCCGCTAAAAGAGCTTATTACGACTCTTCAGCCGCAAAATTGACCGGCTAGCACTTTGCGCTAAAGCCTGCTACGCGCCGCAGGCCTAACAAAGGAGCTTGCCCGAAGCACCGCCACGAATGTTGAGCGCATAAGTGTCTTTTTTAACTGTAGCAGCCATCAGAAAATCAAGACCAACGTGCCACCAATAATCAGGGCCGCACCCAGCCCCGTGTGCCAAGTCAGTTTCTCACCCAAAAACACAATTGAGAGCACGATAGCGATAGCCACGCTGAGCTTATCGACTGGGGCTACTTGCGAAACTTTGCCCAGCTGCAAAGCCCGGAAGTAGAATATCCACGACAAGCCCGTAGCTACGCCCGAAAGGCCCAGAAAAATCAGGTTGGTGCGTGTAAGCAAGTGTACTTGCTCGAGTCCGCCTCGGAAATACACGATGCCCCAGGCCAGCACCAGGATAACCACTGTGCGAATAGCCGTGGCCAAGTTAGAATCGACGCCTTTGATGCCGATTTTGGCCAGAATGGCCGTGAGAGCTGCAAAAACAGCGGATAGCAATGCGTAGAGCCACCACATAAGCAGAGCGAAAAAGGGAGCAGGTGTAGGGCCAGCAAAGTCTGGCCGCGAGGCAAGGGTAGGGCTTAATTCTGAATTTGTCTGGCGCACCGGCGCCGATATCTTTGCGGAGCCGCCGTGCTAGCCTACCCCGTGGCTATTGTCTGGCCCAGCCAATAGCCCACTATGCTCCACATGCTCCAGGTCGAAGGGTTGCACATCGCAGTGGTGCGCAAGCAGGTGCGCGGCTTGCGCCTATCGGTGCGGCGGGCCGATGGCCGCCTGCGCGTGTCCGCCCCCTGGCACACGCCGGAGGCCACCATTCGGGAGCTAGTGGCCCAAAAACTGCCCTGGATTCAGAAGCACCAAGCGGCTTTCTTGGCGCAGGCGCCGCTTCCTACGTTGCAGTATGTGGCAGGCGAAATGCATTACTACCAAGGCATTGCCTACCCCCTTGAGGTAATGGAACGGCCGGGCCGCACGCAGGTAGTGCTGGCCGACGGCCGCTTGTGCCTGGGTATACCAGCGGGCAGCACACCCGCGCAGCGGCAGCTAGCTCTTGCGGGCTGGCGCCGGGCGCAGCTGCAAGCCCAGCTGCCGGCTTTGCTCGCCAAGTGGGAACCCGTAGTAGGAGCCCACGCGCAAAGCTGGGGCATCAAGCAAATGAAAACCCGCTGGGGCACCTGCAGCCTTCGCCCCCGGCGTATCTGGCTTAGCCTCGAGCTCAGCCAGTGGCCACTAGCCTGCCTCGAATATGTGGTGGTGCACGAGCTAACGCACTTGCACGAGCGGCTGCACAATGCTCGCTTTTGGCACCTGCTTGGCCAGGCGCTGCCCACCTGGCAGCAACCGCACCAGCTGCTAAAGCACGGCAGCCTGGCTGCCGCCGGCGCCGCGCTGGCATAGCAACACTGGCTAGCTCAAGCTTTTTATTACGCTTGCTAAAAGGCCAGGTTGTAGCTCAGTAGCGATAGTTACCCACTAGGTTTAGCTAGCCAGTATGAGTAAGTAAAAGTCACGTAGCTCTCTAATAAATGCAGTCCCGCTCCTACTAGTGCCACCTACGCCGAGGTCTTAGGGGGCGCACGCCGGATGAGCAGACGGCCATGCTTGTCTACCCACATCGTGGGCGGAGGACCAGCCACCGCGCGAGGCGCTCGCGGCCGGCGCCAACTTAAAAATACCAAGTACAGTACCCCCAACAAGGGCCCAAGCGCAATGGCACTGAGCAGGCGCAGCTTCCAGTACTGGGTCGGACTGAGAATGCCATGCTGAAGCAGGAAGTGAAGGGGTGGAGCCATGAGCGGGAGAATAGATACGCCTTCTCGGCAGCTGCCAGCGCACCCTACCCCCCTAACAAGTGGTAAGCAATGGAGGTGCCCCAAAACTAAATGCTCGGTGGGAAGAACGCTTGACTTTCTATTGCTTCG
>CAZZDR010000042.1:3604-18129 GCA_964652535.1 uncultured Hymenobacter sp. | reverse complement strand
GGTCGGTTTGCTGGTACGAGCCGTGAAACTTGATGAGGTGCGTGTCGTCGGGGTTCAGGGCGCCGGTCAGGCGGTTATTGAGGCTCTCGACAATGGTGCCGCGCAGGTAGCGGCTGGCCACTTTCACGTGCTCAACTTCGGAGTGGGAGGCGGGGGTAGGGGCTAGGATAGAAGACATGGCAAAGGATATAGCGTGGACTCTGCAAGTCCGCGTGTGGGAGAGTTGTTCAACGCGCAGACTCGCAGAGTCCACGCTACATATTAGTGTAGCACGGTGGCGTCGAAGGTGATGCTGGCGTAGTAGAGCGCCCCGATGGTGGGGCCAGCCGCGTACTGGTAGTAGCGGCGGTCAAAAATGTTGGTGCCGCCAAGTTTGATGGTTGATTTCAGGCTGGGCACGCGCAGGTTTACTTGGGCGTCGAGGTTGGCGTAGGCCGGTACTTGGCCGTTGGCCAGCGGGCTTTCCCAGTAGAAGGACGTTTGCCAGTGGTACACCACGTTAAAGCCCAGGTTGTGGACAATTTCGCGGTTGCCAAACGAGGCACTACCGGCCCACTTCGGGGTATTAAACCCGGTCACGAACACATCAGTTTCGCTATTGGCCGAAAGCGCGTTGTAATTGACGTTGCCGCCCGCCGTGAATTTGCCCGCGAAGTTGTACGTCAGGCCCAGCGTGGAGCCGTAGCTGCGGTAGTTCTGGCGCGAGTTGGTGTACACGCGGTAGCGGTCCTGGCGGGCGTCGCGGTTGGTGCGCAGCGCGGCTAGCGCGGCGGCGTCGGTGCCCACGGTCACCTGGTTGCCGCTGCCATCCTTGGGCACGCTCACTTCTACCTGCCCCAAAAAGCCGGAGTACACGTTGTAATACGCGTCGGCATCGATAGACAACTTGTTGTCGAGCAGTACGCTGCGGTAGCCTACCTCAAAGGCGTTGATTTGCTCGGGCTGCTCGGTAGCCAGGTTGGCTACTTGCAGCAGGCGGCTGTTTTGGGGCAGCACGGCGGCCTGGGCGGCGGTGCTGCCAGCGTTGGCCGCCACGTAGGCGTTCACGGCCGCGTTAAACTGGTCAATCGAGGCGCGGGTGTAAGAGTTCTGTAGGTAATTCAGGCCTTCGTTCACGCGGGCCAGGCCGCCCACGCGGCGCACGTTGCCGTTGTTCACGAAGGACAGGGCCTCAAACAAAGACGGAAAGCGCCAGCCATTCTGGTACGAAGCGCGGAAGTTGTGCTTATCGGCTAGCGTATACACGGCCGCCAGGCGTGGGTTTACCTTAGCCGTGAACTCGGGATTGTAATCTACGCGTACCGAGGCAGTCAGCTTCAGCTTGTCGTCGAGCAGCAGCTTGCTACCCTGCGCAAACGCGCCAAACTTCTTGTAGTACACATAGTCGCCACCTGGCTGGCTGCGCTCGGCCAGCGGCCGGCTAAAGTCCACAAAATTGTTGCCGTCCGGAATAATCTGGTACACACGGGCATCGGCCCCCACCAGCACATCCATAAAGGGGATGCGCGGCCCCAGATTCCACACGCCCTCGGTGTGGTAGGTGCGGCTGTGCTGCGACAGCGCCGCCCCGCCCGGAATGGGCGCGCCCTTCACGTTCACGCCGCTGTCCCAGTTGTTAGTGCCGATAATTTGAGCCTTCAAGTCATTGAAAGCCTGGGTGCCTGGCTCGGCGCGGCCGGCGTCGGCGGCCGCGCGGGCCGCGGTCATGGCTGCGGGCAGCCCTACCCCTGCATTCAGCTGGTTTTGCAAGGCAGTAGTGAACTTGCCGCCCCACACGGCATTCGAGCCGTTTTGCAGGTCCAGGTTCAGGGCCAAGGGGTTGAGGTTGTACGAGTTGCCCGTGTTCTCCAGCAGTGTATAGGCGCGCACCACAAAGTCGTTGCCCTTGAGCTCCAGCTTGTGGTTTTGCACCGTCACGCCGTCGAGCTGAATCTTGTTGCCGCGCTGAAATACGCCGTCCATCAGGCCAAAGCGGTAGTTGTAGCTTACCTCCAGCTTATCGGTCAGCTTGTAGTAGAGGCTAGCGTCGGCCTTGATGTTGCGCACGATGGGGTTCACCAGGTCCTTCTCGTAGTAGCCCGTGCGCGTCACAGTAAACGCCTGGTTTCTACCCTGGTAGGGAATCGTGATGGACAGTGACGAATTGGTGTCATCACCGTAGCGGTTCCATAGGTCGGCGGCCGGGTTAGCGGTGCCTGCCAGCTCCGGAAAAGCCGGGTTAGAGGTCGAGAGCCCCTGCGGATTCTGGTCGTTCTGGGTATTCGAGAGCCAGTCGGTGCCGCGCAGGTAGTCCAGGTTCACCTTATAGGCCCAGCGGCTGTCGGTGCCAAAAGTCTGCGCCCAACGGATGGCCGTTTCGGTAAGCACGCTCGGCTTGCGGTCGATGCCATCGACGTGGTTGACGCCGATTTTTTGGTACACGCTCAAGCCCTGGTAGGTGTAGGGGCTTTTAGTAGTGAGGTTGGCCAGGCCGTTGATGGCGTTCATGCCATACAGGGCCGAGGCCGCGCCAGGCGTAATTTCCACGCTGGCAATATCCAGTTCAGTTGGTCCGATAGCGTTGCCCAGCGGCACGCCCAGCGTAGCGGCCTGCATGTCTACGCCATCCACGAGCTGCATAAAGCGGAAGTTATTAGGCACGTTGAATCCTCTGGTATTCGGTACTTTAAACGTGAGGCTGCTGGTGAGCATCTGCACGCCCTTCACGTTTTCGAGCGCGTCGTAGAAGCTCGGCGCCGGCGTTTCCTTGATGGCCCGGATGTCGAGCTTCTCAATGGCCACCGGCGACTTCAGTCGGCTTTCCTCGACCCGCGACGCCGACACCACCACCTCGCTGGTGAGCACGTTCTTGGCATCCAGCGTCACCGAAATGGGCTGCGAGGCGCTCACAATTTCCAGCTCTTGCGGGTCGTGGCCCAGCGCATTGAAAACCAGGACAAACGGGTAGCGCAGCTTAGCCTTGAAAGCAAACTTACCGTCGCCGTCGCTTTGGGTGCCCACGCTGGCGCCTTTCACGCTGATACTCACGCCGGGCAGCGCCTCCTGAGTGCCTTTTTCGCGCACCAGGCCACTGATGGCAATGAGCTCGGTCTGAGCCAGGGCGGCCGTTGCACTCGCCAGCAGCAGGGCCGGCGCCAGAATAAAAGAAGAATAAATAGGTTTCATTCAGAAAATAACTGCCAGAAAACGAGTTGTTTGATGCGAGCTGAGAGCTCAAGTCGGAGGGAAAGCCGGCCGCGGGAAAAGCGTACCTAACTCCGGGCCGGCATCAACAACAGCATCCAGCAGGACCGGCAGCGGCAAGTATTTTCAGAAGGAAGAAAGCGTTCATGAGGTAAGAGAGGGTAGGGAGCGGGGCTTGCGCCCGCGCGTCGTTGCACGATTGCCGTGCCGGTTCAACAACGGGCGGGGGTAGGCCCCGCTTCCTGATTAATACACATCTTCCAGGTAGCGGCGCTGCTTGCGCAAGGTTTTCACGTAGGCCGCGGCGTCTTCGGCCGACAGGCCCGCTTCTTTCTGCACCACTTGGGTAAGGGCCGTTTGTACGGCACTGCCCAGTCGGTCCTTGTCGCCGCACACATAGAAGTGTGCGCCGTTTTCGAGCCAGCCAAACACGTCGCGGCTGTTTTCGAGCAGGCGGTCTTGCACGTACACTTTCTCGGCCTGGTCGCGCGAAAAAGCCACATCGAGTTTGGCTAGCCCGCCGCGCTTGAGGTGCTGCTGCCACTCAGCCTGGTATAGAAAGTCGGTGGTAAAGTGAGGGTTACCAAACAGCAACCAGTTGCGGCCGGTGTTGCCTAGCTCTACGCGCTCTTCCACAAAAGCCCGAAATGGCGCCACGCCCGTGCCCGCGCCCACCATAATAATATCGGTGTCGCCGGTGGGGGGTAGGCGGAAGTACGCATTCTGCTGCACGTATACCTGCGCCTCGTCGCCCACCGCCACGCGGTCGGCCAAGAAGGACGAGCACACGCCGTGCTTCTGGCGGCCGTGGGCCTCGTAGCGCACGGCCCCCACCGTGAGGTGTACCTCCTCAGGGTGGGCCAGCAGGCTGCTGGCAATAGAGTAGGCGCGGCTGGGCAGCGGCCGTAGTGTGTCGGCCAGGGCCTGCGCCGTGAGCTGGTCGGTTGGGAAATCGGTGAGTAAGTCGGCCACATCGCGGCCGTAGAGGTAGGGTTGTAGGCGGGCCGAGTCGGCCAGCAGGCCGTGCAGCTCGGGGTGCGGGGCCAGGGCGGCGTAGCGTTCCAGCACATCGCGGGTGAGCACCGTCAGCTCGCGTCGGCTGGCTAGCGCGGCGGCTAGGGGTAGGCTTTCGTCGCCGAGCTGCACCGAGGCCGTATCGCTGAGGCGCGCCGCCCGCAATACCTCTTCTACCAGCGGGTTGTGGTTGAGGGGCACCACCGCCAGCGCGTCGCCGGGCTCGTAGTGCAGGCCCGCGCCCGCCAGGTCTAGCTCGATGTGGTAAGTTTCCTTGTCCGAGCCCCGGCCGTTCAACTGAATGCTTTCGAGCACTTTCGCGGGCCAGGGGTTTTCGTGGGTATACTCCGTTTCGGTCGGGGCAGCTTCCTGCACCACCACCGCTGGGCTAGCCACAGCTACACCAGCACCAGCCACACTAGCACCGGCCGCCGGGGCAGTGGCTGGGCCCGCCAAAATGTCGAGCACCGCTTCTATCCACTGCGTGGCGGGCGCCTTGAAGGCCACATCGGCATCCACACGGTCGAGCAGACGGGTACCGCCCAACTCGGCTAGTTTTTGGTCAAAGTCCTTACCCGTTTGGCAGTAGTGCAGGTAGCTTTTGTCGCCCAGCGCCAGTACGGCATAGCGCAGGTTGGGCAGCTTAGGCGCCCGCGAGCCGTTAATGAACTGGTGCAGCTCCTCGGCGCTGATGGGCGGGTCGCCTTCGCCGTGGGTGCTCACTACCACGAGCAGGTTTTGCTCCTGCGCCAGTTGCCGGGGCGAGTAGTCGTTCATGTCGCGCACCACAGCAGCCAAGCCCCGGGTGGTGGCGGCCGCAGCAGCTTGCTCGGCTATTTTCTTGCCGTTGCCCGTGTGTGAGCCGTAGAGAATCGTGATTTTCTGGGTGGCGGGGGCCACGGCTGGCGCAGCGGCGGCCGCCACGGCGGGCACTGCGCTGGGGCTAGCCGTGCCTTGCGCAGCCTGGCCATAGAGGTAGCCACTCAGCCACACCAGCTGCTGCGAAGTCAGGCCAGCCGTAAGCTGCTGCAAAGTTGCCTCGTCGAGCGCGGGCGGGAGGGTAGGGAGCGTGGGCATCAGAGATTAGATAGAAAAAGCGGGTTCCACCGGTACTTCCTGCGTGAAATACTCGGGGTCGGTGGCAGCCACGAGGCCGGCGGCGAGGGTCGCGCCAGTTTGCTCATCCACCAAGATGAAGGCTCCCGTGACGCGGTTACGGCGATACTCATCGGCTGCCAGGGGTAGGGCCGTTTTCAGGCGCACCCGCACGATGTCGTTGAGCTTGGCTTCGTCAGTGCCTTGGCTCTCAAAGGTTTCGATGTTAGTCTTTTGCAAAATGGTCGTTACCGACGCCTTCACCACGGCGGCGTGGTGCTGCAGCAGCAGCTTGCGGCCGGCGCGCAGGGGGCGCTCGTCCATCCAGCATAGGGTCGCCTCTAGCTCGCGCACTACCGTTAGGTGGGCAGTAAGGGGCACGATGGTGTCGCCGCGGCTCACATCTATGTCGTCGCGCAGGCTCAGTACTACGCCCTGGGGCGCGGTGGCCGAGGCTACCGCCCGTTGGTTAAGTTCGATAACATCAATAACTGTTTCGAGGCCCGACGGCCAGATGCGCACCTTGTCGCCGACTCGGTATGTGCCACTCTGCACGCGGCCGGCGTAGCCCCGGTAGTCGGGCAACTCCTCGGTTTGGGGCCGAATGACGTACTGCACTTGAAAGCGCGGCTCGTTGGGGTTGGCATCGGCCGGCACGGGCACGCTTTCGAGGTGCTCGAGCAGGCTCGGGCCCTGGTACCAGCTGATGTGCTGCGAGCGCTTCACCACGTTGTCGCCTTGCAGCGCGCTCAGCGGAATGGCTACCACGTGGGCTAGCTTCAGCTGCTGCGCAATGGCGTCGTAGTCGCGCACAATCTTTTGAAAAACAGCTTCGTCGTAGCCTACCAAATCCAGCTTATTCACGGCCAGCACAAAGTGCTTGATGCCCAGCAGCGACGCTAGTAGCGTGTGGCGGCGCGTCTGCTCAATCACGCCCTGGCGGGCATCTACCAGTACAATGGCCAGGTCGGCGTTGCTCGCGCCGGTCACCATGTTGCGCGTATACTGCACGTGGCCCGGCGCATCGGTAATAATAAACTTGCGGCGGGGGGTAGTGAAGTACTTGTGCGCCACGTCGATGGTGATGCCCTGCTCGCGCTCAGCCTTGAGGCCGTCGGTAAGCAGCGCCAGGTCTACGTCGGTGCTGTTGGTGGCCGAGCGCTTCTTTTCGAGCGTCGCCAGCACGTCCAGCGATACTGAGTCGCTGTCGTACAGCAAGCGGCCAATAAGCGTGCTCTTGCCGTCGTCGACGCTGCCGCAAGTGATAAATCGGAGAATATCCATAGTCTTAAGGTACAGGATGTGGTAAATGGGTAGGTGTGAAAAATTTATAGATGTATTGGGGGGTAGGGATGAACTTAAAAGCCATAGCAACACGGATTTACTTGGCCTTACTTCCCACATTTCCACAGGCAACACATCTCCCACATCCTTAAAAATAGCCGTTGCGCTTGCGGTCTTCCATGCCGGTTTCCGACAGATTATCGTCGAGGCGGGTGGCGCCGCGCTCGCTCACCTTGGCCAGCAATAAGTCTTGAATGATGTCGTCGATAGACGAGGCATCGCTTTCCACGGCAGCGGTACAGGTCGAGTCGCCCACGGTGCGGAAGCGCACACGGCGGTTCACGATTTCGTCGGTTTCGTCCAGGTTGAGGTGCTCGCTCAGGCCCAATAATTGGCCGCTAGGCAGCACCACGCACTGGCGCTCGTGCGAGAAATAGATTTCGGGCAGCTCGATTTTTTCGCGCTGAATGTAGTTCCACACATCCAGCTCGGTCCAGTTCGAAATGGGGAATACGCGCACGTTTTCGCCCTTCTGGATGCGGCCGTTGTAGATGTTCCACAGCTCGGGGCGTTGGCGCTTGGGGTCCCATTGCCCAAACTCGTCGCGCACCGAGAAAATACGCTCTTTGGCGCGGGCCTTCTCTTCGTCGCGCCGTGCGCCCCCAATGCACGCATCAAACTCAAACTCCTCAATCACGTCAAGCAACGTGTACGTTTGCAGCGGGTTGCGGCTTGGGTATTTGCCACCCGGCTCGCGCAAGCCGCGCTCCCGAATAGTGTCCTCCACCTTGCGCACAATCAGCTTTTCGCCTAGCGAAGCCGCCAGCTTGTCGCGGTAGTCGATGATTTCCTGGAAGTTGTGGCCCGTGTCGATGTGCACCAGCGGAAACGGAAACTTACCGGGCCGGAAGGCCTTTTCGGCTAGCCGCGTGAGCGCAATCGAGTCTTTGCCGCCCGAGAACAGCAGCGCCGGCCGCTCAAACTGGCCCGCCACTTCGCGCATAATGTGAATGGCTTCGGCTTCTAATCTATCTAAATAATCCATGATGTAGGTATAATCTCCTGTCTGTTATGTAATTCGTTTATCCTTGCGAGTCCGGCAGCGGCTCCACCACCGGGTCGAGGCCTTGGTGGGCAGTCGTGTGGAGGCCGCACTCTTTGGCATCGGCATTTTCCCACCACCAGCGGCCCGCCCGAAAATCCTCGCCCGGCTTGATAGCCCGGGTGCAGGGCGCGCAGCCAATGCTTACGAAGCCCTGCTGGTGCAGCGGGTTGGTAGGCACCCCGTGCTGCTGCGTGAAGGCTACCGTTTCCTCCCAGGTCCACTCAAACAGCGGGTGCACCTTGATGAGCTGGTGGCCGGCATCCCACTCCACGGGGTGCATGTGCTGGCGGTTGGCCGACTGCTCGGCCCGAATGCCGGTGAGCCAGATGTGCGTACCAGCCAGCGCCCGGGCCAGCGGCTCCACCTTGCGGATGTAGCAGCACTCCTTGCGGTTTTCAATGCTCTCGTAGAAACTGTTAGGACCTTTTTTGGTCACCAGGGCTTCGATGCTGGCGCCAATTGGGGCGAAGGACTCAATGGGCTGGCCGTAGCGCAGCAGCGTCTTATTCCAAGTCGAATAAGTCTCTTGGAAATTGCGGGCCGTGTCGAGCGTAAATACCCGCACGGGCAGCTCATTGGCAAAAATGAGGTGGCTCAGCGCCTGGTCTTCGATGCCGAAAGAAGTCGAAAACGACACCCGGCCAGGAAAGCGCTCCGTCACGGCCCGTATAATTTCCAGCGCGGAGTGCCCGGCCAGTTCTTGGCGCAGGTCGTTGACCTGGGCCGCAAGCGTACTATCCATGAGAAAAGAGGGGGTAGGGATTTTCCGTCGTCGGGCTGGCCGTATAGAAGCCAAGCCGATAGGCGAAAGCACGGTGGCCAAGTCTCAGTGACCAGGGGCGCGTTGAAAACCCGAATGATAAGGTAGCCGGTTGGTTGCGACTGCGTTAGGCAGAATTAACAGCTCCGCATCGCTTCCGAGCACATTCGGCCAGCGTCAGACATACAACAACACCCATGCTGTAGGGCAGCAAGTGAAGTGGTCGTAAAGCGGAGATTAATAGAGCAGCACACGGCAACTTGTTTTTATATGGTCAGGACTTGGCACCGTTCCAGCAAGTAGCTGGGGGTTGCCGGCGTTTCGTCGAGCCTGTCTCTCCACGCCTCTGTATAAAAACAATCCTTCTGGCAAGAGGAATTGATGGCACAAAGGTAAGTGAGGAATTTAGGAAATCCCAAATTCTAAGACAAGTAGCTGAAAATCAACGGGCGGCTCCTCGTCAGAGAAGCCGCCCGTTGGTCTTGACTGCGGTATAAGTCGGTAGCGTGCGTTTTGTTTTCGCGTTAGGCAACTACAAAACGCACGTCATGCGCAGCTGTCGTCTTTTGGTGTTCTTACTAATTAAAAGCCACCCTTGTCGAGGTTCAAATCTTCCTTAGGTTCGGCTCCCATGAAGGGGTAGGGATACTCGACGGGCGGGTTAAACGTTTCCTTGATGGCGCGCGGCGACACCCAGCGCTGCAAATTGAGCAGCGAGCCGGCCTTGTCGTTGGTGCCCGAGGCGCGAGCGCCGCCAAAAGGCTGCTGGCCCACCACGGCGCCGGTAGGTTTGTCGTTGATGTAGAAGTTGCCGGCCGCGTTCACCAGCTTCTTGCTAGCCAGGTCGATGGCGTAGCGGTCTTGCGAGAAAATGGCACCGGTGAGGGCATAGGGCGAGGTCGAGTCCACCAGCTCCAGCACTTGCTCAAACTCGTTGGCGTCGTACACATACACCGTTACGACGGGGCCAAATAGCTCGTCGCACATCGTGGTATACTTGGGGTCTTTGGCCAGAATAACAGTAGGCTGCACAAAATAGCCTTTCGACTTGTCGCAGTGGCCGCCCACCACGATTTCGGCGTCGGGGCTGGCCTTGGCCTCGTCGATGTACTTAGCGAGCTTATCGAAGCTGGCTTCGGTAATCACGGCGTTGATGAAGTTAGTAAAGTCCTCGACGTCACCCATTTTCATTGACTCCACGTCTTGCTTCACGTAGCCCAAAATCTCGTCGGCTAGGTTGGAAGGCAGGTACACGCGCGAGGCCGCCGAGCACTTCTGGCCCTGGTACTCAAACGCGCCGCGCGAGATACCCGTGGCCACCGCCTTGGCGTGGGCCGAGGGGTGCGCCAGGATGAAGTCCTTGCCGCCGGTTTCGCCCACAATGCGGGGGTACGACTTGTAGCGGTGGATATTCTGCCCGATTTCGCCCCAGATGGTCTGGAACACCTTGGTCGAACCCGTGAAGTGGATGCCCGCAAAGTCGCGGTGCTTGAAGATAACGTCGCCGGCCACCGGGCCATCCACGTAAATGAGGTTGATAACGCCCGCCGGCACGCCCGCTTCGATGAAGAGCTCCATCAGTACTTGGGCCGAGTAGATTTGCGGGTAGGCGGGTTTCCACACCGTCACGTTGCCCATGAGGGCAGCCGACACGGGCAGGTTGGCGGCGATAGACGTGAAGTTGAACGGCGTGAGCGCAAACACGAAGCCTTCGAGCGGGCGGTGTTCCAAGCGGTTCCACATGCCGGGCGACGACTCGGGCTGCTGGCGGTAGATTTCCTGCGCAAAGTGCACGTTGAAACGCAGAAAGTCGATGAGCTCGCACGCCGCGTCAATCTCGGCCTGGAAAGCGTTCTTGCTCTGGCCTAGCATGGTAGCCGCGTTGAGGCGGGCGCGGTAAGGGCCGGCCAGTAGCTCGGCTGCTTTCAAGAAAATGGCGGCGCGCTCTTCCCAGGGCAGGCCCGCCCAGGCGGTGCGGGCGGCTAGCGCCGCGTCGATGGCCTGGTGTACGTGGCTGGCATCACCCTCGTGAAAGTGGCCCAGCACGTGCTGGTGGTCGTGGGGCGGCGCGATGGGCAGCGTGCGACCGGTGCGCACTTCCTGGCCCCCAATGTGCATCGGGATATCGCGCTCCACTTGCTTGATGCGCTTCAGTTCTTGAACCAGCTCGGCGCGCTCCTTAGAGCCGGGCGCGTAGCCTTTTACAGGCTCGTTGAGGGGGGTAGGGACGCGGAAAAAGGCGTTGGACATGGGTAGGAGAAATGTAGCATACGCGTTAGCGTGTGCGGGTTAGCATCGGTAATAAGGTCGGGTGGCGGCTACGCACACGCTAAAGCGTATGCTACAAAAAGTCGCGCAGTTCGGCCAGGCTACTGATTTCGTAAGTGGTTTGAGCGAAGTGCCGACGCTTGTCGGGGTTGAAATACACTTGGTCGATGCCGGCGTTGTAGGCGCCCAGCACGTCGCATTCGAGGTTGTCACCCACCATCAGGCTCTCGGCGGCGGTGGCGCCGGTGCGGGCCAGCGCGTGGGCAAACATGCGCGGGTCGGGCTTGAGGTGGCCGCTGTGCTCGGAGGTGATAACTTCCTCAAAATAAGGTGTGAGGCCCGACGAAACCAGCTTGATGGCCTGCACATCCTCAAAACCATTGGTGATGAGGTGCAGCCGGTAGCCCTTGTTTTTCAGGTACGTGAGCACCTCGTGGGTGTGCGGAAAAACGGCTGCCTTGTGCGGCAAGATATCCGTAAACCGCGCCGAAATATCGGCCGGCACATCGGCCTCGGCCACGCCCAGGCGGGTGAGGGTGCGCACAAAGCGCACCTCGCGCAATTGCTTCTGCGTCACCTTGTTGCTTTGGTAGAGGCGCCACAGCGCGTGGTTTACCTCGCTGTAGCGCTGGCTGAACTCGGCAAACGTGAAGAGCCCGTGCCGGGCCAGGTCATAGTCCGCAAAGAGCTGCTCCAGCGTTTCGTGGGCGTTGGTTTCGAAGTCCCACAGCGTGTGGTCGAGGTCAAAAAACAGGTGGCGATAGGTTTTCATGCGCTAGGAGGGGGGTAGGGAGTTAGGCTCAGAGCCCCAGGCTGGCGGCCAGCTCCTGCACTAGGCGCGAGGCGTCTTTGGGCTGCACGCTATTAAAGTACACATCGTCCGGATACAGCACTACGGCAGCGCCGGAGCCCTTTTTGCAGTGTTTGCAGCGGTCGAGGCAGTTGCAGGTTTGCACTTGGGTGTGCACTTTCTCACCGTTCAGCACCACCGATTTCAGGCCTTGCGCTTTCAATTCCTTTTTGAGCGCTTTAGCCACGTCGTCGCCGACGCCGGACTTTTGATTGGTGCAAACGAATAAGCGGCGGTCAGACATAAAAAACTAAGTAAATAGGGGGTAGTTATTGCTACGGAATTTCTCCTCGCAATAGCAATTTCACGCCGGCGGTAGCCAGCGGCGGTTCTGAATTTTGTAGGCGGCCAGCTCGCGGTTGTTCCACAGGGTTTGGTAAATCTGCTGGTCGCGCATAAGCTGCGGGTCGCGCTCCATCCAACCCAGGATTTGCGGCAGCAAATCGGCCGTTTCGTCGCGTAGGAAATAGAACATCCAGTTATCGAGGCGGCGCACGCTCACCAGGCCTGCGTTCTTCAAGTATGCCAGCTGCCGCGAGGTTTTGGTTTGGGTGAAATCGAGCACCTGCTCGAGGTCGCCGACCACCATTTCCTGGTTGCGCCACAGCAAATGCAGCAGGCGCACGCGGCTTTCATCGCCAAGGGCTTTAAAAAGCTGCTGCCCGAATGCAACCGAAAAATGTTTTACGCGCATCTGCCGTTGTGAGTGGCTAAGCCAGCCTCGGCTCCGCTGGGCAAAAGTACGACCGCCCGGCCGGGCAGGTTCGTATATTTGTTAACGCATCCTCCCATCTCTCCCTACCCCTGTGAACAGTCGTCGTTTCCTTTTGCTGCTCAGCCTGATACTCTTCACCGGGCTGCTGGCTGCGCCCCACGCCTGGGCCCAGGGCAAACGCCGGGTGGTGCAGTTTACGGGCATTGTGGCTAGCGGCGACAGCCTGCTGGGCGTGCCCGGTGCGTCGGTGTACGTGCCCAAGGCCGGCCGCGGCACCACCTCCAACGCCTACGGCTATTTCTCGATGCCCGTGCTGGCCGGCGACAGCATCGTGTTTCGCTCGCTCGGCTACCGCAACCAGACCATCGTGATTCCGGCCGACTACCAGCGCCAGAGCTACTCGGTTATCATCTCCCTGCTCGAAGATGCCACGGTACTGCCCGAGGTGCGCATCTTCCCCTACGCCACCGAAAAGGAGTTTAAACGCGCATTTTTGTCGCTGAAGCTGCCGAATGAAAAAGGCACCGCTGCCGCCGACAACCTCAACGAGGAGCTCATGCGCAAGATTTTTAACTCTCAGCCGATGGGGCCCACGGCCAACTACCGGCAGACCATGTCGCAGCAGCAGTACAACCTGGACCGGCGCATGGGCACGGCCCCCAACCCCTACAGCAACAACCCATTGCTGAACCCCTTTAGCTGGCTGCAACTTGTCAAACAAGTCAAGAATGGCGAGTTTAAGAAAAAAGAAGGCGTTGATTACTAAATGCTAGCCAGCTTATTAGCATAACCCCAGCTCGGTTTTCAAGGTAAAGTAAAGGTGGCAGTCAATTGCCACCTTTTGCTTTTTATATGGATACGAATCTTCCCGTTTCGGCGCACCCACGGGTGGTGATAGTGGGCTGTGGCTTTGGCGGCCTCCGGCTGGCCCAGGCCCTGGCCGATGCTCCCGTGCAGGTGGTGATGGTAGACCGCAACAACTACCATAACTTTCAGCCGCTGCTCTACCAGGTAGCTACCGGCGCGCTCGAAGCCGACAGCATCGCCTACCCCGTCCGCAAAATTTTCGCGGGCCAAAAGAATTTCTTTTACCGCATGGCCGATGTGCGTGGCGTAGTGCCCGCCACCAACACCGTGCAAACGACCGTGGGCGACATTCACTACGACTACCTCGTGGTGGCTACCGGCTCGCTCACCAACTTCTTTGGCATCGAGAGCATCGAGAAAAACGCGATGCAAATCAAGAGCATCCCGAATGCACTGAACCTGCGGAGCTTTATTTTTCAGAATTTCGAGCAGGCCTTGCTCGAAACCGACCCCGAAAAAAAACAGGCGCTGCTCAATATCGTGGTGGTAGGCGGCGGCCCTACGGGCGTCGAAATCAGCGGCTCGCTGGCCGAAATGCGCAAGCACGTGCTGCCCAAAGACTACCCCGAGCTCGACTTGCAGAAAATGCAGATTTTCCTGGTAGAGGCAGGGCCCGCGCTGCTCGGGCCCATGTCGAAAGCTTCGCAGAATGATGCCAAGCGCTATGTAGATGAGTTGGGTGTGCAGGTGCGGCTCAACACGGCCATCAAGCGCTTCGAAGACGGCCGAGCCTATTACTCCGATACCGAGTTTATTCCAACCGAGAACATGGTGTGGGCAGCTGGCGTCAATGGCGCGGCCCTACCCGGCCTGCCCGATGAAGTCGTGACTCGCAACAAGCGCCTGAACGTGAACCGCTGGAACCAGCTGCAGGGCCACACTAATATTTTCGCCATCGGTGACGTGGCCAATATGGTGACCGAGGAAATGCCCAAAGGCCTACCCATGCTGGCCCCGGTAGCGCAGCAGCAAGCCGACCTGCTAGGCGAAAACCTGCAGCGCCTGCTGCGGGGCGAAACGCCCAAGGAGTTCAACTACCTTAACAAAGGCGTGATGGCCATCATTAGTCGCAACAAAGCGGTAGTAGACATGCCCAATGGCGTGCACTTCAAGGGCTTTTTGGGCTGGTTGGCGTGGCTATTTATCCACCTCATTCTGCTGGTGGGCTTCCGCAACAAAGTGGTGGCGCTCGTGGACTGGGCCTTCAGCTATTTTAGCTCCGACCAAGCGTTGCGCCTGATTATCCGACCCTTCAACCGCCGCGATATGAAGGACGATAAGGGCAAGCGCGCCGCCGAGCACGCTACGGCCACCGCCCAATACAACCCTACCCCCCCCGCTATTCAGGAACAGCAAGGGCAGCCGGCATCAGCTGCTTAAAAGA
>CAZZDR010000042.1:0-3504 GCA_964652535.1 uncultured Hymenobacter sp. | reverse complement strand
CTTTTTGTGGAGGTATTAAGCTAGTTGCATCGTTACAGTACCCCGCTCAGGAAGCCAGGTAGGATGCCCAGGACCAGCGTCATAATGGCTAGTATTACTAGCATGACCGACTGGAAACTATCAACTACGATAGGCGCGTCGCTGCCAGGCTCGGCCGGGCGCATGTACATGGCGATAACCGGCCGCAGGTAGTAGTAAATACCCACCATGCTCATCAGCACTGCAAATACTACCAGCCAGATGTAACCTTGCCCGGCCACGGCCATAAAGATGAAGAACTTACCAAAAAAGCCGCCCGTGAGCGGAATGCCGCCCAGCGAAAGCATAGATACCGTCATCGAAAAAGCCAGCAGCGGATTGGTGCGCGCTAGGCCAGCTAAGCCCACATAGTCTTCGCGCTGGCGCTGGTCCGACACCAGTTTGAGCACGCCGAACGCCGATACCGTGGCGATGGAGTAAGCCAAGCTGTAGAAGAAAATCCCCTGCGCCGCCGCGCCGCTTAGCTGGCCGCGGCCGGCTATGAGGCCCAATAGCAGGTAGCCTGCGTGGCTTACGCTGGAGTAAGCGAGCATGCGCTTGGCGCTGGTTTGCACGGCCGCGCCCACGTTACCGAGCAACAACGTGAGTACGCACATGGCCACAATAGTGGGCAGCCACACGGCACTCGTGCCGGGCAGGGCCACCACCAGCAACTTGAGGAATGCTGCGAAGCCCGCCGTTTTTACCACCGTGCTCATGAAGGCGGTAAAGAAGGTAGGCGTACCCTCGTACACATCGGGCGTCCAGAAGTGGAACGGCGCGGCCGACACTTTGAAGCCGATGCCGATAACCATCATTAGCACACCCACATACAGCATGGGCTGGAGGCTAGCATTGGCAGGGGTGGCGATGGCAGTAGCCAACTCGCTGAGCTGGAACGTGCCCGTAGCCCCGTATACTAGCGCGATACCGAACAACAGAATACCAGTAGCAAAGGCGCCCTGCAGAAAGTATTTGAGAGCTGCTTCGTTGGAGCGCACGTTGCGCTTGTCGGAGCCTGCTAGGCAATACATGCTGATACTTAAGATTTCAATGCCCACAAAGAGCATGATGAGGTGGTTGTAGCCCACCATCATCATGGCCCCGACCAGCGAAAACAGCAGCAATGAGTAGTACTCGGCCAGGTTAGGCTCGCCAGCCGCCACGTAGGAACCCGAGAAGGGCAGCAACACCAGCGCCGTGAGCAGTACAATGCCACTGAAGGCTACCGAGTAGTTATCAACGGTAAACATCTGGGCCACGTAGGGCGACTCGTATAGCCCCGTGAGGCTACCCGCGTGGTTCCAGTCGAGCAGATTGACGCCAAATACAAAGGCCAGTACCGCCAGTGCAAAGGGCAATAGCACCCGGTTGGAGCGCAGGAAGCCTAAGAACAGGTTGATGATGCCGAAGGCGGAGAGGAGAACGATAGGGAGCATAGAAGTACACCTGTCATGCTGAGCTTGCGAAGCATCTTATCACGCTCGCGCCGCATGTTTTAGAAAACCTGACGAGAGCAGCCGTGATAAGAAGGCCTTTCCGTCAGCATGACACTGAGAGTTTTAGCGGCCCACGGCCGTCAGAATGCTGCTGATAGCGGGCTCGGATAGATGCAGGAACGTGCCGGGAAACAAGCCCAGCCAGAATACCAACGCAATGAGCGGCACAAACATGGTCAGCTCGGCCCCGGTAAGGTCAGTAATGGTATCAGAATACGCCGAGTCGGGACCCAGCATGGCGCGCTGGTACATGCGCAGCAGGTACACGGCCGAGAAAATAATAGTGAGACCGGCTACCGCACCTGCCCACATATTGAACTCGTACACACCCGCCAGCAGCAGAAATTCACCTACGAAGCCGCCCGTGAGGGGTAGGGCAACCGTGCTCAGCAGCATCACCAAAAAGCAAACTGAGAGCAGCGGCGTGCGGCGCGTGAGGCCGCCGAGGTCGGCCAAGTCGCGGGTGCCAGTGCGGCGCTCGATGGCGTCGGCTACCAGAAACATGCCTACCACGTTCACGCCGTGAGCCAGCATTTGCACCACTGCGCCCTGCAGGCCGATGGCTTTGAGCGAGAACACGCCGGCAATCATCAAGCCCACGTGCGAGAGCGACGAGTAGGCGATGAGGCGCTTCATATCGCGCTGGCGAATGGCGATAATGGCGCCGTAGATAATGCCGATAATGGCCAGCACCATGACCACCTGCTGCCACTGCGTGACGCCAAGCGGCACCACGGGCAGCAGCCAACGCAGGCAGCCGTAGATGCCCATCTTGAGCATGATACCTGAAAGGAGCATCGTGGCTGGGGCCGGAGCCTCGGTGTAAGTATCGGGCTGCCAGGTGTGGAAAGGAAAAATCGGCATCTTCACCGCGAAAGCGGCAAACACCAGCCAGAACAGCCATGACTGCTCCGAGGCGCTGAGCTTCAGGTTGTAAAAGGCCTGAATATCGGACGAATGCGCGGCGAGCGAGCCAGCGGCCGGGCCAGTCTGCAAGTACAAATACACGAAGCCGGCTAGCATAAACAGCGAGCCGATAATGGTGTACAGGAAAAACTTAAACGTAATCTGGATGCGGCGGTCGGAGCGGCTCCAAGCACCCGCCAGAAAATAAATCGGAATCAGCGCTACTTCCCAGAAGAAATAGAAAACAAACGCGTCGAGGGCCGTGAACACGCCCAGCAGGCCGGTTTGCATAAAAAACACCAACGCGTAGAACGCGCCGGGGTTCTCGTACTCTTCATGCCGGAAAGCAGTAGCCAGGATAATGGGCACCAGCACCGTCGTGAGCAGCACTAGGCACAAACTTAGGCCGTCGATGCCGAGGTGGAAATTGATGCCCGCCGAAGGTATCCAACTGAGGTTGAGGTCGAAACCAGTCGGCCCATTACGGGCGTAGGTGATGGCGGCAAACACGGCTACCGCCAATTCGAGGAACGAAGCCCCTAGGGCCAGGGCGCGTGCCGCACTGCCTTTGGCAAAGTGGAGCAACAGGGCGGCGGCCAGCGGGAAAAAAACGAGAAAAGCTGTCAGCATTAGCGCAAACGGGGCGGTGGCGGCCGGAAGCCCGGCGCGCAAAACCGCGAATTAGCTGCAAACTTACGGCAAGGTGCGCTACCCCGCGCCACCTAGCCGAGCTAAGTTGGGGGTAGGCGGCAAACTTTCGGGGGCGCGGCTGGTACTTTCGTACGGTTGGCTGCCACTTGGGTGGCCGCCCACTGCCTGCCATGCCCCGCCATCCGATTACCAATTTTCTCAGCGCTGCCGCTGGCCCCATCCTCGACGTGCGCGCTCCGGCCGAGTACGCGCAAGGCCATATTCCGGGTGCGCTCAGCCTACCCCTGTTCACCGACGAAGAGCGGGCCCGCATCGGCACTACCTACAAGCAGGTGAACCCTGACAAGGCCGTGTTGCTGGGTCTCGATTTTTTTGGGCCCAAAATGCGCACCATGGTGGAGCAGGCCCGCAAGCTGGCGCCCGGCCAGGA
>CAZZDR010000041.1:0-18605 GCA_964652535.1 uncultured Hymenobacter sp. | reverse complement strand
CCCGTATATTTGCTACTGATTCGCTTGTATAAATTGTTTCTATGCCCGCTACTTATACTGCCTCTACTATTTCTCCTACCCCCTTACCTGAAGACGAAAAAGACTGGCGCGCCTATGCTGAAGTTCAGCTTACGGAACTGCGGCAGGCGCTGGCCCAGGCCCAGGCCCAAGTCGAGTTTCAGAGCAACCGCCTACTAACGCTACTCGACCGGTTGCCCGGCAATGGCCCTAAGCCGGCGGCCGGCGAGCTGCCCCCCCGCGAGCCGGCCGCCGGCTCGCAAGAACTGCTGCTAACCCAACTGCTAGCCCAAAACCCCAACCCCGTGCTGCGCCTCACGGCCAGTGGCGAGCTGCGCTATGCCAACCTGGCGGCCCAGGCGCTGGGCCCCGTGCTGCCCCTGGCCGTGCGGCCCAATGGCTACCTGCTGCCGCTGGTGCGCACGGCGCTGCGCCGGGGCACTACGCTGCAACAAGAGATTTTTTTGGCCGACAACTGGTACTCGCTGCACGTAGTGCCGGTGGCCGGCGACACCTGCGCTACCCTCTACCTCACCGATAGCAATGCCCTGCACGGGGCCGAGCAGCAGTTGGCCGAGCAGCGCGAGTTTTACGAAACTATCCTCAACGAGCTGGCGGTGGAGGTGGCCGTGTTCGATGCCGAGCACCGCTTCTGCTTCGCCAATACGCTGGCTATTCCGCATGCGGGCGTACGCAGTTGGGTACTAGGCAAAACCAATGAGGAGTACTGCACCCACAGCCAGTTGGCCCCATCGGTAGCCGCCGAGCGCCAGCGCCACTTCGATGACGCCAGCCGCACCCGAGCGGCGGTGCAGTGGAAAGAAAACCTTGCCACTAGTACCGGGCTGCGGCACTGGGAGCGTGTGTTCAGGCCGGTGCACGGGCCCGACGGTACCCTGCGCCTGATGGTGGGCACGGGCAGTGATATTACCAAGCGCCACCAGGCCGAGCAAAAGCTGGCCGAGCAGCAGGCCTTCTACGAGCTGGTGCTCAACCAACTGCCCTGCGACATTGCCATTTTCGACCCCCATTACCGATATCTATTTGTAAATGAACGGTCTATGCCAGACCCAGAGCTGCGCAAGTGGGTGATTGGCAAGGACCAGTTTGACTACTTTGAGCACACCAACCGCCCGCGCACCATGGGCACTGCGCGCCACGCGCGCCTAGAGCAAACCCTGCGCGAGCGCCGCATGATAACGTTTGAAGAGAGCGTGGCCTACCCCACCGGCCCGCGCCACTTGCTGCGCCACCTGCACCCGGTGTTTCACCCCGATGGCGCGCCGCACCTCATTGTAGGCTACGGACTCGATATTACGGAGCGCGTAACGGCCGAGCAAACGCTCACCCACGCCAAGCTGGCGGCCGAAGAGTCGGCGCGCGTGAAGGAAGCCTTCCTGGCCAACATGAGCCACGAGATTCGCACGCCGATGAATGCGATCTTGGGCATGAGCCAGCTGCTGGCTAAAACGCGGCTCTCTTCTGACCAGTTTGGCTACCAGCAAGCCATTGCCACTTCGGCTGAAAACCTGCTCGTTATCATCAACGACGTGCTCGACCTCTCGAAGCTCGAAGCCGGCAAGCTGGCCCTCGAAATCATCGGTTTTGCGCCTACCCACCTACTGGCCCAGGTCGAGCAAACGCTGCGCTTTAAGGCTGCGGAGAAGGGGTTGGGCCTCCTCACGGTGCTCAGCCCACAGGTGCCAGCCGTGCTGCTCGGCGACCCCTACCGCATCCGGCAAGTATTGCTAAACCTGGCCGACAATGCCCTCAAATTCACCAGCAAAGGCTTGGTAACGGTGGAGTGCGCAGTGCTGGCCGACGACCCCAACGTGCCAGCTGGCATGGCGGCCATCGAGTTTCGGGTCACGGATACGGGCATTGGCATCGAGCCTGAGTACCTGGCCACGATGTTTGATGAGTTTACCCAAGCCGACTCCTCGGTGACGCGCAAGTTTGGCGGTACCGGGCTGGGCCTGAGCATTTGCCGTGACCTGACGCGGCTTATGGGCAGCGAGATTCAGGTGACCAGCCAGAAAAACAAGGGCACGACCACTCGCTTTGTGCTGCACCTGCCCGTGGGTGAGCCGCAAGCCGTGGTGCGGCGCCAGCTGCCCATGCTCACCAACGAGCACCGGCAGCGCTTGCGCGGTACCCGCGTGTTACTGGTGGAAGACAACCTATTTAATCGCCAGATTGCCAAGTCGTTTCTCAACCAGGCCGAGGTGCAGGTGACCGAGGCCGAGCACGGTGCTCAGGCTGTGGAGCTGGCCCAGCGCCAGCGCTTCGACTTAATTTTGATGGACGTGCAGATGCCCGTGATGGACGGCTACGCTGCCACGGCGGTGCTGCGCCAGCAATTGGCCCTCAAAACGCCCATCATCGCCCTCACGGCCAACGCCATTAGTGGGGAGCGCGAAAAATGCCTGCTGGCTGGTATGAGCGGCTTTTTGGCCAAGCCTTTTCAGGAAATACAGCTCTTGCAGCTACTCGCAGACTGGGTGCTACCTCCCGACACGCTAGCCGAGCCGCTCGCGCTGGTTGATGCAACGGAGCCCGCCGACGTGGCGCGGCTGCCCCTGAGCCTCTACAGCATCGACGATTTGCTGAAGGCCGGGCAGGGCGACGCTGAATTTGTGGTATCGATGCTCCACACCTTTGTGGAGAGCTGCGAGGAAGCCTTGCTCGACCTACGCCGCAGCCTGGACGAAGCTGACCTGGCGCGCCTAAAAACAACGGTTCACACCCTCAAGCCCAGCTTGCAGCACCTCAACGCTTGGCAGGTCCTACCCCCCGTCGAGAAGCTCGATAAATGGGACGAGCCGTTTATGCTGGCGCCACTGCTGGCGCTGGTCGATGCGGTGGCGAAACTCTTGGAGGACATGCTGGCCCAAATTGCGCTTGATTTAGAGCAGGAATGCGTGATGAGCCGCCTACTAGCGGCGTAATTCGGTGCGTTTCGGCGCTCACCCAATATCTTAGCCAATAAAACCGGGCACTACGAAATGTTTCGCATATATTACGAAGCACTTCGTAGTGCCCGGTTTTGCTGTGCGCAGGCTACTAAAATTAGGCTTGGGTTTACCTAAGGAAGGTTTTCTCCGTAATCCTACGGCACCGACTCTTTCTTTCGCTCTTCCTAAGATTTATGACTCCCACACGCCTCTTTCTTTCAGCCCTGACCTTGAGCTTGGCAGCTTCTAGCTGCTCCATTTTTCACCGCCACCGCGATGCGGCGCCTGGCCCGCCCGTAGTCGAAACTGTGCGCACACCCGACTCGCCTACCCCGCCTACCGCCGCCCGCGACCTCGCCGATGCCATGACTACCGTGCTGCACCTGCGCCCCGACCAAACCGGCAAAGTGCGTCAGGTGCTCAACTCGACCGTGGAGCAGGCCAATGCGGCCCGTCAGCAGCACCCCGCCCAGTCGGCGCAGCTCACCGCGGCCCTTACCCGCATCAACGCGACTTCCGATAAAGAGCTGCGCCAGATACTCGGGCCCACTGCCTACCGCGAGATGCAGGTGAAGCGCGCTCAGATTCAGGCTGAGATGCTGAAAAAATAAATAGCTGCATCGGTCGCGGCAGCTGGCACCCTACTCCACAAGTTGCCAAGAGGCAGCGGGGCTGGCCCTACCCCCTACAGATATTTCAAAAGCAGGCCAAGCAGACGGCGCACCCGGCCAGTGTAGGGTGGGTAAAAGGGCTTAATGCCGGTGAAGCCTACGCGCTGCTGCAGCACAGCTTTCTCGTTGCTGAAGGCCAGAAAGCCCGCGTGGCCGTGGGCCCGGCCCAGGCCACTGTTACCGATGCCGCCAAACGGCAAATCGGGGTGCGCCAGCTGAATAATTGTTTCGTTGACGGCCGCGCCACCGGCCGCGATACTGCCGAGCAGGTAGCGGCGGTGGGTCGGGCTGGTGGTGAACACGTACTGCGCCAGCGGCCGGGGGCGGGCGTTGACGTAGGCGGCTGTTTCAGCGAGCTCCTCAAACGTGAGCATAGGCAATATGGGGCCAAATATTTCCTCTTCGAGAATGGCAGCGCCGGCAGGCACATCGGTGAGGATGGTGGGCTCGAGGTAGCGCTGGTGCTCGTCGAAGCTGCCGCCCTGGGCCACCGTGGCGCCACGCGCCTCGGCATCTTCGAGCAGGGCGGCCAAGCGAGCAAAGTGGTGCTCGTTGACGATGCGGGCGAAAGATTTAGATGCCTTAATCGCCTCATTATCGCGGCCGTAGTAGCGGCCGATGACCTGGCGCAGCTCGACTAGCAGCGCGTCGCGCACGCTGGCGTGCACCAGCAGGTAGTCGGGTGCCACGCAGGTTTGGCCAGCGTTCAAAAATTTACCCCACACGATTTTCTCGGCCGCATCGCGCAGGTTGGCGGTTTCGTCCACAATGGCTGGGCTCTTGCCGCCTAGCTCCAGCGTGACGCTGCTGAGGTGCTCGGCGGCGGCGCGCATCACGATTTTGCCCACCTGGGGCGAGCCAGTGAAGAAAATATGGTTCCAGGGCAGGCGCAGCAGTTCGGTGGCCACCTCCCTACCCCCCTCTAGCACCAGCACTTCGTCGGGACTGAACAAGGCTTCAGCCATGCGGCGCAGCAGGGCAGCGGTGGCAGGCGTTTGCTCAGCGGGCTTGATTACCACCGCATTGCCAGCTGCCAGGGCCGAGGCCAGCGGGTCGAGGGCCAGGTAAAATGGGTAGTTCCAGGGCGCGATGATGAGCACCACGCCTTTGGGCTCGACCTGCACCCAGCCGCGCGTGCCGGCCAGCGCCAGTGGCGTGCCCACCCGGCGCCGAGCCAACCATTTTTTGAGATGGCGGCGGCTGTGGCGAATCTCCGTAAGCGCCGGCCAAATTTCAGTGAGGTCTGTTTCCTCGGGCGGCTTCTTAAAATCCTGAAAAAGCGCTTCTTGAATGGCCGTGCGGTTGGCGCTGAGCCAGCCAGCCAGCCGGTCTAGCCGGTGGCGGCGGGTAGCCATAGTTTCGGCCCGCAGCGCTGGCGCATTGGCCTGCAAGGCGGCAAATTGCGCGGCGAAGCGGTTAGGCACAGTTGGTAGAGAGGCAAGCGGCAGCGAAGCCGGCGGGGAAACGAAAGTAGACATAACCAGGAACAAGAGCTAGCCAGCTGCGGACCGGCCGCAGGTAGCTAACGCATTGAAAGATACAGCCCAGCGGCTCAATCTTCTACTAGCAAGCAGGGCGGCGATGCTTGCCCCTACCCCCGCAAAAAGGCCCGTTTCCAGGCAGGAAACGGGCCTTACTAGTCGGCAATAGGCAGCTCTAAAACAAGCCTTTTTTCACGGTACGGTTGCCGTGCTCGTCGATTTTAATCTTGGTGCCGTCGGCGCGCTTGATTTTCAGCGAGCCATCATCGCTACGCTTGATTTTGGCGCCATTCTCGTATTTCACTTTGTGGTCATCGTCGTTGTTCTCCAGCTTTTTGATGCCTGAGCCTTGGCCTACGCGGGCGCCGAGGCTTGGCTTGGCGGCGGGAGTAGTGGTGGTCGTGGTAGTAGTCGTGCTAGCGGTGTAAGGGCCAGCGTAGTAGTTGCCCTGGTTGTCGGTATAAGTGCGGTAGGCGGTGGGGTCAGTTACTACCGTTTTCACCTCGCGGGTAGTCTGGTCGTTGATGTCGCGCACGGTGGCGTAGCGGCCGGTGGTATCGGTCAGGTAGCGGTTGTCGGCGTCGCGCAGGGCGCGGCCCCGGTTGTAGTATATCTGCTGGAGGCGGGCTTTGGCGGCCGCGTCGGTCGCGCGCACGTCGGCAGCTACCTGGGTGGCCAGCTGGTCGGCGCCGCTGCGGTAGCCGGCGGTGTCTACCGCGGTAGTGGTGGTCGTGGTTTCGGTGCCGCTGGGCACGGTGGTCGTTTCGGTAGTCTCGGCTTTCTTCTCCTGCGAGCAGGAAGCAAAGGCAAACGTAGCGGCCGTGGCCAGCAGGATGAATTTGGTAGTCATAAGCTTAAAGCGCATTAAGGCGGTGGTTTCTTTGCCGCAGTGGCCTCTTACGCGTGGGCCGAAAACGATGTTGCCAGCTCCCGACTAAGAAGCTGGCAACAAAGCATTTGGGCAGCAGTGCTTACGCGTTCACCACCGAGCCGCCGTTGGGGTGCAGCGTTTGGCCCGAGAAGTATGACGCATCTTCCGATGCTAGAAACACATAGGCCGGGGCCACTTCGGAGGGCTGGCCGGCGCGGCCCATCGGCACATCGTGGCCGAAAAGCGGCAGCTTGAGCAGCCCTACCCCCGTCACAAACGGCGTCCAGATGGGGCCCGGCGCTACCGAGTTTACCCGGATGCCCTTCTTGATGAGCTGCAGCGACAAGGCCCGCGTGAACGCCTCGATGGCACCCTTGGTGGAGGTGTAGTCGAGCAGCGCCTCGTTGCCTTTGTAGGCGTTCACCGAGGTAGTATTGATGATGGCCGCGCCTTCTTTGAGGTGCTTTAGGGCCGAGCGCACAATGCGGAACTGCGCGATAATATTGAGGTTGAAGATGCTGTCGAGCTCCTCGTTGGTGATTTCTTCCAGCGAATCGTGCCAGTTTTGCTCGGCGGCGTTATTTACCACGATGTCGAGCTGGCCGTATTCGGCCACGGTGCGGGCCACTATTTCGTCGCAAAAAGCGGGCACCTTCAGGTCGCCGGGCAGCAGCAGGCAGCGGCGGCCTTCGGCCTGCACGAGTTGCTGCACTTTCTCAGCATCTTGCTGCTCGGTAGGGAAATACGAAACGGCCACATCGGCGCCTTCGCGGGCAAAGTGCACGGCCACGGCCCGGCCTATGCCCGAGTCGCCGCCCGTGATGAGAGCAATTTTGTTTTTGAGCTTTTCAGCCCCTTTGTAGCCTTCGCGAATGTACTCGGGCTCGGGGGTCATCTTGTATTCGAGGCCGGGCTTGCCGGCGCCCGCATCCTGGTGCTGGGGCGGGAAAATAGTGGGTTTATCAGACATGGTAGTTGTGGATAAGGAAAGGCAGTAAACGGCTCAGCTTAACGGCCGAAAACAGTCCAGGTTACTAGCAGCATGAGTTTTACTAAAAAATACGGTTCTTTGCATTCGCTTTCCCCTGCGCTGTGCCCGATCTATGCCCTGCTGCTTTGCCAGCCCCTACCCCCCCGGCCCACCGCCACTTTGTGCTGCACAAGCCCTGGGGCTACCTCAGCCAGTTTACCAGCGAGTTTGCTAAGGAGGTAAAAAAGAAGCACTTTTTGGGCGAGCTGGGCGATTTTCCGGCCGGCACCATGGCCATTGGCCGGCTCGATGAAGACAGCGAGGGCCTGCTGCTACTCACCACCGACGGCCGGGTGAGCGAGCAGGTGCGCGGCCGCCACGTCGAAAAAGAATACTACGCCCAGGTAGATGGCCTGCTCACGCCCGCAGCACTGGCGCAGCTGCAAGGCGGCGTCGATATCAGCATTCACGGCGTGGCCTACCGCACGCTGCCCTGCCAGGCGCGCCTGCTGGCCGAGGCGCCCGCCCTACCCCCCCGCGGCCGGCGCATCCGCGACGAGCGCCACGGGCCCACCAGCTGGGTAGCCATTATCGTGACGGAGGGCAAGTACCGGCAGGTGCGCAAAATGACGGCTACCGTGGGTTTTGCTACTCTGCGGCTGGTGCGCGTGCGCGTGGGCGAGGTGCTGCTCGGCGACCTGCCCGCCGGGGCCAGCCGCGAGGTCACTAGCTTTTTCGAAAAATAAGGAGTAAATTCGGGACTTATTCCGGTGCGAGGTGGTTATAACCTAGTTAGTTGCCACCCGGTGGGAGCCTCCCAACGCCACGCAACCGAATAGCTACTCACTCCCCTATGGCCAGAGCGCAAGAAAGTTTCAGTAAGAAAGAGAACGAGAAGAAGCGGCAGAAAAAGCAGCTAGAAAAGGCTGAGCGCCGCGAAGAGCGCCAGGCCAACAAGAAGGATTCGAGCCTGGAAGAAATGCTCGCCTATGTGGACGAGAACGGCAACATCACGTCGACGCCGCCCGACCCGACCCGTAAGAAGAAGGAAATCAATGCCGAAGACATCGTTGTCGGCGTGCCCAAGCAGGAAGACCGCGAGCCCGAAGAGGTGACGCGCACCGGCACGGTCACGTTCTTCAACGCGTCGAAAGGCTACGGCTTCATCAAGGATGCCGGCAGCCAGGAAAGCATTTTCGTGCACGTGAACGCCCTGGGCGGCCTCACGCTGCTCGAAGGCAACAAGGTTACGTTCGAGATTGAGCCCGGCATGAAGGGCCCAACCGCCGTGCGGGTAAAGATGAGCGCCTAACGCCTCAGCTAGCCAACCAGCCAAAAGCGGCGGCTGCTCTCTCGGGAGCAGCCGCCGCTTTTTTGTGTGCCGCAAGGGGGGTAGGGCCCACCGCAGGTTAGTTATCCATGCGCGACTTTTCGGCCTCGATGCCGGTGCTGCGGCGCTGGCTGGCTTTTACGCGCTGGTTGCCAAACTTGTAGCTGAAGTTGAGCTTCACGAAGCGGCTCTCGATTTTGTCGAGGTTGGTAGAGTTGACGCCACCTGCGAGCACGTCGTAGCGGTTTTGCTGGGTGTTGAAGAGGTCAGTGACGTTGAGCGTGAGGGTGGCCGCGTCGTGCAGCAGCGACTTCGACACCCCGAAGCTGCTCACGAAGCGTGAGCGGAAAGCCACGCCACCAAAGCTCATGGGCGACATGTACATGGCCGACACCTCCGCTTTCAGGCCATAGGGCAGCTTGAGCGTGTGGTTGCTGGAGAGGTAGGCCGAGGGGCGGGCGGCGTTCACGCCCACGGCGCCACCGCCGTTCACCTTGGCATATTCCAGGCCCAGCGTCGTTACGGTCATCCACTTGCCTTCCAGCCAGGGCTTCATGAGCGTAGTGCTGGCCGAAACGGTCTCGGCACTGCCGAAGTTTTGGAACGAGCTGATAACTACCTGAGTAGCGTCGTTTTTCTGGTAGCTTTCGACCAGCACATTGGTGTGGTAGCCGTAGCTGATAGAGGTAGTCAGCAGGCTATTATACGAGTGCGTGAACTCGAAATTGTGCGCGTAGGAGGGCTGGATGTTGGGGTTGCCCTGCATGTAGCGGTACTGGCTGAGGTAGGTAACGAAGGGGTTGACGATGCCGAAGGCGAAGCGGTCAATCTTGCGGTTGTAGGCGAAGCCGAGCTGTACTTTTTCGGACTTGTTGTACTGCGCCGACAGGCTGGGAAAGAGGTTGAAGTAGCTGCGGTCGGTGGCCTGGCCGGTGGTGAGCGACGTGCCGGTGGTGTTGGTCTGCTCGGCGCGCAGGCCCACTTGCAAGTCTACTTTCTGCACGGTGCGGGCAAAGGTGCCGTAGGCGGCGTTGATGTTTTCGCGGTAGATGAAGTGGTTGGTTTTGCCCAGGTCCACGGCCCAGGGCTGGCCCACCGCAGCGGCCTGCTCCCAGCGGATATCGTTGTCGGTGACGGTGGCGGTAGTTTTCAGGCCGGCCTCCAGTGTGCCCTGGTAGAGCGGCTGCGCGTAATCGGCCGAGGCCGAGCGCACCGAATTACGGGCCGGCGAGTTGTCGCGCAGCAAGCTGGCGGAGCCAGTTTCCTGCAGGGCCGCGCCAAGCTGGCGCGTGGCGTAGTCGTTGCGCCAGTCTTTGGCGTAGCCAAAGTAGTCGGCGTTCAGGCTCAGCGTGCGCTTGCCCAGGCTGTCAAGCTTGGTTTTGTAGTACACGTTCACCGAGGGGCTCACGAAGCGGGCGGTGCCGTCGGTGCTTACCTGCGAGGCGCTAAGCGGCGCGCCGGTGATGGCTTGGCTCAAGCGAGCCAGGTTTTGCACGTCGCGGTCGCGGGTGTTCAGCATGCCTTTCAGCAGCACGCCGGCCGAGCTTTTGGGGCTTAGCTCGTAGTCGAGGCCCAGTTTGCCCGAGTTGCTTTGGTTTTGGCGCACCTCGCGGCCATTCTCGGCAATGGTTAGCTCGCCGGCGGCAGTGCGCACGGCGCTGGTGGTGTTATACACCTGGTTTTCGAGGCGGTCGAGGCTGCCGTACACGTTCAGCTTTTCGGTGCGGTGGTTGAGGCTGAGGCCGGCGTTGTAGCGGCCGTACTCGCCGGCGCCCACGCCCAGCGTAGCCGTGCCGTTGGTGCCCAGCTTCCGGCTTTTCGTCGTAACGATGTTGAGCACGGCGCCACCTTGCGCGTCGTAGCGAGCCGAAGGGTTGGCGATGACTTCCACCTTATCGAGCGTGTTGGCAGGCATGCTGCCGAGCAGGGTTTTTAGCTCGTCGCCGCTCAGGTTGGTGGTTTTGCCATCGAGCAATACCAGCACCGTTTTGCCGCGCAGCGTAAAGCTACCGCTGCTTTCGAGCACGCCGGGGGCGCGGCCCAGCACGTCGTAGGCAGTGCCACCGGCCGCAATGGGGCTGGCGGCCACGTTGAGCACCAGCTTGCCAGCCTGCTGCTCGATGAAGGGCCGGGCGGCCGTCACGGTCACGGTGCCCAGCGCTTTGCGGTCGGCTGCCAGCAGCACGGGGGGTAGGGCGGTGGCGTGGTCGGAGGTCACCGCCACCGCCACGGGAGCAGCCACCTTGTAGCCCAGGTAGCGCACCTGCAGCTGGTAGCTGCCGGCCGGTACCGCCTCGAAGCGAAACGCGCCCTGCTCGTTGGTGATGGTACTAAGCACGGCTTTGGCATCGGTGGCGGCTTGCAGCACTACCGTGGCAAAGGGCAGCGCCTGGCGGCCCAGGCTGTCGGCCACCGTGCCACTGAGCGACTGGGCAGCGGCTGGGCGAGTGGTAGCAGCGGCGGTTTGGGCGCTGGCGGCGGTAGGCAGGGTAGCGAGGGCCGTGAGAAGCAGAAAGGAGGTGGCAGCAGTTTGCATGGCAGTCGAAAAAAAGAGGCGATGGAGAAGGGCTTCCCGCCGCTAACCGGCTAGGAATGGGACAAAGCAACGGCGGCCCTGAACCCCTTTTCCGCTTTTTTCGACCACGCCGGGGCCGATTTCGACCAAAGCCTACCCCTACTTTTTTAGTCGAAAAAATGCCCGCGTTGGTCGAAAAAAAGGCCCACTGCTAGCCGCCCGTGGCTCAAAAGCTGCCACCTTCGCCGCATGCAACCAGACACTGACCGGCCCAGCCGCTTCCCGCTTTTCTTTGAGCTCTTGCTGTGGGCGCTCTACGTGGGCTTTTATAAGTATGCGCACTACATAGAGCAAGCCTCTCACTTTAGCCGGCCCGAGCGGACCAACTTTCCGTATCCGCAGCTCATAGGTTTTGCGGGGCTGGCCACGTTCTACGTGCTGCCCTATTACCGCTGGCTGGTGCCCGTGCTGCTACGCCAGCGGCGCTACGCGCTACTCGCGGGGGCGTCGGTGGTGTACTTTTGGTGGGGCATTAAGTTTAGTACCTGGTTGGCGGCGCTGCTGCTGAGCCAGGTGGCGTCCCCGCCCGTGCTGGCGCTTTTTTACCACAGCTACGCGGCCGAAAGCGTGCGGAGCCTGCTAACTCTACGCAACACGCAGCTAGCACTGGTGCTCACCGATTTGCTAGCGTTTGGCTGCGTGGCGTTTGTGCGGCTGGCGTTTGAGCAGGAGCAGCGCCGCCGACTGGTGGAGCGCGACCACCTGGCCTTGCAGCTCACGCAGCTCAAGGCGCAGCTACAGCCACACTTTCTGTTCAATACCCTCAACAGTATCTACGGCCTGAGCCTGGCGGGCTCGCCCGAAACGCCGCGCTTCATCTTGCTGCTGTCGGAGCTGATGCGCTACGTGCTTTATGACAGCGCAAAAGACTACGTGCCGCTGACGGAGGAGGTAGCCTTTATGGCCAATTACTTTGAGATGGAGCAGCGCAAGTATGCTGATGCGCGCATCGTTTTCAGCACCCACGGCGAGCTGGCGGGGCGCCAGGTGCCGCCGCTGCTGTGGCTGCCGCTGGTCGAGAACAGCTTTAAGCACGGCCGCCACCACTTCAGCGACGACGCCAGCGTGGTGGCCACGCTCACGGCCACGCCCGGCCAGCTGCATTTTGTGATTGAAAACGACCAGTTACCGGCGGCGCCACCTGCCGCGCCGGCGGCGCGGCGCAGCGGCGGCATTGGGCTGGTGAATATTCGCCAGCGGCTGAACCTGTATTTTCCCAAGGCCCACGCGCTCACGCTGTCGGAGCCCGGCGGCCGCTACCGCGCCGAGCTCACGGTGCAGGGGTAGGGCGGGCGGCGTATTTCGCTGCTTAACTAAACGCGAGGGCCTACTTTAGCAGACTACAAAGTCCGCGCTACTCGCATGCCCGCCCCCATCCGCTGCCTCATCGTCGACGACGAGCCGCTGGCCCACCAGGTTCTCAAGCAGTTTATTGCCCAAACGCCGGGCCTCACGCTCAGCGGCCAGTGCCGCCACGCCATGGAGGCCCACGACCACCTGCGTGCGCACGCCGTGGACTTGCTATTTCTCGACATCGAGATGCCCCTCATCACGGGCCTGAGCTTTCTCAAAACCCTGAAGGAGCCGCCCCAAACCATTCTTACCACCGCCTACCGCGAGTATGCCTACGAGGGCTACGAGCTGGCCGTGCTCGACTACCTGCTCAAGCCCTTTAGCTACGAGCGCTTTGCTAAGGCCGTGGCCCGCTACCAGCCGCCCACCCCGACTCCCGACCCGGCCGCCGAGCCCCACCTGCTGCTCAAGGACCAGGGCAGCCTGCTGCGCGTGCCGCACCGCAGCATTCGCTACGTGGAGGGCTGCAAAGACTACGTGAAGCTGGTAACCGACGCCAAAACCTACCTGCACCACGCTACTATGAAGGAAATGGCCGACCTGCTCGGCGAGGCTTTTGTGCGCGTGCACCGCTCGTTTATTGTGGCCACGGCTCACCTGCAGCTGCTGCAGCCCGAGCAGGTGGTGCTGCGCGATGGCAGCGCGCTGCCCATCGGCAGCTCCTACAAGGCCGAGCTGATGGCCTGGTTTCGGAAGTAGCGCGCCGCGGCTTTTTAAGAAATCACCCTTTACCGACTACCTCCCTACCCCTTCGCTATGAAACAACTTTTCTTACTGCTACTGGCTTGCTGCACGGTGGCCAAAAGTGCCGCTCAAACCAAACAAAGCGAGCTGCTACTGCTGGGCACCTTTCACTTTCACAACCCCGGCGCCGATATTGCCAAGACCAACACCTTTGAGGTAACTACGCCCAAGCCCCAGGCTGAGCTAGACAACATGGCGCAGAAAATCAGCGCCTTCCAACCCAGCAAAATCTTCGTGGAATGGCCCGCTAACGAGCAGGCCGAACTCGACGAGCTGTACAGCGCCTACCTCAAGCCCGGCTACGAGCAATACATCCGTACGAAGCACCCAGATCCTAAAAAGCAGGTGTTTTACTTGAAAAACGAGATTGTGCAGCTCGCGTTTCGGGCGGGCAAGCAGGCCAAGCTAACCCGTATTTATGGGCTCGATTACCACACGCCGTTTCCGTTCGATAGCGTGATGAAGGCGATGAAAGCGGCCGGGCAAGACGCGCTCATACAGCAAACGATGGCCGCTATCAAAGACATGGAAGCTAGCCAGAATAAGAAGATAGCTACCTACTCCCTCACCGAGCTGCTGCTGGATACCAACACGCCCGAAAACCTGGCCCACAACAAGGGTTTTTACCTAAATATCTTCAACCGGGCGGGCAGCCTCGACAACTTCGCTGGCCCGTTTCTGGTGTCGGAATGGTACCGCCGCAACCTGTACATGTACTCGATTGTGCAGAAAACCGTGACGCCCCAAGACGGCAACGTGGTGGTGCTGGTGGGCTCGGGCCACGCCGCCATGCTGCAAGAGTTTGTGCAGTATGACAAGCGCTTCCGCCTGAAAACGCTCCAGGATGTTTTGAAGAAGTAGTTGCCAAGCCATTTGCACAAGGTTGCCATGACGATACGGGACCGGGACTTTTGCGGAGGCCACTCCCGCCTGCTCGCCGGGTTTGCCTGGTTTTCGGCGCTTGCACAAGGCAACTAGCTGCTAGCAAGTAGGCCATCCCTACCCCCTATTTTCTTGGCAAAAGCCCTAACAAAAAGAGCCGCGGCAGTTGCCGCGGCTCTTTCGTTGCAAGCGTTTAGGTTAGCGGCCGGGCCGCTAGCGCTAGCGTTGGCTACTTCAGCTTGATGCCTTGGGCCTCCATTTGCTTTTCTTGCTCGGCGTGGTTGGCCAAGAACTGCTTGTGCTGCGCTTCGGTGCGCTCGGTGCCCAGGCTAGCCAACTGCTTTTGCAACTCGGCGGCGGGCAAGTCGGCGCCGTAGCACGGGGTGCCGGGCTGCTGGCGCCACGACTCATGCAGCGTGCCGTCGTCGACGGCATCAAAGCCTAGCTCCTCGACCAAGGCCATCACTTGTTGCTTGGCAGCGCCATCGCCAGCCACAGGCAGCGCAATGCGGCCGGGCGTGCCGGCGGGCTGCCCCTTTTTTTCGAGGTGGTCGGCGTAGATGTTGTTGAACACCTTCACCACTGGGCGGCCCAGGTGCTGCTGCACCCACTCGCTTTCGGTGAGGCTGCCGGTTTCGAGCTCGGGCAGGTGGCCGTCGCGCAGCATGGGGTAGTAGTTGCTGGTGTCGATTACGGGCACATCGGCGGCCACGCCCTCAAACAGGTCTTTGGGCAGGTCGGGGATGTTTATCAGCGGGATGGTTACTACGATGAGCTCGCCGTGTTGGGCGGCTTCGCGGGCCGTGGCGGGGGTAGCGCCGGTTTTCTTCACTACGTCGCCCAGCGTTTCGGGGCCGCGCGAGTTGGCGATAAGTACCGAATGGCCGAGGCTAACGAGCCGCACGGCGAGGGCGCTACCGATGTGGCCGGCCCCAATGATTCCTATTTTCATGGTTGGTGAGTTTAACAAGCAGATTTGAGCAGCAGCTTCACGCCGCTGCGCTCTTCAAGACCCATCTGACCGGCAGATTGTTTAGCCTCGCCGCTGCCCGGTGGCCTACGCAGGCCCATCACCAGACGCGTATTGCACGCCAAAAGCAACAAACCACCGTGCTGACAGTCCCTTGCCGTGAGCAGTTCTGGCACCAAGCCCTACCCCCCTCCCAAGGCCGCAAGAGTAGCAAGCTTTTCGCCTACCACTGCTGCGCTGCCAAGGCACGCCTAGTGCCGCCCAGGCTAGCGCTTGTGGGCCTTTGCCTTAGCTGGCTGAGCCGGTGCCTTGGCGGCTGGCGCAGCGGCGGGCGCCCGAAATGCATTGAGCGCAGGCGAGGGCTTGCCGTCGTCGGCCCAGGCGTTTAGCTGGTAGCCGCTCCAGCTTTTGGCGCCCTCGGGCTCCCAGTAGAATACGCCCAGGCCCTTGCCGGCGGGCACGGCGCGCACCGCTTTTTGCACGGCGACGAGCATATCGAAGGTATTCTGCACCAGCGTGTAGTCGCCGCCTACTTCGGCCACCACTACCTCCTTGCCGGGGTAGCGCGTGGTCATATCCAGCAGGTTGGCTTGCAGGTTGGCGATGGAAGCGGTGTAATCTTGCTTGAGCCAGTAGGGGTAGTACGACATGCCAATGACGTCGAACTTACCACCATTGCGCACGTGCTGGTCGAAGAAAGTGCGGTACAGCGCGTTGTCGTTGCCGCGGTCCAGGTGAATTATCACTTTCGAGGTGGGGCTCACAGCTTTCACCGCCGCGTAGCCCTGGTTGAGCAGCTGGCTGAGCTGGCCAAAGTTGGCAGTGCTACCCTCGGGCCAAAGCAGGCCGCCGGGAATTTCGTTGCCCACCTGCACCCACTCGGGCGTGACGCCAGCCGCCTTTAACAGGCTCATTGTCTGCTGCGTGTGGTCGTACACATCGGTCAGCAACTGCGCAAAAGTGTGGCTAGCCCAGGCGGCAGGCTTGGCCTGCTTGCCGGGGTCGGCCCAGGTGTCGCTGTAGTGAAAATCAATCATGACGCGGAAGCCCAGGCCCGTGGCCCGCTTGGCCATCGCGACCACCTCGGCGGGGCTGCAGTGGCCGCTGGCTTTGTCGTCAGACGGGTTGACGAACACCCGCAGGCGGATGGAATTGATGCCTTTGTCCTTCAGAATTTGGAAGCAGTCCTGAGCTACGCCCTGCTCGTTGTAGAAGACGTAGCCGGTGGCTTCCATCTGCTGCAGCCAGCCCACATCGGCCCCTTTTGCAAATGACTGGGCCTGGGCGGCTGGCGCCACCAACAAGGAAGTGCCCCACGCGACCCCGAGCAATACGGCGGTGCGAAGCGGAGCTAAGAAGAAGCTATTAGCTAGCATTAGAAAGGCAAAAATGTGTGCCAGCGCGGCGGAAATGGTGCACTAAAAATCAGGACAATGACCTTTGAGTTAAAAGCACTTCTAGTCATTATCTAACACCGCTTAAGTATTTATGACCTTCTCTGGCTCCGCGCTGCCAGCCAGAAAAGGAATAGCAGTGCCTCCGCTTTAATAGTGCTTATCGCAACGCAAGTAGCATATTTAGAAGGGCACGGTGGGCATAGCTTACCTCCTCCTAGGCAGGGTTCACATTGTGTTCCATGGTAGCGCAACCACTAATACCCGCCAAAGCTGGCGGCAAGTAGCGCTAGCGTTAAGAATATTCTGGTTATGCCTGTCATAAAAAGAACTCGCTGCAGCGACCAAGGTAGCTACAGCGAGTTCTTCTTCCAGAGAATGGCAATTACATATGAATGGCGCGGTTCTCGGTAGCTGCTAGGCAGGCTTCCTTCATGGCCTCGGCGTAGGTAGGGTGCGAGTGGCTCATGCGGGCCACGTCCTCGGCAGAGGCGCGGAACTCCATGGCCGTCACGGCTTCGGCGATGAGGTCGGCGATGCGCGGCCCAATCATATGCACGCCCAAGATTTCATCGGTGGTTTTGTCAGCCAGCACTTTCACAAAGCCATCGGTGTCGCCGCTGGCGCGGGCCCGGCCGCTGGCTTTAAAGGGGAAGGAGCCGATTTTGTAGGCTTTGCCCTGCTCTTTCAGTTGCTCTTCAGTATAGCCTACCCCCGCTACCTCAGGCCAAGTATAGACCACGCCGGGGATGAGCAGGTAGTTGATGTGCGGCTTCTGGCCCACAATGGTTTCGGCCACAAACACACCTTCTTCTTCGGCCTTGTGAGCCAGCATAGCGCCACGAATCACGTCGCCGATGGCATAAATGCCGGGCACGTTTGTTTGCATGTGCTCATCGACCTTGATGCGGCCGCGCTCTTCCATTGCTACACCAGCGGCTTCGAGGTTGAGGCCAGCCGTGTAGGGCACGCGGCCCACAGCCACGAGGCAGTAGTCGCCCTCAAATTTCACTTCCTCACCCTTCGGGTTGAGCGCGGTCACGGTTACGGTGTCGCCTTCGCGGGTGGCGCCGGTCACCTTATGGCTCAAGAAAAACTCGATGCCGATTTTGCCCAGCACGCGCTTTAGCTCTTTACCCAGGCCGCGGTCCATGGTCGGGATGAGCGAATCGAGGAACTCTACCACCGATACCTTGGCGCCGAGGCGGGCGTACACGGAGGCCATTTCGAGGCCAATCACGCCGCCGCCAATCACAATCATGTGCTTAGGCACTTCGCGAATATTCAGGGCCTCGGTGCTGGTAATGATGCGCTGCTTATCCTGGGCAATGAACGGGAGCACCGTGGGCTTAGAACCCGTGGCGATGATAACGTTCTTAGTTTCAATCTGCTGTGCCTCGCCACCGCCAGTAGGCGTAATGCTGAGATGGTTTTTGTCGACGAACGCCCCGACGCCTTGCAGCACGTCGATTTTGTTCTTCTTCATCAGGTAGGCGATGCCATCCACGTTGGCTTTCACCACGCCAGCCTTGCGGTCAATCATGCGGTTCATGTCTACCGTCAGGTTGTCGAGGCCGATGCCGTGCTCCGCAAATACCGAGTGGGCGTTGTGGTAGTGCTCGCTCGAGTCGAGCAGCGCCTTACTCGGGATGCAGCCCACGTTGAGGCAAGTGCCACCCAAGGTTGGGTACTTCTCAATAAGAGCAGTTTTCAAGCCCAGCTGAGCGCAACGGATGGCGGCTACATAGCCGCCGGGGCCCGAGCCAATGACGGTGACGTCGTACTGATTCATAAACGCAAAATACAGGTTCAACCCGGCCCAGCGGCCAGCTTTACAAAGATACGCGGGCCCTCAGTGGCCAACTAGCCCCTGGGGCCCGCGCTTTTAAACGAACTATTATAGCTTGGGGCGCGGGCTCAGGGCTACCCCCCCAGCCAGCACCAACGCGTCTTCGCCTGCGCCCACCGTGGAGGTGTCGATGCCCGAGCGCTCGCTGATATTCTTGCGCAGGTAGTAGGTCAGGAAAGTGGCCGCTACGGCTCCCAGGCTGCCCACCAGCGCGCCAGTGAGGGCGCTGCTGCCCTTGCTCTTGTACCAAGTAGCGCCCACTAGCGCGCCCGAAGCTGCCCGCATCGAGAGCTGCTGCGGCACAATGCGGTCGCTGGTAGTGGGCAGCTTATCGCCGACCATCTCACCAGCGGTCAATAGCTTCAGCACATTTGCTACCCCTGGCTTGGCCAGAAAGCGTAGCGGCGACTTGGCCATGCCCGGCGCCAGGGCGCGGTGCGATAAGTAATCACTCAAAAACATGGGGCCACTCGTGGCACGGGCGCCCGTGATGGCCGCCAAGCCTAGGGTAGGCCAAAATTTGGCTTCGCGGGTAGTAGCGGC
>CAZZDR010000040.1:10566-18939 GCA_964652535.1 uncultured Hymenobacter sp. | reverse complement strand
TGTTTTGCAGCAAGTACTCGCCGAAGTTGATGCGGCCCAGGTTTTCGACCAGGATATCGAGCTGCACCTGGCCGGCAGGCAGGGCCACGCGCAGGCTGTCTTGGCGCAGCCGGCGGTCGAGGGTGCCCACGCGCTGGCCATTAACCATGACCACGGCGTAGTCGCGCAGGTCACTGATTTTCAACATTTCGCTGCGGCCGCCCGGCACTGTGGCGCGGTACAGCACAAAGCCGTAGGCTTGCTTCAGATTTTCGAAAGTGAGGGGGGTAGGGCTGGCTACGGGGGCGGGCAGGCGGTCGAGCAGGCGCACGCTTTTGGTCAATTGCAGCGCGGGCAGAGCAGCGCTGGGTTTGGCGGCGGGCACGGGGGGTAGGGGCGGGCCGGCGGGCCGGTACTTGGCAATAACCTCGCGGAAGGCCCGGAACTTGGCCGTGGCATTGCCGGCCTCGTCGAGGGGCGCGTCGTAGTCGTAGCTGCTCACCTGGGGCTCGTAGTGCGAGGTGTCGCCCTTGTAGTTGGCCCCGTTCATAAAGGCCCGCGTGGTGCCGCCATGAAACATGTACATGTTGATGGAAATACCCGCTTTCAGTACCGAATCGAGGGGTGGGGCGTAGCGGGCGGCGGGCACGGTGTGGTGGGGCGCACCCCACCAATCGAACCACGCTGGGTACCACTCGGCCACGTAGTAGGGCCCCTTACCCCCGTGGTTGGTGTTGACGAGCTGCCGAATCTGGGCGGGCTTGTCGGTGCCATTCACGGCGGGCAGTAGGCCTTCGAGGTGGCCAGCGGCCACATCCTTTACTGGGTCGCAGGTATAGAGCAGGCCATCGAAGCCTACGTCTTCAAACAGCTTCTTATTCTGCGCCAGGTATTGCTTGTCGCTGCCATACGAGCCGTATTCGTTCTCGACCTGCACCATGAGCACGGGGCCGCCGTGGCCTACTTGCAGCGGCGCCAGCTGCTTAGCCACTGCCGTGAGGTAGCGCCGGTAGGCGGCTACGTACTGCGGCTCCTGGCTGCGCACCTTCAGGCCAGGCACGTTCTGGAGCCAGTAGGGGTAGCCGCCAAATTCCCACTCGGCGCACACGTAGGGGCTGGGGCGTAGTATCACCCACAGGCCTTCTTCCTGGGCCATCTTCACGAAGGCGGCCACGTCGTTGTTGCCCGTGAAATCGTACTGGCCGGGCTGCGGCTCGTGCACGTTCCAGAACACGTAGGTGCCGATGGTATTCAGGCCCATGGCCTTGGCCATTTTGAGGCGGCTGCGCCAGGCTTCGCGCGGAATGCGGGGGTAGTGCAGCTCGCCCGAAATCATTTGCAGCGGCTTGCCGTCGAGCAAAAAGTCGGTGGCGCCGAGCGTGAAGGTGTGGCGAGCGGCCGTGCGCGGCTGGCCCTGAGCCCGGACCGGGGCAGTGCCCAGGCCGCCGAGCAGCAATAGTAGAAAGAGATACCGCACGAGAGGCGTGGCTGGGGTGGGAGAAAATGCGCGCCGCGCAGCCAGTCGAAACACTGCACTGGCGGCCAGCAGCGGCTGGGGGCCGCTCCATTAGCTGGGCAAAAGTAGCGGCCGGCGCCAGCGGCCGGGGGGGACATTTTCGCTAATAAGGGATAAGAAAATGCTTCTTATGACGTAAAAAAGCGGCAGTAGCCCTCGGCTGGCCGGGGCCGGGTGGGCGCGCCTACCGGGGTGGGCTGCTTACCTTGGGGCCAGGCTGGCTGGCCGCTGGGCCAGCGGGTTACTGCTTTTTCTCTATCCCACCCTTTTCTCCTACCCTACCGTGAAGGCATCTGATGGCTACTGGCGGGTGCTGGCCGGGCTATGGCTGCTGCTACTGGCCGCCGGGGCCCACGCCCAAGACGCTACCCCCAGCGAGTTTCGCTTCGAGCACATTACCGTCGACCAAGGGCTGTCGCACAGCGATGCCATGGCCGTGGCCCAAGATTCGGCGGGCTTCATCTGGATTGGTACCAACCGCGGCCTGAACCGCTACGATGGCTACGGCCTCAAGCAGTACGCGCTGCCCATCAATCCGCTCAATGGCTTGTCGGGTAACCGCATTGAGGCGCTGCTGGTGGGGCCCGACGGCCGGCTGTGGGTGGGCGCCGAGCACGCGGGCCTCAGCCTGTACGATGCCGGGCGCGATGCCTTTGTGAGCTACAACGAGCGCCAGGCACCGGCCAGCAGCCGGACCACGGCGCGGCTGTTGGCCCAGAGCGACGTGGCGGCGCTGGCCTACGATGCCCAGGGGCGGCTATGGGTGGGCACGGTGCAGCACGGGCTGTTTGTGCTCACGTTTGGGGCACAGGGGCAGCTGCGCAGCTTGCGCCAGTTGACCCTACCCCTGCCTGGCCGGCCAGGTATGGCCCATCTTACGAGCCTAGTCATCGATGCCGAAAGCAAGGTGTGGGTGGGCACGCTCGAAGCGGGCCTGCTGGTGGTGCGGGCCACCGAAAACACGCTCGCACCGCAAGCTACCGAGCTGGCGGCCACGCCCATTCGGGCGCTGTGCCTCGACCGGCGGGGCGATCTGTGGGTGGGTACCGACCACCAGCTGCTGTGGGTAAGCGCCGCCAACCGCCGCACCGTGCGCCAGCTGGCCGCCCACCCGCTGCCCCAGCAGTGCCCCGTGCTACAGTCTTTGCAGCTCGACTCGTTTGGCCGGCTGTGGGCCGGCACGCTCTACGGGCTCTACGTGTGGGAGGCGGGGGCCGCTACGGGTACTGCCCCGCCCGTGCAGGAGGGTCACCCTACTCTGTTTTTGCCCCAAGATGGCGAGCCGTACAGCATCAACTCGGAGCGGGTGCACCAGATTTTTGAAGACCGCCACCAGATAATGTGGCTCTGCGCCTCGGCCGGCGGCCTCAACAAGGTAGACCTGCGCCAAAAGGCTTTTGGACGGCTGCGGCGGCAGCTCATGGGCCCGGCCGCGCTTTCTAATAACTACATCAACACCATTTATAAGGAGGAAGACACGGGCCTGCTATGGTTTGGCACCCGCAACGGCGTGAGCAGCTACGACCTGGCGCGCCACACCTACCGCACTTATCTAAGCCAGCCGGGCGACGTGATGCGGGGCGTAGATGTGGCCACCATTTTTAAGGCGGCCAACGGTACGCTCTGGTTTGGCACCCGCAACAACGGGCTCGTCTCGCTGACACGCACCGGCGGCCGCGAAAAGCTAACTACCTACCTGCGCCTACCCGGCGGCCCCGACCTGAGCCATATCAGCATCGAGCACCTGGCCCAAGATAGCCGGGGCACGCTGTGGGTGGCTACCTTTTCGGCAGGCTTGCTGCGCTTTAGCCCCGAGGGGCAGTACCTGGGTATCGTGGACCAGCGCAATAGCCACCTGCCCAGCGACCAGCTCACGTTTTTGCTCTACGACCGCGCCCGCGACGTGCTGTGGGCCAGCACCCGCGACGCGGGCCTGCTCAAGCTACGCCCTACCCCCGACTCGCTGGCCGTGCTGCGGCACTTTCGCTACGCACCGGGCCAGCCGGCGGGCTTGCGCGTCAACTACGTGTGGCCGCTGCTACTCGATGCCGCCGGCACGCTCTGGATTGGCACCATCGGCGGCGGACTGCACCAACTGAGCCCTGATGCACAAGGCCGCGAAGTCATTCGGCCGCTCACGCAGTATTTGCCCGAGAGCGACGTGGAGAGCCTGCTGGCCGACGACGCGGGCAACCTCTGGATTGGGGGCACTGGCCTCTACCGCTACACGCCCGCCACCCACCAATACCTGCGCTACGGCGTGGCCGATGGCCTGCAAAGCAACTCGTTTAAGATTGCCTCGGCGGCCCGCGCCCAGGATGGCACGCTCTACTTCGGAGGGATTAATGGCATCAATTATTTCCAGCCCTCGGCCATGCAGGCCAACCCCTACCCCCCCGTGGTGCAGCTAACGGGCCTGCGCGTGATGAACCGGCCGGTGCAAGTAGGCCAGCTGCTTAATGGTCGGGTGCTGCTGCGGCAGGCGCTGCTGCGGCCCCAAACGGTGACGATAAAGGCGGCGGAAAATGATTTTTCGGTCGAGTTTGTGGCTTTGAGCTATGCTAACCCACAGAAAAACCGCTACTTCTACCGTCTGCTGGGCTACAACCAGGATTGGATAGACCCCGGCCCCAGCCAGCGCACGGCCAGCTTTGCCAACCTGCCGCCCGGCCACTACACCCTGCAGGTGAAGGCCAGCAACGGCGAGGGCGCGTGGTCGCGCCGGCCGGCTACCATGGCCTTCGACGTACTGGCGCCGTGGTACAAGACGCCGTGGGCTTACCTGCTGTACGCCAGCGTGCTGCTGGGCTCCATTGCCCTGTACCGACGCTTCGAGATGGCCCAGCAGGAGTTAAAGAATAAGTTGGCGCTGGAGCACTTTCAGGCCGATAAGGAGAAGGAGCTGACCAACCTCAAGCTGGGCTTTTTTACTAACGTGAGCCACGAGCTGCGCACGCCACTCACGCTGATACTGGGGCCAATGGAGGAGCTGATAAGCAGCCCTGGCCCAGTTAGCAACCTACGCGACAAGCACTTGCTGATGCACAAGCAAACGCGCAAACTGCTCGACCTGGTCAATCAGCTGCTCGACTTCCGCAAAGTGGAGGCCGGCAACGTGCCGCTACGCGCCAGCTACGGCGACGCACTCCGGTTTATTACCGATAGCTATTTGGTTTTCAAGCTCAAAGCGGAGGAGCGCCACCTCGACTACGCGCTCGACGTGCCCGCCGAGCCAGTGCAGCTTTACTTCGACCGCAGCAAGCTCGAAATCATTCTCACCAACCTGCTGGCCAACGCCTTTAAGTACACGCCCGACGGCGGGCGGCTGGGCGTGGCGGCCACGGTGGTGGGCAACCCCGGCGGGGAGGCCGTTTTTCAGGACGGCCAGCTCACTGGCAATTACCTGGAAATTAGCGTATTCGACGAGGGGGTAGGGATAAAGGCCGACGAGCTGGCGCACATTTTTGACCCCTACTACCAGGCCTCGCACACCGACACGCTGCGCATGACGGGCACCGGCATCGGGCTGTCGCTGGTGAAGCAGTATGCCGAGCGCCACGCGGGCAGCATCGGCGTCGAGAGCCAGGTGGGCGCGGGCACCACGTTTCGGCTACGACTGCCCTTTGGCCAGGCCCACCTGCTGCCCACCGACCTCGTGCCCGACGCCGAAAACCCGGATTTACTGGCCTCTACCCCCCTGCCCGACACCGAAAACCTGGCTGCCGACTGGGCCGAGCCCGCCGCGCTGGCCACTCGCCCGCGCTTGCTGGTGGTGGAAGACAACGACGAAGTAAACCAGTATTTGCAGCAGCTATTCCGGGCCGACTTTGAGGTGGCTAGCGCCGCCGACGGGCACGAGGGCTGGCAGCAGGCCCTGGCCCAACTGCCCGACCTCATCATCTCGGACGTGATGATGCCGCATAGCGACGGCCTGGAGTTGTGCCAAAAAATCAAGCAGCACCCCAAAACGGCCCACATTCCAGTGCTGCTGCTCACGGCTCGTACGGCCGCCCTGCACGAGGTAGAAGGCCTCGAAACCGGCGCCGACGCCTACATAAGCAAGCCCTTCAACCCGCTGGTGCTGCAAGCCCGAGCGGCGGCGCTACTGCGCAACCGCCGCCAGCTGCGCACCTACTACCAGCGCCAGATACTACTGGAGCCCAACGAGCTAGTTATCGGCGATGCCGACCGCGACTTTCTGGAGCAGGCCATGCGCGTGGTCGAGCAGCACCTCGACGACCCCGAGTTTAGCGTGCAGGTGCTGGCGCGCGAGGTGGCCATGAGCCAGTCGGTGTTCTACCGCCGCGTCAAGAGCATCACGGGCCAAACGGCGGTCGAGTTTATCCGCGATGTGCGCATGAAGCGCGCTGCCCAGCTGCTGGCCCAAACCCAGCTGCGGGTGTCGGAAATAGCTTTCCAAGTGGGGGTAGAAGATGCCAAATACTTCCGCAAAACGTTTCAGAAAATCTACGGCATGGCCCCCTCAGAATACGCCAAGCAGCACCGGGCAGGGCGCGAGCCAATAGCCGCCGCCCTACCCCCCAGCGACCAGGCAAGTTGAGTAGCGGCTGGCTATCAGTTTCTTACTACATAGTTGCCTCGGGCACGCCTGGCGGCTCCGAATAAGTACCCCGTAACCGCCCAAAATGCCCCTGCGCTAATGGGGGGTAGGGGCGTAGTATTGCTCTGGCTTTCGGGCCCGGCGCTTTTTGCTCATTTCCCACTCTACTCTATGCCTGGCACCCGCTGCTTTTCTTTCCTGCGCCTCCCCTTATTGGGGCTGCTGCTAGCCCTTAGCCTACCCCACCGTAGCCCGGCGCAAGCCGCAGCTACCGCCGATAAAGCGCTGTTTCAGCCCGCATACATCAAGGAGATGCTGTTGAAAACGGTGCGCTGGCAGCTGGCTCACCCCCGCCACGCGCCCACCGACTGGACCAACGGCGCGTTTTACTCGGGCGTGTTTGCGGCCTACCAGGCCACCAAGTCGCCGCTGCTGCTCGACTCGCTCATGGCCCTGGGCGAGCGCACGCACTGGCAGCCCGGCGCGCGCTACGACCACGCCGACGACATCGTTATTTGCCAGACCTACCTGAACCTGTACCGCCTCAAGAAGGACCGGCGCCTGATTCAGCCCACACTCGATGTGGTGGAGAAATTTCGGACCACGCCGGGGCCCGAAATAACGAACAACGGCATTGCCTGGTGGTGGTGCGATGCGCTCTTTATGGGCCCGCCAGTGCTGGTAAAATTGGGCATTATCGAGAAGCAGCCCAAGTACTTGGCGTTGAATGACACCCTGTACCGGCAAACCTATAAGCGGCTTTTCAACCACCAGGAACACTTGTTTGCGCGCGACGCCTCGTACTTGCTGAATGCCCAGGGCGAAGGCAAAAAGGAAAGCAACGGCCAGCGCGTATTCTGGAGCCGCGGCAATGGCTGGGTGATGGGCGGCCTGGTGCAAATCCTGCAAGAGCTCCCCCAAAACCACCCTACCCGCAGTTTTTATGTCAGCTTATTTAAGGAAATGAGCGCCCGCCTGGTGCAGTTGCAGCAGCCCGATGGCCTGTGGCGCTCTAGCCTGCTCGACCCCGGCGCCTACCCCGGCGGCGAGGCTTCGGGCTCGGGCTTTGACTGCTACGCGCTGGCCTGGGGCCTCAACCAGGGCATTTTGGACAAGGCAACGTTCCGGCCTGCCGTGCAAAAAGCCTGGGCCGGGCTGAATCGTTGCGTGTCGGCTGAGGGGCGCGTGGGCTGGGTGCAGCCCATCGGCGCCGACCCGCGCCGCGATTTTTCGGCCGATAGCTGGGAGGTGTACGGTACCGGCGCCTTCTTGTTGGCGGGCTCTGAGGTTATTAAGCTGAAGTAGGTATGCGGCGGCGCAATTTTGTAGGGCAGGCGGTTACCGGCCTGTCGGCCCTTGCGGCGGGCGCGGCTCTACCCCTGCCCGCAGCCGCAACTTTGGCGGCAGGCTCGCCGGCCGCACTGCGGCCAGCCAACGACCGCGCCTATTGGCTGGCTACGCTTTTGCGCGTGGCGCAGCCTGTGCTAAACGCAGCCAAAGCAGGCCAGCTCAAGGCACAGATGCCCGTGGAGGCCGCCCCCGGCCAGCAAGCAGACCGCCGGCAGGTAACGCACCTGGAAGCGCTGGGCCGCACGCTGGCCGGCCTAGCTCCGTGGCTGGAACTAAAGGCCGTGCCCGCCGGTGAAGCCGCGCGCCAGGCCGAGGCCGCCCAAGCGGCCCGCCAGGCCATTACCCACGCGGTAAATCCACAAGACGCTGACTTCCTGAACTTCAACCAGGGTGGGCAGCCAGTGGTAGACGCCGCTTTTTTGGCGCATGCGCTGCTGCGGGCGCCTACCCAGCTCTGGGAGCAGCTGCCGGCCGCCACCCAGGCGCAGCTGGTGCAGGCCCTCGCAAGCACCCGCATTATCAAGCCGGTGTATAGCAACTGGCTGCTGTTCAGCGCCATCATTGAGGCCGCGCTGCTCAGGTTTACGGGCCGCGGCGACCTGATGCGCCTAGACTACGCCATTCGGGAGCACCAGACCTGGTACAAGGGCGACGGCACCTACGGCGATGGCCCTGATTTTCATTGGGATTACTACAACAGCTACGTCATTCAGCCCATGCTGCTCGATGTGGTGGGCACGCTGGTGGCGGCCGGCAAGGAGCGCCCCGAACTGCTAGAGGTGCTGCGCGCCCGCGCCCGGCGCTACGCCGCGGTGCAAGAGCGGTTAGTGGGGCTCGATGGCTCGTTTGCGGCGTTTGGGCGCTCGCTGGCTTACCGCTGCGGGGCGTTTCAGCACCTGGCGCAGTGCAGCTTGCAGGGTCTGCTGCCGCCCGAGCTGCCGGCCGGCCAGGCGCGTACGGCCCTCAC
>CAZZDR010000040.1:0-10466 GCA_964652535.1 uncultured Hymenobacter sp. | reverse complement strand
GGCCCTACCTTTAGCGCGTTCACCCGCAAATTCTTTTACTATGTCGCAACAACTTTTCGACCTCACGGGCAAAACGGCACTCGTGACGGGCTGCAACCGGGGCATTGGGCAAGGGCTGGCGCTGGGCCTGGCCGAGGCCGGTGCCGATATCATTGGCGTGTCGGCCACACTGGCGGCCGACGGCGGCGACACGGGCCGCCAGGTGCGGGCGCTGGGCCGGCAGTTTTTCGCCTATCAGGCCGATTTCAGCCAGCGCCCTTCGGCCGATGCCTTCACCCAGCAGGTGCTAGCCGACTTTCCGGCCATTGATATTTTGGTCAATAATGCCGGCACTATTCGCCGCGCACCGGCCGCCGAACATTCGGATGAGGATTGGGACAACGTACTCAGCATCAACCTAGATGCGCCCTTTCGGCTGGCCCGCGCCGTGGGCAGTCAGATGCTGGCGCGCGGCCAGGGCAAAATCATCTTCACGGCGTCGCTGCTCACCTTCCAGGGCGGCATCAACGTGCCGGGCTACGCAGCTAGTAAGGGCGCTGTGGGCTCGCTGGTGAAAGCGCTGGCCAACGAGTGGGCCGGGCGCGGCGTGAATGTGAACGGCATTGCGCCGGGCTACATTGCCACCGACAACACCGAGGCGCTGCGCCAGGATGAGGCGCGCTCGGCAGCCATTCTGAGCCGCATTCCGGCCGGGCGCTGGGGCCAGCCCGCCGACTTTCAGGGTCCCGCCATATTCCTGGCCTCGGCCGCCAGCGACTACGTGCATGGCACCATCCTCACCGTCGACGGCGGCTGGATGGGGCGATGATTGGCGACTAATGATGAGTAGGTTATTAACCTACATGAAGTAAAAGGCGCGTAGCCAGCCTGTGCAGCAGGTGTATCTGCGCCATCCGTTGAATCCATTAAATCTGCGCTTTATGAATACTCGTTTTGCCATTGGCCCACGCGAAACGGCCAGCCTGAATACGGCTAGCCTGCGCGAGCACTTTTTGATTGAGAATATCTTCACGCCCGATGCTATCGAGCTGACTTACACCCACTACGACCGCATGATAGTGGGCGGGGCCATGCCCACCACCGCGCCGCTGGCCCTACCCTGCCCCGAGGGGCTAAAGGCTAACTACTTTTTGGAACGCCGCGAGCTGGGGGCGCTTAACGTGGGTGGGCCGGGGCGCGTGGTGGTCGATGGCATCGCCTACGAGCTAGGCAACCAGGACTGCCTCTACGTGGGGCGCGGCAGCCAGCAGGTAACGTTTGAGAGCGTGGACGCGGCCCAGCCGGCCAAGTTTTACTTGCTCTCAGCACCGGCGCACAAGGAGTACCTCACGGCCCGCCGCACCCAGGCCGAGGCCACGCCTGTGCAGATGGGCGCGCTCGAAACGGCCAACCAGCGCACCATCTACAAGTACATTTTTAACGAAGGCCTGCCCAGCTGCCAGCTCGTGATGGGCCTGACCCAGCTGCAAGAAGGCAGCGTGTGGAACACCATGCCCAGCCACGTGCACGACCGGCGCATGGAAGCCTACCTCTACTTCAACCTGCCCCAGGGCCAGCGTGTGCTGCACATGCTGGGCGAGCCCCAGGAAACGCGCCCGCTGTGGGTGAGCAACGAGCAGGCGATTCTTTCGCCGCCGTGGTCCATTCATACGGGTTGTGGCAGCAGCGCCTACGCCTTCATTTGGGGCATGGCTGGCGAAAACCTCGAATACACCGACATGGACGCCGTGCCGCTGGCCGACTTGCGCTAAGGCTCTTTGCTTGAATCGCTTATGAAACAGCTAACGCTGCTGCCGCTGGCGGTGCTGGGCCTGGGCGCCGCCCCTACCCCCCCGCCGGCGGCCAAAGCTCAGGCTATCCTCACGGTGCGCAACCAGCTGAACCTAGCCCGCCATGCCGAAACCATCAGCCTGCCGCTGGCCCGGCTGCCGGCGGCGGTGCGCCAGCTGGCGCCCACCAGCCTACGCGTGCGCGATGGCGCTACCAAACAGCTGCTGGTGAGCCAGCTGCTAGACCACGACGGCGACGGCCGGGCCGACGAGCTGCTGTTTCAGACCGATGTGACGGCTATGGGCACCAAAACGTTTACCGTAGCGGCCGGCGCCGAGGCAGTGCCGACTGGGCCCGTGACCACGTTTGCGCGGTTTGTGCCCGAGCGCACCGACGACTTTGCCTGGGAAAACGAGCGGGTGGCCTTCCGCACTTACGGCCCCAACGCCGAGCAGCTGTTTGATAAAAAAGACCCCAACGGCACGCTCAGTAGCGGCATGGACTGCTGGCTGAAACGCGTGCCCTACCCCATCATCGACAAGTGGTATGGGCGGCACGTGCACGAAAAGCCCTTTGCCTACCACACCGATACCGGCGAAGGCTACGACCCCTATCATGTGGGCACCAGCCGCGGCGTGGGCGGCACCGGCGTGCTGGATATTGATGGCGAGAAACTCTATGTCTCCAGGAACTTCGCTACGTATAGGGTGCTGGCTACCGGACCCATCCGCACGGTGTTTGAGTTGACCTACGCGCCCTGGGACGCGGCCGGCAGGGAGGTGACCGAGAAGAAAATCATCAGTCTCGACTTGGGCTCAAACCTGACGCGCTACGAGGTAATGATGACGGCCCCTACCCCCCCGCCCAACTGCACCATCGGCCTGACGCTGCACGAGGCCAAGGGCACGGTGAAGGCCGACCGCGCCGCTGGCTGGTTTCGCTACTGGGAGGCTATCGATGACTCGTACTTGGGAACGGGCGTGGTGGTGGCGCCCGCCGTCATCATCGACTACGAAGACCACCGCAGCGCCGAAAAAGACGCCAACCAGCTCTACATCGTGACTAAGCCGCAGGATAATAAAGTCGTGTTCTACGCGGGCTTTGGCTGGGTGAAAAGTGGCCAATTTGCCTCGGCGGCCGACTGGGATGCCTACCTCGCAGAGTTTGCCCAGCGGCTGGCTTCGCCGCTAAAAGTGAACTGGTAACGGTGCGGGCGCCCCTGCCCCGCCAGCGGCGAGCGTTGCCAAATAATGACGCAATTGGCGGCGTAGCCAGTTCAGATTAGCCAAAGCAGATTTACCTTGCGGCCTGATTCGGACACTTCGCGTACCTCATGGACTACTGCCCTGCTTATCTGCGGGGGGTTTTTGCCCCAAAAGCCCCTGACCTCAGTAGTCCCGACCGAACACCGACGACCTTACTTTTTGAGTTGATGCAAGGCGCTGGCTTCTCCCATTTGGGAGCAAGCCGGCGCCTTTCGCTTTTTATTTCGCTCCAGCCAGCCGGCATTCGCCGGCCGGCTGGCAATCTCGCTTTTCGATTCACGTTCTGGCAAGCTAAAAGCTTACCCTACTACTTATGGACCCGCACGTTAAACTATTCGCCGGCAGCGCCTCGCAAGAGCTAGGCCACCACATTGCCGCCGCCTACGGCCAGCCGCTGGGCGAACTCACCCTTCAGCGCTTTGCCGACGATGAGCTCAGCCCGAGCTTCGATGAGAGTGTGCGCGGCTGCGAGGTGTTCCTTATCCAAAGCACCTTCCCGCCCTCCGAAAACCTAATGGAACTGATGCTGATGGTGGACGCCTGCAAGCGCGCCTCGGCCCACAAGGTCAACATCGTGATGCCCTACATGGGCTACGCCCGCCAAGACCGCAAAGACAAGCCCCGCGTGAGCATTGGGGCCAAGGTTGTGGCCAACATCATCCAGAGCGTGGGCACCGACCGCCTGATGACCTGCGACTTGCACGCGGGTCAGATTCAGGGTTTCTTCGATATTCCGGTCGACCACCTCGACGGCGCCACCGTCACGGCGCCCTACATCAAGTCCTTGAACCTGGAAAACCTCATCTTCGCGTCGCCCGACGTGGGGGGGGTAGTGCGCACCCGTGCCTTCGCCAAGAAGTTTGGGGCCGAGATTGTGGTTTGCGACAAAATGCGCCTGCGGGCCAACGAGATTGCCTCGATGCAGGTAATCGGCGATGTGAAGGGCATGGATGTGGTCTTTGTGGATGACATGGTGGACACGGCCGGCACCATCTGCAAGGCTGCCGAGCTCGTGATGGAGCGCGGCGCTAAGTCGGTGCGCGCCGTTATCACGCACCCGCTGCTCAGCGGCCCAGCCCACTCCCGCCTGCGGTCCTCGGTGCTCACCGAATTGATTACGACCGACACCATTCCGCAACGCGAAGAGAACGATAAGGTGCGCGTGATTTCACTGGCACCGCTCTTTGCGGCGGCTATTCGCAACGTGGTGACGCACGAGAGCATTAGCTCGCTGTTCAGCTAATAGCCAGGCACGGGCGCCGTGCCCTACCCCTTCTTTAGATGCCAAAGGCCGCTCAACTTCACGTTGAGCGGCCTTTTTGGTGATTCTGAAGAGCCCGGTTACTTGCCGGCCGGTAGCACTTCTACGTCCAGAAAGCTGTCGCTATATACGCTGTGGGTAGCTTTCACGTAGTCGCTTTCGCTGGCTTTGTAGGGGTTGGGCACGAAGGTTTGCGGGTTGCGGGCAATGAACGGGAACCATGTGCTTTGCACCTGCACCATGATGCGGTGGCCTTTTTTGAAGGTGTGCAGCACGTCTTGCAGCCGGAAGTTGACGTCGGTTTTCTGGTTGGCCACTAGGGCTTCGGGCTTCTCAAAGCTGTTGCGGAAGCGCGCGGGCATCACCTCCGAGCGCACCATCTGCCAGTAGTTGCTGAGGATGATGTTCTTGTTGGGCAGGTAGTCGTTGTCCTTCTCATCAGCCGGATATACGTCGATGAGCTTCACCACCCAGTCGGCATCGGTGCTGGTGCTGGCCACTTTCAGGTTGGCCATGATTTCGCCGCCTAGCGTCACGTCGTCGGTCAGCACGTCGGTCTGGTACACCAGCACATCGGGGCGGCGGCCGGCAAAGCGCTGGTCCTCACTCATGTAGTTGTGCGGCGTAAAGCCCATGGTCGTCGTGTTATCCTCGGTGTAGGGCACGGGTTTTAGCGGGTCGCTCACGAAGCTCATGGTGCCTGGCGCGGCGGCCTGCTGGTCGAGCTTGCCGTTGGCGCTCAGGTACAGCTTTTGGTGCGTGGCCGCGGCGGCGGGCCATTTCTCAAAGGTTTCCCACTGCTTGTTGCCGGTGTCGAAGAGGTAGGCTTCGGGCAGGCCCGAGTTTTTGTCGCCCGAGCCTTTCAGGAAGTGCTCGAAAAACTTCGCCTCAATATTGCGCTGGTAAAACGTGGCAATGCTGTCGCCAAAATACACGTTGCTATGCATGGTGTGGCCCGTTTCGCGCGACCAGCGGCCGTGCCCAAACGGCCCCATTACCAGCGTGTTGTAGGTGCCGGGGCTCTTCTTTTCAATGGTCTTGTAGATGGTGAGCGGGCCGCGCAGGTCCTCGGCGTCAAACCAGCCGCCCACCGTCATCACGGCGGGTTTCACACCTGCGGCGTAGTGAGGGGGTAGGGCGCGCTTTTGCCAAAAGTCGTCGTAGCTGGGGTGGTCGATGGTTTCCTGCCAGAAGAAGTTCTTGCTGTAGTATTTGTCCGCATTCTTCAGCGGCCCCATATCGAGCAAAAACTGGTAGCCATCGCGCGTGCCCGCCTTAATCATCTGCTCTCCGTACCACGCCTTGCTGGTCGTGTCCGTTTTCTGCACCCCAAACACCGGGAATGTGAACAGGTACGACTCCAGGAAAGCCCCGTTGTGGTGAAAATCATCGAAAAAGAAGTCGGACACCGGTGCCTGGGGCGACGATGCTTTCAGGGCCGGGTGGTTCGACAAGATGCCGGCGGCCGTGTAGAAGCCGGGGTAAGAAATGCCCCATTGCCCTACCCTACCGTTGTTGCTGGCTACTTTTTTCACCAGCCAGTCGATGGTGTCGTAGGTATCGGAACCTTCGTCCACGGCGGTTTTGCCCTTCTTTTTATCAATAATGGGCGTCATGTTGGTAAAGGTGCCCTGGCTTTTCCAGCGGCCGCGCACGTCCTGATACACAAAGATGTAGCCTTGCTTCATCATGGTTTCGGACGGCCCCAGGCGGGCGGGGTAGCTGCCGGGGCCATAAGGCGCCACGCTGTAGCAGGTGCGCTGCATCAGTATCGGGTATTTTTGCTTGGCGCCCGCGCCTTTGGGCGTGTAGATGGCCGTGAACAGCTTCACACCGTCGCGCATTGTCACGTACACTTCCTGCTTGGTGTAGTGCTGCGCCGCGTAGTTGGCGGCGGCTGGCGGCGGGGTCTGAGCGCATAGCTGGCCACTGCTCAGCAGGAGCAGGCAGCCGAAGATAACCTTTGTAGTCATAAGAGGGGAAGGGGGGTAGGGCTAGTGTAGGCAGCAAAAACAACCGATACTGGCGGGCTCAAAACCAACCAAACGCAGCAGCACCTGGGCGTATTTGTGCGCGAGGGGTAGCAAATCTAGCTAAAAACTCCTACCTTTGCGGCCCGTTTGGCAAGGGTTGCCCGGCGGATAATTCATTCCAAATCAACTTCTTTTATGAAAAGCCTGGAGATTGTAGGGTTTAAAAGAGCGAATCTCGGCAAGACGGACGCTAAGGCGCTGCGCCTCGACGCGCAAGTGCCGTGCGTACTGTACGGTGGCGAAGACACGGTGCACTTCTCGGTGCCCGCCATCCTGTTCCGCGAATTGCTGTACACCCCCGAAGCCCACATTGTGGACCTGAACGTGGAAGGCACGCACTACCGCGCCATTGTGCAGGATGCCCAGTTTCACCCCGTAAACGAGATGTTGCTGCACGTTGACTTCCTGCAAATTCAGGACGGCAAAGAAGTGCGCATGGACATCCCCGTGAAGTACATCGGCGTTTCGCCGGGCGTACTGGCCGGTGGCAAGCTGGCCAGCAAAATCCGTAAGGTGAAGGTGAAGGCTATGCCCGAAAACCTGCCCGACTACGTAGAAGTTGACATCAGCACCCTCGAGCTAGGCAAGTCGGTGAAAGTAGGTGCGGTACAGCCCACCAACTACACCATCCTGACCAGCGCGCAGGCCCCGATTGCTACCGTAACCGTACCGCGCGCCCTGAAAGGCGAGTTGGCCGGCAACAAGTAATAAGCAAGGACTACGCGGACTTAAACGAATTTCACAAATTCTGTGGACAGCGTTATTTTCGCCAGCAAAAAGCCACCCTCATGGGGTGGCTTTTTTGGTAAAGTAGAGCCCCGTACCAGGCTTAGCTCGCAGCAATGCCGCAAGGCAGCCGTTCCTGAACTTCGTTTAAATCCGCGCCAACCAGTGGTCTTTTTAATTCTTTGCCTCGGCAACATTGGCCCCGAGTACGCCGATACCCGGCACAACATCGGCTTTATGGTGGCCGATTATCTGGCCCAAAAGTTTGAAGCGCCGCGCTTCGAGCTCGGCCGCCACGCCTTCACCACTGAGTTCAAAAACAAGGGCCACCGCTACGTGCTAGTGAAGCCTACCACGTTTATGAACCTGAGCGGCAAAGCGGCCGCGCACTGGCTTAGCACGCTAAAAATTCAGGCAGAGAATATGCTCGTCGTGACCGACGACCTGGCCCTACCCTTCGGTAAGCTGCGCCTAAAAGGCCAGGGCTCGGCCGGTGGCCACAATGGCCTCAAAGACATTCAAGCCACGCTGGGCACCGACGTCTATGCCCGGCTGCGCTTTGGCGTAGATGCCAATTTTTCGAAGGGCAGGCAGGTCGATTACGTGCTCGACGCCTTCTCGGCTGATGAGCGCATCGACTTGCCGCTGCGCATCGAAAAAGCTGCCGACGCCGTGCTGGCCTTTGGTAGCATGGGCTTAGAACGAGCCATGAATATCGTGAACGTGAAATAGCGTCAAAAACTAAAAACAACCAAAAAGCCCGTCATGCTTCGCTTGTCGAAGCATGACGGGCTTTTTTAGTGATGGACTTCTTCTGCCGCTCACAAAATCGGGCTGCCATTGCGCACCGCGCTGCCGGGCTGCATCAGCGCCAGGCTGCCATCGGCATTTTCGGCCAGCAGCAGCATGCCCTGGCTTTGAATGCCTTTGATTTCGCGGGGGGCCAAGTTCAACAGCACCATCGCCTGCTGGCCAATCAGGGCTTCGGGAATAAATGACTCGGCAATGCCGCTGACGATGGTGCGCTGCTCTAGCCCGACCTCAATGGTGAGCTTGAGCAATTTCTTGGTTTTGGCGACCTTCTCGGCGGCTACGATGGTACCCACGCGCAAGTCCATTTTACCAAACTCGTCGAAGCTCACATTTTCTTTGGCCGGTGCGACGGGGGTAGCAGCCAGGGCGTTGGCTTGCTTGGTATCGAGCAGCTTCTGTACCTGCGCTTGTACTACCGCATCGTCAATCTTGGCAAACAGCAGCGCGGGCTCCTGCAGCTGGTGGCCGGCGGGCAGCTGCTCGGCGCGGGCCGCGCTCTGCCAGTCGCCGGGCTCAAAGTTGAGCATAGTTGCCAGCTTCGCGGCCGACTCGGGCAAGAAGGGCGTGAGCAGCGGCACTAGTGCGGCCGCCACTTGCAGCGCCACGTGCAGAACCGTACCCGTGCGGGCCGCGTCGGTCTTGATGAGGTGCCAGGGCTGCGTATCAGCGAGGTATTTATTGCCGAGGCGCGCTAGGTTCATTAGCTCTGCCAGCGCGTCGCGGAAGCGGTAGTTTTCGATGAGGTCGCCGACGCGAGCTGGGAATTCAGCCAGCTGCCGAAACACCTCTTCGTCTACCTCCGTCAACTCGCCGCGCGCGGGCACTTTACCGTCAAAAAACTTCTGGGTGAGCACCGCCGCACGGTTCACAAAGTTGCCGAGCGTAGCCACCAGCTCGTTGTTGTTGCGCGCCTGGAAGTCCTTCCAGGTGAAGTCGTTATCCTTGGTTTCGGGGGCGTTGGCGCACAGCACGTAGCGCAATACATCGGCCTGGCCGGGGAAGTCGGCTAGGTACTCATGCAGCCACACGGCCCAATTGCGCGAGGTACTGATTTTATCGCCTTCGAGGTTCAAAAATTCGTTGGCCGGCACGTTGTCAGGCAGGATATAATCGCCGTGCGCCTTTAGCATTACCGGGAAAATAATGCAGTGGAAAACGATGTTATCCTTGCCGATAAAATGCACCAGCTTGGTGCCGGGGTCCTGCCAGTATTTCTGCCAGTCGTCGGGAAAGCCTTCCTTCGTAGCCGAGATGTAGCCGATGGGCGCATCAAACCAGACGTACAGCACTTTGCCATCGGCGCCGGGCACCGGCACGGGCACGCCCCAGTCGAGGTCGCGGGTTACGGCGCGGGCGTGCAGGCCCTGGTCAATCCAGGATTTGCACTGGCCGTACACGTTGGTTTTCCAGTCGCTTTTGTGGCCCTCGATTATCCATTCGCGCAGCCAGGGCTCGTACTCATTCAGGGGCAAAAACCAGTGGCGCGTGTCGCGCAGCACCGGCGTGTTGCCGCTGAGCATCGAGCGCGGATTAATCAACTCGGTAGGGCTAAGTGAGGTACCGCAACGCTCGCACTGGTCACCGTAGGCGTTTTCGTTGCCACAGTTGGGGCAGGTGCCTACCACGTAGCGGTCGGCCAAAAACTGGCCCGCCTGCTCGTCGTAGAGCTGCTGCGTGGTTTGCTCAATGAACTTGCCGTCAGCGTATAATTTTTTAAAAAACTCACTCGAAACCTCGGCGTGCGTCTTGGAAGAAGTGCGCGAATACACGTCGAACGACACGTTGAAATCGCGAAAGGAATCGCGAATAATAGCGTGGTACTTATCGACTACTTGCTGAGGCGTAACGCCCTCTTTTTGAGCCCGAATAGTGATGGGCACCCCGTGCTCGTCGGAGCCGCAGATAAATTTTACATCGCGGTTTTGGGCCCGTAGGTAGCGCACATAAATATCGGCGGGCAAATACACGCCGGCCAGGTGGCCAATATGCACGGGGCCATTGGCGTAGGGCAAAGCGGCCGTAACCGTATAACGCTGAGGAAGTGAGGTCATTAGAAAATAAAGCTGGCCGCTAAGTTGGCCGCAGAAGCAGGCAAAGTGCGAAAATTAGGGGTCGCGTGGCTTAAACTTGGGGAGTGGTAAAAATGTGGCCCCGCCACGAGCTGGTAGCAAAGGTGGCAGCAGGGTATGCTAACAAAATTTGCGCGCGGCCGTTTGTGGAGAAGCTACTTAATAGAGGACAGTAAGCCGCGCCAACTCTCACTCTTTCACCTCTTTTCACTTTTCGTTAATTTCTTTTACTCATGGCTAAAAAGAACGCCACGACTTCAACCGAAGCGCCTGCTGCCAAAATCAAACGTAGCCCGCAGGAAAAAGCGGAACGCAAATCTCAGAAAGCCAGCCACCGGGCAACTAAAAACTTGACCGATGACCGCGCCGAGAAGAAGTCCAACCAAAAGGAAAGCCTGAAGTCGGCCGCCAAGCAGCTGCAAAAGGAGCTGGACGTTCGTATGAATGAGGTGGTCGCGCGCATTCGCAAAGAAACGAAAGCCAAGCTGAAAGAAGTAGTGAAAGAGGCTACCCGCCGCCTCGATGTCGA
>CAZZDR010000039.1:2052-18963 GCA_964652535.1 uncultured Hymenobacter sp. | reverse complement strand
GGGTAAAGCTGGCACGTGATATCGGCACTACTGCAAGGTGATTTTGCTAAACTTTTCGAGTAATGTCTATTTTCACTACTTATCTAAAGTTAGGGTTTTTGCATATTTGTAGTTGGCAAGCGACTGATCATCTGACTTTCTTGCTGGCACTATGTGCGCCGTATGTGCTGGCTGATTGGCGGCGCGTGGCAGTATTAGTTACTAGTTTCACCGTTGGCCATTCGATTACATTGGCCTTGGCTACTTTGGGGTTTGTAGGATTCAATGCTTCAATAGTAGAAACGCTTATTCCAGTCACGATAATAGCAACAGCCCTGGTTAATATGTATCAGGCTGGTCCTACACTAGTACGGGAGTCCCGCCGTGAATTACCGCTACTGTGGACGCTACCAAACGCGCTAGCGGCAGTTTTTGGACTCATTCATGGATTAGGGTTCTCAAGCTATTTACGGGCACTACTAGGTACTCGAACTCGTCCAATAGCAGAACTTCTTTCTTTCAATTTAGGGGTAGAAGCAGGGCAGTTGCTGATAGTCAGCATTATGTTATTTGTTGGTTTTATGCTACTTAGGTTGATAGGAGTAGTTCGGCGTGACTGGATACTGGCTACTAGCGGTGCGGCGCTAGGCATAGCTACGCTATTGCTTTTGCAAATGCACGGCCAGCATTAGTCTGGTGGACTAGGCTGATCTAGTGATAGCTAGTAATTAAATGCGGCGATAGTATGAGGCATCTAGTTCCTTTTGCCGCAACCCGCTATGTATCTTCGCCGACTTTAGCACTAGATTCTTTTTTACTTTCACTTTATGCGCATTTCGCTACTGGCTTTGGGGATGGGGCTATTGCTGGCACCGGTTATTAGCCGGGCTCAGACAACTAACTCTGGCACTGACAAATTCGCGCAGCTTGAAACGCTGCTGCCTACCCCCAATTCGTACCGCACTGCCAGCGGTGCGCCTGGGCCTCAGTATTGGCAGCAGCGTGCTGATTACAACATTCGGGTAAGCCTTGATGACCAAAAGCAAGCCATCACTGGTTCGGAGACAATTACATACACCAATCTCTCGCCTGATGTACTGACTTACCTGTGGGTGCAACTTGACCAGAATATTCTGGCTAAGAACTCGATAACAACTGCTACCAATGTGGGGCAAGTAACCAACGGCCGGCTGTCGTTTCAGGAGCTGGACAACCAGCTTTCGACGGCCGAATTTGATGGTGGTTACAAGATTGCGGCGGTGACGAGTGCCAATGGCCAACCGTTGCACTACACCATTAACCACACGATGATGCGTATCGACTTGCCTACCCCTCTGCGGCCTAAGCAAGCTGTGTCGTTTGGAGTGAAGTGGAGTTACAATATCAGCGACCAGCTAAAAATCAATGAGCGTAGTGGCTACGAGTATTTTCCGGCTGATAAGAACTACCTATACGAAATAGCGCAGTTCTACCCCCGCATGGCGGTGTATTCGGATGCAACGGGCTGGCAAAACAAGCAGTTTCTAGGGAATGGTGAGTTTACGCTGCCTTTTGGTGACTACCGCGTGAGCATTACGGCGCCGGCCGACCACGTAGTGGGCGCTACGGGTACGCTTCAAAATGCCGAGCAGGTGCTCACCGCCACGCAGCGTCGGCGTTTGGTGCAAGCTCGCGGAGCCAAGAAGCCTGTACTTATCGTGAGCCAGGAAGAAGCTACGCGCAATGAGAGCAGCCACGCTACCGGCACTAAAACCTGGACGTTTGCCGCCAAAAACGTGCGCGACTTTGCCTGGGCTAGCTCGCGCAAGTTTATCTGGGATGCCATGCAAATTACGCAGAGCGGCAAGCCGGTGCTTTGCATGAGCTACTACCCCAAGGAAGGCAACCCGCTTTGGGGCCAGTATTCGACCGAAGTGGTGGCGCACACCATCAAAACGTATTCAAAGTACACCATTCCATACGCTTACCCAGTAGCCATTTCGGTACACGGGCCGGTGGGCGGTATGGAGTACCCCATGATTTGCTTCAACGGTGGGCGGCCTGAGAAGGACGGTACGTACTCGGCTGACCGGAAATACGGGATGATTTCGGTGATTATTCACGAAGTAGGCCACAACTTCTTTCCGATGATTGTAAACTCGGATGAGCGCCAGTGGACTTGGATGGACGAAGGACTCAACACCTTTTGCCAGTACCTAACCGAGCAGGAGTGGGAGCGCAACTACCCCAGCCGCCGCGGTGAGCCCAAGGATATTGTGAATTATATGCGGACGGATAAGAGCTTGCAGACCCCGATTATGACCAACTCTGAGTCGGTGCTGCAGTTTGGCAATAATGCCTACGGCAAGCCGGCCACGGCTCTCAACGTGCTGCGCGAAACGGTGATGGGCCGCGAACTGTTCGACTATGCATTCAAGACCTACGCCACGCGCTGGGCCTACAAGCACCCGCAGCCGGCTGACTTCTTCCGGACGATGGAGGATGCCTCGGCTGTGGACCTTGACTGGTTCTGGCGCGGCTGGTTTTACGGCACTGACCGCTGCGACATTTCGCTCGACGGCGTGAAGTATTTCCGCCCCAACACCAAGAACCCCGGCCTCGAAAATGCGCGTATGCAGAACGAGCGCCAGGGCCAAGTGCCTACCCTCTCGGCACAGCGCAACGCTACGGATATAAAAACCACCCTTGTAGATCAAAAGCCTGACCTAAAGGATTTTTATAATAGCTACGACCCACTGACAGTGACGGATGCCGACAAGCAGCGTTACTTCCAGTACTTGAGCACCTTGAGCCCGCAGCAGCAAACGCGCCTCAATGGCAACCTGAACCTATATGAGCTGAGCCTGCGCAACGCGGGCGGGCTGGTGATGCCGGTCGTGATTCAGATGACCTATGACGATGGTACGCAGGATATTGTGAACATTCCGGCCGAAATCTGGCGTAAGAACAACGAGCAAGTTACCAAGCTTATCGTGTCGCCCAAAAACGTGGTGTCGTTTGTGCTCGACCCATACCAGCAGACTGCCGACACCGACCTGAGCAACAATGCCTACCCCCGCCAGCCGGTGGCATCGCGTTTCGAGATGTTCCAGGCCGGACAGGCGGGCAACAATGCTCAGCAGCCGCTCAACCCCATGCAGCAGGCCGCTAAAGGCCCCGTAGAGCGCCGCGAAAACAAACCTAACCCGCAGTAAGGGGGTAGGGAAACTAGCTATTAGAAAAGCGTCTGCCGGTATCGGCAGACGCTTTTCTGTTTTTCAGCGCTTGTTTCAGTGACTTGGTGAAAGGTATTTGCGGCACAAAAAGAAAAATAGTGGCTAGTTGCAAAGGTTCCTCAGCCTAACAGCAGCATCTTGCCAACACTTATGAAGCCCGCTATCCTGCCCGTGCTGCCGCTGGCGGCTTTTCCGCCGTCGCCTACTGCCCCTGCCGAGCGCAGGCCCTACTACGTGCAGCGGCTCGAAAGCCACGCCGCACGGTTTCCGGGCGTAAGCGCGCCGCACACCCATGACTTCTATTTGCTGCTCTATATCACCAGGGGCAGCGGTACACATACCATTGATTTGCAGGTGTATAAACTGCGGCCGGGCGCCTTGTTTTTCTTAGCTCCGGGCCAGGTGCACGGGTGGGAGCTGAGTGCCGACGCGGCCGGCTACATCGTGTTTTTCGAAGCCGAGTTTTACCAGCGCCGCTACCCAGCCGAGCGCCTGCAAGCCTACCCGTTTTTTGATGCTCGTCACCCGCCGGTGCGCTACTTGCCCGCGCCCGCCAATACTCTGGCGCCGCTGCTAGACCAGCTCTGGCAGGAAGCTGCCGCGCCCGATGATGAAGTGATGGCCGCTTACCTGTTTCTAGTGCTAGAGCTAGCGGCGCGCCACTACCCGGCTGCTCCCGCGCCCGAGGCAGCACTGGGCGGCCAGCAAGTGCGGGCCTTTAGTGCGCTACTCAATCAGCACTTTCGGCAAGAGAAAACGGTGGGCTTTTATGCAGACAGGTTACACGTTACGCCCAACCACCTCACGGCCATTTGCCAGCGTGTGGTGGGCCACCCAGCACGCCACCTCATTTTGGCCCGCGTGATGGCCGAAGCCCAGCGCCTGCTGCGCCACGCGGCCAGCCCGGTGGCCGAAGTAGCCGCTACCTTGGGCTACGACGATGCCTCGTACTTCAGCCGGGCTTTCAAAAAGCACGTAGGAGTAACACCCGAGGCCTTCCGGCGGCAGCGTTGATTTGTGCGGTTTTTGCCCGCACGTGGCTCTGGTAAGGGGGGTAGGGTGGCCAGTACCTTTGCCAGGTCATCTCAGGATTTTATTTCTTATGTCTACTTCGGCCGCTCCCATCGAATCTTCCACGCTTGCCCTGCTAGCGCTGCGCTGCCCACGTTGCCACCAAGGCAAGCTGTTCTCGCACCCGGCTACCAGCCTCACCAAGTTTACCGACATGCCGGCCGAATGCCCCGTGTGCGGGCAAACGTTTGAGCCCGAACCGGGCTTCTACTTCGGGGCCATGTATGTAAGTTTTGGCTTTGCGGTGGGCACCTTCGCGGTGGTGGGCATTCTGCTGTATTACTTCTTCGGCAACCCCGATACGTGGGTATACGTGGCGGTTGTGACGGTCATTACGTTGGTTTCGACGCCGCTGGTGTTTCGCTATTCGCGGGCACTCATGCTCTACCTGTTTGGTGGCGCGCGCTACGATGCCACGCGGGCGGCGCGGCACGCGCGGTAGTCGCTGCCGCCTGGTGTTTGAATAAAGATGTGCCGCAAGACCTACTGGATAGCCAGTGGGTCTTTTTTGTGCTTTGCAGTATAGGGTAGGCTGTGAGTTGCTTAGCCAAAACTACCATGGAGGTTAGGTAGTAAAGGCTTCCAAGCTAGGCAGAAACGATAGCCAAACCCGTAAAAATCAGGAAACAGCGCGTCGGATTTCTGCGTATTACTTAACAGTTCAACTACGCGCTGCCCGTATGCATTCCGACGACCAAATTCCTGACGCGGCCACCCCGACGCCGCAAGGCCCCTCGCGCCGCTCTTTCCTTAAGCAAACCGGTGGCTTGCTAGGTGTGGCCCTGGCCCCACCCATTGCTAGCCAAGCCGAAGCCATTGCTGATAAGCTAGCTCCTGCTAGCCCCATTTTATCGGGCCAAACCAACGTTAGCCTCAACATCAACGGCCAGGCCAAAAACCTGCGCATCGAGCCCCGCACTACCCTGCTCGACGCCCTACGCGAAAACCTAGACCTGACGGGTACCAAAAAGGGCTGCGACCACGGCCAATGCGGCGCCTGCACCGTGCACCTCGATGGCAAACGCGTAAACTCCTGCCTGACCCTGGCCGTGATGGCGCAGGGTAAGCAGATTACGACCATCGAAGGCCTAGCGAAGGGCGAGGAACTGCACCCTATGCAAGAGGCTTTCCTCAAGCACGATGGCTTTCAGTGCGGCTACTGCACGCCGGGCCAAATCATGTCGGGCGTAGCCTGCGTGAAAGAAGGCCACGCCGGCACCGACGACCAAGCCCGCGAGTGGATGAGCGGCAACCTCTGCCGCTGCGGCGCCTACCCCAACATTCTGGCCGCCGTGCGCGAAGTGGCTGGCCAACAAGCAAAAGGTTAGTTCGATGAATAATTTTAGCTATACCCAGGCTGCCTCTACCAAGGAAGCCACGACTACCAAAGCGGCCGATAAGCAGGCGGCCTTCATCGGCGGCGGCACCACGCTCATCGACCTAATGAAGTCAAATATTGAGCAGCACTCACTGCTTATTGACATCAACAGACTCTCGCTGTTGGGCATCGAAAACGCGGCTGCTGGCCTGCGCATCGGCGCTCTGGAGCGCATGAGCGACGTAGGTGAGCACCCGCTGGTGGTGCAGAACTACCCCGTTATCTCGCAGTCGCTGCTGGCCTCGGCCTCGCCGCAGTTGCGCAACATGGCCAGCATGGGCGGCAACCTGCTGCAGCGTACCCGCTGCGGCTACTTCCGCGATACTGCTTTCCCGTGCAACAAGCGGGTGCCTGGCTCGGGCTGCCCCGCACAGGATGGCGACAACCGCAACCTAGCTATTCTGGGCGGTAGCCCAAGCTGCATTGCTACCCATGCCTCAGACCTGGCAGTGGCCCTGGTGGCGCTCGAAGCCAAGCTGACGCTGGAAAACCCTAAGGGCGCTACCCGCATTGTGCCCCTGGCCGACTTTTATAAGCTGCCCGGCTCGACGCCGCACATTGAGAACCACTTGCAGCTTGGGGAGATAATCACTGCTATTACGGTACCCGCCGCGGCGCACGCCCGCAAGTCGTACTACCTCAAGGTGCGCGACCGTGCCTCGTATGCCTACGCGCTGGTATCGGCCGCAGTGGGCCTCGACGTGCAGGGCGGCACTATTCGCTCGGCGCGCGTGGCACTGGGGGGGGTAGGGACCGTGCCGTGGCGCGTGCCTGCCGTGGAGAAATACCTAATGGGCAAGCCTGCAACGGAAGATAGTTTCCGGGCAGCTGCTGCCCTGGCTGTGCGCGAAGCCAAGCCTTACGAGCACAATAAATTCAAGCTAGAGCTGGCGCAACGCACCATCGTGCGCGCCCTGCTAGAGGTCACTGCTTAAGAAACTACTATGTCTGCTGAACCCCAATTTTTTGACCAGCCCGGCGGTTTCGTTGGCAAGCCCATTGTGCGCGTTGAAGGCCGCGAGAAAGTAACCGGCAAGGCCAAGTACTCGGCCGAGTATCCGTTGCCAGGCCTTACTTACGGTGTGCTGGCTACCAGTACTATAGCTAAGGGCCGTATCCAGAGCATCGACACCACGGCGGCCATGCGCGAGCCGGGCGTGCTGGCTGTGCTCACGCATCAAAACCTGCCCAAGCTAGCCAAAACGCCCAACGATGACCAAGGCAAAAAGGACACGAGCGCCCCGATGGGCTTCATGCCCCTCACCAGCGACGAGATATTTTACTCAGCGCAGCCCGTGGCCCTGGTAGTAGCCGACACGCTCGACCACGCCATTCACGCTGCTACGCTAGTGAACGTGACGTATCAGCAAGCCGAGCAGCCTATTGCCAGCTTTCATGATACCCGCGCCAAGCTATTCAATCCGGCGCAGGTGCAGGATGGCAAGGAAGACGGCCACAAGCGGCGCGGCGATGCTAAATCGGCCTTTGCTAGCGCGCCCATCCAGCTTACGGCCACCTACACGCACCCGGTATATCACCACAACCCTTTGGAGCCGGGCTCGACCACAGCCCACTGGGAAGCGCCCGACCGCCTCACGGTGTACGAATCGACGCAGGGCGTAACGCGCACTCAAACTACGCTGGTTGCCATGACTGGCCTGCCCCGCGAGCAGGTGCGCGTCATTACTAAGTACCTGGGCGGCGGCTTCGGCTGCAAGGGCTCGTGCTGGCCGCACACCATCCTCACGGTACAGGCTGCCAAGGCCGTGGGCCGGCCGGTGAAGCTGATGCTGACGCGCAAGCAGATGTTTACCAGCATGGGCCACCGCGAAGACCAGAGCCAGACGTTGCAGCTCGGCGCCACGGCCGATGGCAAGCTCACCTCGCTCATTCATACCAAGCTATCGACGACTTCGCCCTGGGATGAGTACGCTGAATCGAACTCTAAGATTATCGACATGCTCTACGCTAGCCCCACCTTCGAGGCGAGCTACGAGATGGCGCGGGCCAACGTTATGACCTCGACTTTTATGCGTGCGCCTGGCGAAGCACCGGGCTCGTTTGCGCTGGAATGCTCGATGGATGACCTGGCCGCCCATCTTGGGGTAGACCCCATCGAAATTCGGTTGCGCAACCACGCTGACCACGACTACAGCACCGATAAACCCTGGAGTAGCAAGAGCCTGAAACAGTGCTACGCCCGTGGCGCGGAGTTGTTTGGCTGGAGCAAGCGCAACCCCAAAGCCGGCGCCACCCGCGATGGCCGCTACCTCGTGGGCATGGGCATGGCCACCGCCAGCTATCCTGTGCATAGCTCGCAGGGCACGGCCCGCGCCCGCCTCTACGCCGACGGGCACGCCGTAGTGCAGAGCGGCGCCACCGACCTAGGCACCGGTACCTACACCGTAATGACCCAGGTGGCCGCCGACGCCTTGGGCTTGCCCATTGAGAAAGTACGCTTCGAGCTAGGGGATACCAACCTGCCTACCGCCCCTAACTCGGGCGGCTCTATCGCAGCTGGCACCGTGTCGTCGTCGGTATATCTGGCGGCGCAGGATGTGTGGCAGCGCCTCATCAAGATAGCGGTGGGCGACAAAAAGTCGCCGCTCTATAAGGCCAAGCCGGAAGATGTGACCGTGGAGAAAGGTCGCCTGTTTCTGAAAAAGGACTCTAAGAAAGGTGAAGCTTTCGGCGACCTGATGAAGCGTGCCGAACTTACCGATATTGAGGGTATGGGCCGCGGCCGCTACGGCGCGGGCTACGAAACCGGCCATGCGGCTGGTCCCGCCGGCCCTGGCAACAACGCCGACTCGGCGGGCCAGCACTCGATGCACTCCTTCGGGGCGCACTTTTGTGAGGTACGGGTTGACATGGACCTAGGTATCATTCGGGTGAGCAAGTGGGTGAGCGTGATGGGCGCCGGCCGCATTCTGAACGCCCAAACCGCGCGTAGCCAAATTATCGGTGGAGCCATTTTCGGCATCGGCTCGGTGCTAATGGAGGCTACTGAGCGCGACGCGAAATTGTCGCGCTACACCAACGCCGACTTGGCCAATTACCACGTGCCGGTCAACGCCGACATTCCGAATATGACGGTGGAGTTTGTGGAAGAGCACGACCCCTACATCAATGCAATGGGCGTGAAGGGCATCGGCGAAATCTCGATGGTCGGCGTGGCCGCCGCCGTAGCCAACGCCGTGTACCACGCCACCGGCAAACGCCTGCGCGACCTGCCCCTGACGCCCGACAAGGTGCTGATGAGTGGCTTGAATAGCTAATTCGCTAGCGCAAAGAAACCAAGAACGTCCTGCTAAGCTTGCCGAAGCATCCTGCTCGCGCCGTCAGGGGTAGTAACTCCAACGATGCGAACAAGGTACCTAGGCAGGCTCAGCAGGACGTTCTTTTGTGGCTATTACTAACCAACAACCCAAACTTCCTCATGCACAACGACTCGATTGCTAACGTGGGCCTGTTACTGCTTGCCGCTGGTTCGTCTTCGCGCCTGGCGCGCCCCAAGCAACTGCTACCCTACCAGGGCCAGACGCTGCTGCGCCATGCTGCCCAGCTAGCCGTGGCATCGCCCTGCCGCCCGCTTGTGCTCGTGACCGGCGCGCTTCACGACGAACTGCTGCCCGAAATCGACGGCCTGCCTTTCCACGTAGTCCGCAACGATAACTGGGCCGATGGCATGGGTGGCAGCATTGCTGCCGGCCTTGCCGAGCTCGAAACCGCCGCCGAAGGTCCCCGGGTAGACGCCGTTATCGTGATACTCTGCGACCAGCCGCTGCTCACCGAAGAGATTATTGGCCAGCTTATCGTGCAGTTTCAGGCTACTGGGCAGCAAGTGGTAGCCTCAGCTTATGCGGGCACGCAGGGTGTGCCCGCACTTTTCAGCCGCGCCATCTTTCCGCAGCTGCTGGCGCTGCGCGGCGCCAGCGGGGCCCGCGAGCTGCTACAGCAATATGCCCACCTGCCTACTGTCGACTTTCCCGGCGGTGCCACCGACGTGGATACCGAGGCGCAATACGCCGCACTAGACTAACGCGAGAGGTTGTTTCTGTAAGGCCACCCTATTTAGCGCCGTTCTCAGCCCAATTAGATGGCCTGGGAACGGCGCTAAATAGGGTGGCCTTAGTTATAGCGGATGATTGCTAGTTCTAAAGAATTCCTAGTAGGTACTCATAATGACCTCCTTACTCAAAGTGGCGCCCGCCAGGTTGCCGGCTGCAATGGCTAGCGCTAGCTGCGGCAGGGCCGAGCAGCAGTCGCCGGCGGCATATACGCCCGGCACCGTGGTCCTGTAGCTTTCATCAATGCGAATGAGTTGTTGCTCCGTCATTTCGCAGCCCAGCTGCTGGGGTAGGGGGCTGGCCTGGTGAGCAGGTAGGCGGGCGTATAGCACAGGCAGCGGCCGGGTGCTACCATCGGCTAGGTGCAGGCCCGTGAGCTGGCCGCTCATGTGCAAGAGTTCCTTCACGGGTGTCTCTACCAACTCAATAGCGTTGATTTTCAATAGCTCATGCACGTCGGGGCCAAAAGTGGCTGGCCCGTTGGTGAAGATGGTGAGCGTGCGAGACCAGTTCAGCAGCATTTTTACGTGGTGCTGTACTTCGTCGCCGTTGTTCCAGATGCCGGTGGGCTGGTCGGCCACCTCGTAGCCGTGGCAAAAAGGGCAGTGAATCACCGATTTGCCCCAGCACTCGGCAAAGCCGGGTACGGGCGGCAATTCGTCGCGCATGCCAGTGGCCAGTAGCAGCCGGCGGGTTTGGTAAGTGCCGTGGCTGGTGATGATTTCCAGTTCACCGCCCGGCAGCCGGGCGGCGTGCGTGGCTTCGGTGGTTAGCAGCTGCACGGTGGGGTAGGCGGCTACCTGCTGCCGGGCCCGAGCCGCCAGGTCGGCCGGGGCATCGCCGTCGTGTAGCAATAGGTTGTAAGCGTGGGGTGTGAAACGGTTGCGCGGGCGTCCCGCATCGAGCACCAGCACCCGGCGCCGGGCACGGCCGAGAGCTAGCGCGGCACTCAGGCCGGCATAGCTGCCACCAATGATAATGACCTCAAACTGCATAAATTGGGAAGCGTCAACTTGTCGTAAACTAGGCAAAATTGCTGGGCGAAGATACTTTGTTTTTTTTATTAAATGAAACAATGTTGCGTTTAATGTAGTGCGGGCTGTTGACCTGCTAAGCCGAAATAACCACGACTGCGTATCAGCCAAAGACCTTTTCTTTACTTTCCGTTATGCCCTTTAGCCTCCGCCAAATCTGGCAGCCCCTGCGCGAGTCGCTGTGGTTTTTGCCGCTGCTTATGGTGCTCATTGCATTGGGGCTAGCGTATGGGCTGGTGCAGCTTGACCAGTCAACCAGCGCCACGGGCACGCGGCAGCTGCCCTTACTTTTTGGCATCGACGCGGGTGGGGCAGGCGGCATGCTCAATGCCATTGCGGGCTCGATGCTGACCGTGGCGGCGCTCACGTTTTCGCTATTGCTGGCGGCTATTGCGCAGGTAAGCAACCAGTACTCGCCGCGGGCGCTGCGCAATTTCATGCGCGACCCAGTGAACCAGTTCGTGATGGGCTACTTCGTGAGTGTATTCACCTACTGCCTGGTGGTGCAGGGAACCATTCGGGCCGCGCGCAATGGGCACTTCGTGCCTACTACCGCGGTGCTGATGGGGTTATTGCTGGCGCTGGGGGGGGTAGGGGCTCTCATTTTCTTTATCCACCACGTGGCCGAGGCACTGCAAACCGGCACCCTTGTGCACCAGATAATGGCCGAAACCAAGCGCGAAATCGACCGACTCTTTCCACTGCATTTTGGTGAAGAACTGCACTCCGACGCCCGCGCTGCCGCCGAGGCCTGGGCGGCCGGCAATGCTGGTTGGTTTCCGGTGCTGGCCACCCAGGCAGGCTACCTGCAAGCCATCGACAAGCCCGGGCTGCTAGCCTGGACGGTGCGCCACCGCACGGTGCTCCGCCTCGAATGCCACATCGGCGACTTTGTGGGCACCGGGCAGCCGCTGTTCAGCGTGCGGGCCGGCATGGAGCGGGCCACCACACCCCAGGCCGACTGGCCTGCCGACCTGCTGGGCCACGTTAGTATCGGTCGCCACCGCAACCCCGAGCAGGACGTAGCTTTTGGCTTGCAGCAGCTAGTCGATATCGCCCTCAAAGCTCTCTCACCGGCCGTAAACGACACCACCACCGCCATTATGGCCATCGACTATCTAGGCGAACTGACGGCCCAGCTAGCCCGGCACGAGTTTGCGGGAGCGTTGCGTTCCGATGGGCAACACCTGCGGGTGCTGGTGCGGGTGTATTCGTTTGAAGAGTACGTGCGGCTGGCCTTCGACTTGGTGCGTGAAAATGCCCGCGGCAATTCGGCCGTGCTGCGCCGCTTGCTGCGGGCGCTAGCGCTGGTGGCCCGGCAGGTGCGCGACCCCACTCGCCTACCCCCCTTGCGCGAGCAAGTAGCCCTGTTGCTAGCCTGTGCTCAGGCCAGCCTCGGCACCGACTACGAGCGCCAGGAAGTGCAGGCGCTCTGCGATGAGCTACGCCCGGCCTGGGAGGGGTAGGACCCAGCTAGCTGCGCCGTTACGGTTACGTTAGGCGTCGGGCAGCCACTCTAAAATCGCTGTATCTTGGGCCCTCACTCACTTTGTAGCTTATGGCTCCCACCGCCCCCGCGCCGGCCGTCGAAAAAGATAACAAGCGCATCACCACCGGCTGGACGTTCTACGACTGGGCCAACTCGGTGTATCCACTCGTTATTACCAGCTCGATTTTTCCTATCTATTGGAATTCGATGGTGAAGGTTATCACGCACTCTAAAAGCGCCAAAACACCGATTGATTTTCTAGGGCTGCACGTACCAGGCACGTCTCTGCAGAATTACTCGGTGTCGGCGGCCTTCCTCATTATCGCGCTCATCAGCCCGCTGCTTACCTCGCTGGCCGACTATTCGGGACGCAAAAAGCTATTTCTGCAAATCTTCTGTTACCTCGGAGCCGCCGCGTGCTGTGGGCTTTATTTTTTCGAGCCCGCCACCTTCACGCCTAGTGTATTTGTGTTTATTCTGGCCACGGTGGGTTTTTCGGGCTCCATTGTCTTTTACAATTCCTATTTGCCAGTCATTTCTTCGGAAGAGAAATTCGACTCGCTCTCAGCCCGTGGGTTTTCGATGGGCTATATCGGCTCGGTTATTTTGCTGGTGTTGTGTTTGGTGCTAATTCAAGGCCCAACGCTATCTGGCAAGCCCCTTTTTGGGCTGAGCGAGGGTATGGCTACCCGTTATAGCTTCTTGCTCACGGGCCTCTGGTGGGCGGGCTTCGCCCAAATTCCGTTCTTCACCTTGCCGCCCGACCCCGGCCGCCCCACCGGGGCGGCCGCCGATTCGGGCTGGCTGCTCAACGGCTTCCGCGAGTTGGGCAAAGTGTGGGCAGAAACCAAGCAGCAGCCGAATCTCAAGCGCTTTTTGTTGGCCTACTTCACCTACAACATGGGCGTGCAAACTGTGATGTACGTGGCTACGCTCTTCGGCGATGAAGAGTTGCACCTCGAAACTTCGGCACTCATTAAAACCATTCTGTTGCTGCAACTAGTTGGTATACTGGGGGCGTACCTCTTCGCCAAACTCTCTGAGCGCATCGGCAACACGCGAGCGCTGAGCTGGGCCGTATTTATTTGGATGCTCATTTGCGTGGCCGGCTACTACGTGCAGGCCGGGTGGAGCTTCTACGTGCTGGCCTCGATTATTGGCCTTACGATGGGAGCGGTGCAAAGCCTCTCGCGCTCTACGTATTCCAAGATTATTCCCGAAAATACGTCCAATACGGCCGCTTATTTCAGCTTTTTTGACGTGACTGAAAAGGTCGGTATCGTGATTGGCCTGCTGGTATTCGGCGGTATCTCGCAGCTTATGGGCGGCAATATGCGCTACAGTATCCTGGCGCTCATCGTGTTCTTTATCTTTGGTCTGGGCTTCCTGCTGAGCCTGCGGGGCAAAAAGCTGCGCGATGAGCCCGCGGACGCCGAAGCCCTACCCCCCCCGCCCGCCTCAGCGGTGGCCAGCACGCCGCGCACCGCGACCTAACGGCGCCGGGCAAAAAGTACGGACCTTTGCGGCATGATTCATCCTCCCCAACCCAATTTGCAAACTGCGCTCGGCCACGAGCTGAAGCACGAGCTAGCTATCACGCGCCGCGTCTTAGAGCGCGTGCCCACCGAGCAGTTTGGCTGGCAGCCCCACGCCAAAAGCATGACCCTAGGCACCCTGGCTGGCCACATGGCCAACCTCATTGGGTTCCTAGAATTGTCACTCCAAGGTGCGGCCTTCGACTTGGCCAGCAGCAAGCTGCCCGACAACCCCGCCACCACGGCCGATGTGCTGGCACGCTTTGATGTCAACGCTGAGAACCTGCACCAGGCCCTGGCCGACGTGAGCGACGACGCCTTCAACGACATCTGGAGCCTCACGCACGGTGACAAAACACTGCTTTCGCTGCCCCGCACGGCGGTAGTGCGCACCATGGTGCTCAACCACCTCATTCACCACCGTGGCCAGATGAGTGTGTACTTGCGCTTGCTCGACATCGCGGTGCCTTCTATCTACGGCGGCTCAGCCGACGAGGCGCCGCAGCGCTAGTCGCTAGTCAGGACATAAAAAGGCCGGCTTTCCTGCGCAGGAAAGCCGGCCTTTTTATGTCCTGACTAGTCTATTTTCGGCTAAACACCTGCTTGCCGCCAATCCAGGTTTGCTGCACTTGCAGGTCGCGCAGCTGCTCCTTGGGCGCGGTGAGTAAGTCGGTTTTCAGCACCACAAAATCGGCCAGCATACCGGCTTTAATCTGGCCTTTACGCCGGTCTTCGAACGCGGCGTGGGCGGCCCAAGTGGTCATGCCACGCAGTGCCTGCTCGCGGGTGAGGGCATTCTCCATCTGGAAGCCATTGGCAGGAAAGTTCTTGGCATCTTGGCGCGCCACGGCCGCGTGGTAGCCATAGAGCGGGTTAATATCCTCGACTGGAAAGTCGGAGCCCAGCGCTACTTGGCCGTATTGCTTTAGCAAGGCTTGGTACACGTAGGCCGTTTTGAGGCGCGGGGCGCCGAGCCGCTCGCCGGCCCAGTACATATCCGAGGTAGCGTGCGTGGGCTGCACCGAGGGCACGATGTGGTACTGGCCAAACTTGGCCACGTCGGCCGGGCTCACCACCTGCGCGTGCTCGATGCGCCAGCGCCGGTCGGGCTGCCCCTGCAGCGCCGCGCCGTAGATATCGAGCAGCAGCCGGTTGCTAGAGTCGCCGATGGCGTGGGTATTCATCTGAAACTTGGTAGCCGCCAGCTCCTTGGCCAAGGAGCGGTAGTACTCGGGGTGTTGCAGCAGAAAGCCTTTCTCAGCGGGCCGGTCGGTGTAGGGCGCCAGCAGCGATGCGCCCCGCGAGCCCAGGGCGCCATCGGCGTACACTTTAAAGGAGCTGATAGTCAGGTTATCGCTGAAAAAAGGGCCTTTTGGCAGGTAATAGGCCTTGTTGGCGGGGGTAGGGTTGAGCATGGCGTAGAGGCGCAGGCACAGCTTACCAGCCTTTTGCAAAGCGGCCATACGCTCGATGTCCTCGCGGTCGAGGCCGGCGTCGGCGAGGCTGGTGAGGCCCACGGCCAGGCAGTTTTGCTGGCCTTGCAGCAGAGCGGCATCGGCTTCGGCGGGGCTAGGCTCGGGTATTTTGGCAGCTACCAGCTTCACGGCATTATCCACGAGCAGGCCGGTGAGGCGGCCCTGAGCATCGCGCCCAATAACGCCCCCGCTAATAGGGGTAGCCGCCGTGACGCCCGCCAGGTCGAGTGCCTTTTGGTTGGCTAGCGCCGCGTGGCCATCTACGCGGGCAATGAGCACCGGCACGTTTGGAAACAGCTGGTCTAGGGTGTCCTTAGTGGGGTAGCGCTGGCCGGGCCAGTCGTTTTGGTCCCAACCGCGGCCCGTGAGCCAGGCCGCGCCGGGCTGCTGCTGCCGGTGCTGCGTGAGGCGGCCCACCGTGGCCGCCCATGAGGTAGCACCCACTAGGTTCGCCGAGCGCAACCCCAGCGCGTAGCGGTAGAAGTGGCAGTGCGCATCGTAAAAGCCAGGGTATATAAATTGCTGCTGCGCATCCACCGTTTGCGCGGCTTGGTAGCGCTGTAGCAAGTCGGCGGCCCGCCCTACGGCCACAAAGTGCCCCCCACGCACGGCAAAGGCATCTGCTTGGCTGAATGTCGAATCGATGGTGAATACGTGGGCATTCGTCACGAGCAAATCGACGGGCTCAAGTTTCGACTGGCAGCCCGCTAATCCTAACGAAATGCTTAATGCTAGGGCACTCCCAAGTTTATAAAGAAGGTGCATGGTACAAAAGGGTATGCAAAGTTCCGAAGCCAATGTAGCGCGCAAAGCTAAGCCCGTTCTTGGTAGAGAACGGGCTTACTTACATCGGCTGTTGAATTTGCTAAATCCGCTAGAATCCGCAACTTACTCAAATTTCATGTGCTTCACCGACTCGCCCGAGTTCTTCAATTCCAGCAGCGAGTCGATGCCGATGGCCAGGTGGCGCTTCACAAAATCGACGGTCACTTTTGAATCCGACTCGGCCGTTTTCACGCCCTCAGGCGTCATGGGGTTGTCGCTCACGAGCAGCAGCGCGCCGTGCGGAATGTCGTTCATGAAGCCTACCACGAAAATGGTTGCCGTCTCCATGTCCACAGCCAGGGCGCGCACGCGCTTGAGGTAGTCCTTAAACTCTTGGTCGTGCTCCCACACCCGGCGGTTGGTAGTATACACGGTGCCGGTATAGTAGTCGAGCTCGTGCTTTTTAATCATCGACGACACCGCCCGTTGCAGCCGGAAGGAGGGTAGGGCCGGAATTTCCTTAGGCAAGTAATCGTCCGACGTACCATCGCCGCGAATGGCCGCGATGGGCAGCACCAAGTCGCCGAGCTTGGTTTTCTTCAAGCCGCCGCACTTGCCTAGGAAAAGCGCCGCCTTGGGCTTGATGGCCGACAGCAAATCCATGACCGTGGCCGCCATCGGCGAGCCCATGCCGAAGTTGATGATAGTAATGCCATTAGCGGTAGCTGATTGCATCGGCTTGTCGGTGCCGCGCACTTCGCAGCCAAACTGCTCGGCGAACATGTACACGTAGTTGCTGAAGTTGGTGAGCAAAATGTACTGCCCAAACTCGTGCAGTGCCACGCCCGTGTAGCGCGGCAGCCAGTTATTAACGATGTCTTCTTTGGTCTTCATAAGGTG
>CAZZDR010000039.1:0-1952 GCA_964652535.1 uncultured Hymenobacter sp. | reverse complement strand
GGCGAAATGCGACAGCCAAACCCATACCTTTGGAGGTGATGCAAGTGTTGGACCTGCCGCCTTTCGACCACAAAATTAGGCAAAATTTGGCAAACATCCCCGAAATATGGGATGAGCTGCGCCGCAAGTACGTGGTGCTCACCCCCGAGGAGTGGGTGCGGCAGCATGTGGTGCAGTATTTACGCACGCTGGGCTACCCGCGCGGACTGCTAAGCCTAGAGCGCGGCCATCGCTACAACCAGCGCCAAAAGCGCACCGACCTCGTGGCGCTGGGCCCCGATGGCCGGCCACTGCTGCTGGTCGAGTGCAAGCGGCCCACGGTGCCCATTACGCCTGCCGTGGCCCAGCAGGCCGCTACCTATAACCAAACCATGCGGGCGCCGCTGCTGCTGCTTACCAACGGCCTAGTGCATTACTGCTGGCGCGTCGATTTTGAGCGGGGCCTGAACGAGCGCCTGGCCGAAATCCCGACCTACGCCGAGGCCACCAGCCTGGCCCCCGGCGGCGCATAAAAAACCCTACCCCCGCCAGGGGGTAGGGTTTTTTATATGAGTTATTTGGGCCGCCAGTAGCACATCATTCTTCGGCAAGCTCGGAATGACGTGCTACTGGCTTATTGGAGCAAGAAAAATGCCTGCTACAGCTGGTACGCCTTTTTCAGGAAATCGCGCGCCGACTCGGGCGCGTGACCGAGCAGCTTGGTCAGGGTAGGGCTTGGGAAGTCAAACTCGCCTTGTTCGATGGCCACCGAAAAGCCGCTGGTCATCTGGATGGCGCCGGCCGGCACGCCCGCCGACATCAGCTGAGTGCCAAACTCCTCAGCCGTAGGCGAAACATAGGCAATTTTTTTGCCCGATAGTTCGCTCAAAAGCTGGGCGATGTCGGCAAACGACAGGCTCTCGGTGCCGGCCAGGTCGTAGCGCTGGTTTTCGTGGCCGGGCGTGGTGAGCACGCGGGCGCCAGCCACGCCCAGGTCGGTGCGGCTGGCGTAGGCGCAGCGGCCATCGCCGGCGGGTAGGTATAGCGTGCCCGTTTCCAAAACCGGCCCCATGAAGAGGGGTAGGACTTCGAGGTAGAGCGCGTTTTTGAGGATGGTGTACGTCAGGCCCGACGTTTCGAGCAGCTTTTCGGTGGCCAAGTGCGCCTCCGCAATGAAGGCTGCGGCCGATGAGCCATCCTCCGTTTTGCGCTGAAAGCTGGTGTACACCACGTGCTGCACGCCGGCTTCCTTTGCTGCGTTGATGACGTTGGTGTGCTGGCGCACGCGGTTCGGTAGGTCGTTGCTCGACACGAGAAATACCTTCTCGACGCCTGCGAAGGCAGCCGTGAGGGAAGCATAGTCGTCATAGTCGCCCTGGTGCACGGCCACGCCCTGGGCTTGCAGGTCGGCGGCTTTGGCGAGGTCGCGCGCCAGCACGGCCAGCTGGCTGGGGCTTACAGTTTGCAACAATGTTTCTACCACAACTTTGCCGAGGCCGCCCGTGGCGCCGGTAACGAGAATTTTAGCCATGTCTTTAAGAATATAGAGGGGGTAGGGCCGGGGCCCCAGGTGAATAGGTATTTGCCAACAACCTCCACGTGGGGGCCAGTTGGTGGCACAAAGGTCGGTACCTTTGCTTACCAAAAGTTAGCGGCTACCAAAAGGTAAGCGCTTACCTCCACGTAACCTGCCCTACTCTATGGACGATTCTGTCACTATTGGCCACTGCATCAGCACCGTTCGTTCCTTGCGCGACGCGCTCGACGTCGTAAATGGCAAGTGGAAGCTACTCATCTTGGTAGCGCTCAACACGGGCCATCACCGCTTTCGCGAAATCGAGCGCAGTATTCCCGATATTTCCTCCAAGGTCTTGGCCAAGGAGCTGAAGGACCTGGAGCAGCACCAACTCATCCGGCGCACCGTGCACGAGGGCCCGCCCGTGCTCGTAACCTACGAGGTGCTGCCCTACGCC
>CAZZDR010000038.1:16234-19004 GCA_964652535.1 uncultured Hymenobacter sp. | reverse complement strand
CCAAACAGGTTGGAGTACAGCTGCGTAGCCAGGCGCAGGCGCTGCAGCTCGCCGGGCGAGAGCGTGGGCGTGCTGCGCTCCAGGGCCAGGTAGCCGAGGCCCAGGTCGAGCAGCACGGCCAGGCGGGCCACCAGGTCTTGCGTGATACGGCGGGTTACTTCGGCCTGGGCTTCATCGTGGGCAGGCGCGCCGGCTTTGCCTTCGGCAAAGGGCCGCAGCCGGCTCGCTACCTGCTGCAAAGGCAGCCGCGCCATGTCGGCAATGTCGAGGCCGGCAAATTTTACGCTCAATGACTCGGGCCGCAGTCGCTTGCCGTGGCAGAGTGGGCACTCCTGGCTGAGCATGTACTGCAAGACGCGCTTTTTCATGAGCGCGCTCTGGGTGTTGGCAAAGGTGTGCAGCACGTGCCGCCGCACGCCCGTGAACGTGCCCATGTAGTTGGGCTGCTCCTTGCGCTTGAGGGCGCGCTGCGTCTCGGCGGGCGAGTAGCCGGGGTACACGGGCACCACGGGCTGCTCGTCGGTGTAGAGAATCCAATCGCGGTCTTTTTGGGGCAGGTCGCGCCAGGGGCGGTCCACATCGTAGCCCAGGGTCACCAAGATATCGCGCTGATTCTGACCGCCCCAGGCCTGGGGCCAAGCCGCAATGGCCCGCTCGCGAATGGTGAGCGAGGGGTCGGGCACCATCGACTCTTCGGTTACCTCATACACCCGGCCCAGGCCGTGGCAGCGCGGGCAAGCGCCTTCGGGCGTATTAGAGGAGAATCCTTCGGCGTAGATAATGCCCTGGCCCGCTGGGTAATCACCGGCCCGCGAGTACAGCATCCGCACCAGGTTAGAGAGCGTGGTGACCGAGCCCACCGACGAGCGCGTAGTGGGCGCGCCGCGCTGCTGCTGCAAGGCCACGGCCGGCGGCAGCCCGTCGATGCTATCGACCTCGGGCACTGATAGTTGGTGAAACAAACGCCGCGCGTAGGGCGATACCGATTCGAGGTAGCGGCGCTGGGCCTCGGCGTAAAGCGTGCCGAAGGCTAGCGACGACTTGCCCGAGCCCGACACGCCGGTAAATACCACCAGCGCATCGCGCGGAATGTCTACGTCTACGTTTTGCAGGTTGTGCTCGCGGGCGCCGCGCACCCGCACAAAGCCACTGAAATCGGCCGCGCCGGAAGAGTTGTTTGCCATGTTATCCAAGGTCGCGCTAGCTAGCGGCCCGCCCTGAATACGGAATAGCAGGGGCCAACATCCAGCTTTCGGCCAGTAAAACGCGCACGAAGCTTGTATTCAATAGGCTACGAAGCGGCGCTTTTCTTTTGCGCCGGACACCTAAGCTGGCTAGGGCTTGGCGGCAGTCGGCGCGGGCACGGCGTCGGCCAAGGTGGGGCGCTGATACGTTTGCCAGAAAGCGGGGTGATACTCGGGCAGCGGCAGCTTGGCCATTGCCTCCTGCACTTCGCCTACAGTCATTTCGGCTTTCGCCAGCGGGGGCGGCGTACCGGCAGGCAAGGGCGTGAAATATTCCTCGCAGGAGGACTGGTGGTAGAACGACGAACCGCCTAGCGCGCGGCCCGCGCTAACGCCCTGGCCTACGCTCCGGCGCACCTGGTAGCGGCCATTGGCCACCTGCACATAGTCTACCACATGGTCGGTGCGGGAATCGGTCAGCGAGCTGGCATACATCTGGGCTAGCAAGTTGTGCTGCCCTTGGTGCCGACGGGCAGCAGTGTTGATGTAGGCCGTATCGGTCTGCCACAGCGCCTCGTAGCGCGTCACGGCATAGTTGCTTTGCTGCACATAGAGCCGGCCCGAGTAGCCCGAGGTGAGGTAGGTGCCGGTGCTGCGGTGGTTGGCGTGCTTGGCGGCAAAGCTGATGAGGTACACCGTTTGCCCGCGGCGCTCTACCACACTATCCAGGTGCAGCTGAAACTTGCCAAGCGTGCTAGCCTTAAAGAGCGGCGAGATGCGCACCGCGTCGGCCGAGCCCGTCGAAAAGCCTTGGCCACCCTGCTCCCACGCGTGTTTCTGCTTCTTATCCAGCTCCTTCAGCACATGTATTTCCTTTACCCGATGCTGGCCTATAGACCCGAGCATCAGGAAGCCACCGCCCCAGTGACGGTGCCCGGCTGGCTCGAAGTACTGAGCCACGTATTCAGTTTCGTAGCGCAGCGTATCGAAGTCAGTGGACCGGCGGTGGGTATACACTTCGGCCGAATAATCCTGCTGCTCATAGTTTTGGGGCAGCGCCGCCAGCACCTTTTTCATAATCTTGCGCGGGTCTAGCGACTCGCCGCGCACCTGCACGCTTTGCAGCTCGTAAGCCGACGGCGCGAGCCGTACCGTCAACGGCGTCGTGCTACTGGGCGAGGTCATCGTAACCATGCCGTAGCCCACGCTGGTAATTTGCAGCACGCCCGGCCCCACGCCCGCCAGCACAAAGTGGCCAGTTCCATCGGCCACCGTGCCCACGCCCTGGCTAGGCACCGATACCGAGGCATAGGGCACCGGCTGGCCGGTTTTGCGGTCGAGCACCACGCCGCGCACGGTTTGGCCAGCGGTGTTGGCAGCCCCTAGCTGCACACGCTGGGCGCGGGCGGCAGGGTTGAGAGAGGTGGGCGCCGCCGGCGGGGCGTCGGCCACTGCGCCCACGGCCGAGTTGGCCATTGCCGTGGCCCCGTGCGGCGGGTTCACGCTTCGTAAAAACAGAAACCCATCGACTACCTCGCTCCACGGGCCAGCCAGCGGCGCATACTCAAAAGCCGACGTGGTCAGCA
>CAZZDR010000038.1:10966-16134 GCA_964652535.1 uncultured Hymenobacter sp. | reverse complement strand
GAGGGCGTAGTTGCGAGCCTGGGCTAGCAGGCTGCGCAGGCACTGCTGCCAGAACGCGGCCTCGGCGCGACGCGGGGCGGCGGGGCTAGCGGCAGCCCGGTCGGCCAAGCGGCTAGCCTTGGCTAGCTCCTTTTCAACGTCGGCTAGCTTGGCGGTGGGCAGAAACCCAAAATGCTCGCCCATGTAGCTGGTGACTTCCTCCAGGTAGTCGTAGTTGAGCGCCCCACTACCCTTTTCAGTGGCCAGAAACGCTTGCAGCTTTTCGACTAGCTCCTCGCTGTAGGCACCGGTCAGCTGCGGGTCGAAGCCGGCCACGCGCAGCTTGCCCGGGCCGATGAGCGGCAGCACGGCCTGAAACTCCTGCGTCCCGGTCCACACCGGAAACACGCTGTTGGCCAGCGTCTCCTGAGACGACTTGCCGGCCTCCAGCTCCTGCTGCGCCCGGTGCAAGTCGTAAAACCCACTTTCAAAAGCCACCGTGGTAAAGCCCAGGCGTTGCTGCAAAAAGCGCATGAGCCGGATTTTGGCCTCAAATACGTTGCCCTCGCCGTGGCTAGGCTCGCCCAACATCACTACCCGCGCCGAGCCGATTTCCGCCGTCAAAAACTCCAGGTCCTGAAAGTTGGTGTCGGCCGGGCTGATGCTGCGCACCACATGCACCGGCAGCGGCGCGGGCGCCTGAGCGCGAGCGGAGCCCAGCATACCGCCGAGCAGCAAAAGCAAAGAGCTATACTTTAAACAGTCAATCATAGCTAGAAGAGGCACGAGTACTGGCAAAGCGTTGCCAGCACTGGGCGGCGCAGCCCGCACCACGCGCAAATGCCAGCAAGCTAGTACCCCCCTCGCAGTTCAGCCGCTAGACCGCTGCTTTCAGAACCGGTTGCCTAGTATGGCGGCGAGCTAGCCAACTGGTACAAGCAGAGAAAGCGGTAGAAAGCTAGCCACCTGAGCCCACTTGATTACTAAAAATATTTGCCAACCATTTTAGTAATTCTCAAATTTTACGCACACCTTTGCTAAACCAAACGCCCCCTTTTCACCCTTAGCTATGTCTGACCTCACCTATACCTACGCCCAGCCTTCGGCCCTGACGCACGCCCCGGAGGGCACCGCATTGCAACTAGCGGCCTACGCCGAAAATGCGCCCACCAACGGGGCCGCCTGCTTTTTTCAGGGCCGACTGCGCGACTCGTGGCTAGCCGCCCGCGGACTAACCACGTTAGCCAAAGCAGTGGCTTCGCGCTTCGTGCCGCAGAGTGCTGCCCTGCGCGACCCCATTGTGACAGCGGGCGCGGGGCTACTGCGCTTCGAGGCGTTTTCGTCGTGCAATGGCGTGTATGCCCGCCTCGACCTGGGCCCAGCCGCGCTCGACGGCGAGTTTCTGAGTAGCGGCACCACCAACGTCGATTTCAACGAGCCCATGGTGAACGCCCTGAGCCGGGTGGCCCGCGCCGAGCCGGTGCGCCTCACCGTGGGCCAGCAGGAAGTGACGCTGGAGCGCGCCGCCGGCAAGGTGACCGAGCGCAAAGTGACGCTGCCCGAGCGCTGGATTAAGGGCCTGACCGCCGTGCAGGGCTACCTGGCCCTGATGGAGGAAAAGATGAGCCTGACCCGCGTGCAGGCCACGCAACTGGTGCAGAGCATTCCGGCGGGCACGGCCAAGGGCGACTTTTTTCTGGTGCTGCGCGGGCCACGGCCCAGCTTTGCGCCGGTGGGCAGCGCGGGCGCGGTGCGGGTAGGCGGCGTGCATCGGCTGCGGCTGCTCGACGGCCTGCTGCCGCTCTGCGAAAGCCTGCGGGTATTTGCCACGCCCGATGGGCAGGCCAGCGCCTTTGTGCTGGCCTTGGGCGGCGGGCAGGAGTTCGTGCTAGCCCTGTCGGCGGCCGTAAACCGGGGCTTTTCGGGTGAGGGCAACCAGCTCGATACGCTGCTCGAAGACCTGCCCGCCGAGTGGCTAGCCGGGGCCAACAACTTGTTTCGGGGCAACGAGACGTTCAACCCCACGCTCTTTGCGATGGAGCACGACTTGGCCCCCAGCACCGTGGACCGGCTGTGTGCTAGCCTCTCGGCCATGGGCCTGCTGGGCTTCGACCTGGCCGAAAACCATTATTTCTACCGCAGCCTGCCCTTCAAAACCGACCGCATCCTCAAGCTCAACCCGCGCCTCAAAAACGCCCGCGCCCTGCTCGACTCGGCCGACGATGTGCAGCTGGTAGGCGTGGGTGCCCAGGGCCGCACCGAGGCCCGCGTGCGCGGCACCGACGTGTGGCACACCGTGCTGGTGGGCGGCTCGGAGGCGCCGCGCTGCACCTGCCAGTGGTTCACGAGCCACCAGGGCCAGCGCGGGCCGTGCAAGCACATTCTGGCGGCGCAGCTGCGGTTTGGATAGGCAGTTCTCTTACGTCTAGCTTCAATAATAACCTGCTCGTTTCGCCTTATTCAGCAATGCCAAATACCACTGAAGTTTTCGAGAATATCATTCGTTATCAAGGTGCTGAAGAACTAGTGCCATTCTTATTGGCGCTGGATAAACAGGAAGTAATAGCCATCCGCAAACGAACTCAAACGCTGGCGCACGAGCTAGCAGATGTTCGACAGCAAGGGGAACAACATTGGGAAAAGGGGCCTACTCAGTTACAGCAATCGCTTTTTTTTCTAACCGGCCTAGCTACCTACTCTCAAAAAGAAGCCCTAGCACCAGACTTTGCCCGTAGCCTCTGGGTGCTAAATAGGTCGTCTTTTTCCACTACTAAGAATAGATTTTTGCCGCCTCCTATACTTATAGAGTATGTCTGCCAATTGCTTAGTCACCGCCGGCCCGAATGGCTTGACGCCTGGTTAGGCAATACGGCGGATAGCCGCTCTTTGAGTGGCTTAAGTTTTGACCTGTTACTTAAGTTAGAGCACCGTGGGCTCATTGTACCGTCTGACAAGCTGCTCGCCATCTCAGGTGTTAGTGAGCTATCCAACTACGGCACGGAAGCCAAGATTTTATGGCAGCTCCACGGTTATCTAAAAGCGAATGTGAAGCTCACTGATGACCAAAAGGTGAGCTATATGCAACTTGCTAAAACTTTTACCTGGCTCCGCGAAGGCGAGCCCTTGCCTACTATCCAAGACCTTATTTTCGAGCGCACTGCACGTAATAAGGTGTTGCTCGAACGGGTCATACCCTTATTTTTCGAGGTCGACACAGAGATTAACTGGGGTTTTATGTACGCAGTCGACCAAGGAGCTAGACAATGGCTTGCTTGGTATGACATACTTGCACGTCTTGTAGCTACCAATCACCTCGACCGCGCCGACATCATCACCCGCTGCCTGCTGGCGCTGCGCCGCGACTTCCGCCGTCCGCTGCTCACCTGGGTTAAGGAGCTTTTCTTAGCTCTGAAACCCACCTTCACCGAGCGCCTGGCCCGCCAAGAAGAGCTGACTGAGTTGCTCGCCCATCCGCAAGCGTTGGTCGTCAACTTCGCCCTCGACCAACTCAAAGACATGCACACGGAGCCAGGTTTCAACCTGGCTCCCTTGCTGCTTTCAACCGAGAGCCTGCTCACCCGGCCCGACCTCAAAACCAGCCTGCGTACCCTGGTGGCCGGCCTGGCGAAGCTGCCCTACCGCGCTCCTGCGCACACGTCGGCCGTGGCTAGCCTGCTCACCAGCGCCCTCGCCCACCCCGATGCCGCCGTGCAGGAGCGCGCCGCCAAGGGCCTAGCCGAACTGCTCGCGGCCAAAAAGCCGCTACTCACTACTGCCGAAACGGCAACAACCCTAGCCGCCCTCGCCCAGCAAACCGACCTACTGGGCTCGGCCGCCCGCATGGCGCTAGGCCCCTGGCTGGCCGCGCCAGTCGTGGCTGCTGATACCCTGGCCACCTACGCGCCACTAGGGCAGTTTGTGCCCGACATCTCGCCCGCTACGGCCATTGCGCCGGTGGCCGATTGGCACGAGCTACTTTACCTGACCGGGCAGGTGCTTCAGCACGATGACCCCACTGCCCGCGAGCGCTGGCTCGATGGCCTGCTGCGCTTGCAGGGGCAGCTACCGACTGGCTATGCCGCCCAGCTGCAACCTTACCTGGTGCGCGTGGTGCCCGCCCTTAAAAAGGCTAGCGTCACCGAAGCCAGCGCCTTACTGGCTGGGCCCATCGCCCTGCATGGCCACGACGGACTGCTGCTGGCGCTGCTGCTCGGCTGGGCGGGCGGCTTCGCTAGCCCACGGGTAGCCGGCGTGCAGGTAAGCCCCCACGCCAGCGACCAGCCCCTGCTGGCCGTTGAGCAGCAACGCTACCTTTTGGCCGAAAGCCAGTTACGCGCCGGCGTGGCCTTACCCCTGCTGAGCACGCCCACGCACCTGCCGCACTGGGTAGCGCCTAGCGCGTTGGTTAACAAGCTGCTAACTTACCAGGCGGCGGGCATTACGCCTAACACCGCCGACCTAGCCGTGGCGCTGGCGCGCGCCGCCCACGCGCATCCAGCCGAGGCCGCGCTGGCGCTAGACTTGCTGCCTCAGTTGGCCGATACTGGGCTACGCGAGCTACTGACGTGGTTTTTTGGTCCAGCGGAACAGCCGCTACCCGCGCTAGCCCCAGCCAATGGCCGCTCAGCGGCCGCCTTACCTACATCAGTAACCAACGCCCTACCCGAGCTGTGGGCAGTAGCCGCCCGCACCAAAGCACCCGCCGCCACCTTCCCTACCCTAGCGGCTAGCCTCGGTTACGACCACGCTGGCCTCACCCAGCCACTGCTCACTACCAGCGAGGCGGTGCCGCACGAAAACCGCTACTCCGACCCTAGCCAGCCGGGGCAGGAGGCCGTTTACCGCTTTGTGGGGCTGAGCTGGCGCAGCGGCGCTATGGAGCCCGCGCCTTCACCGCTGCTACTGTATGCGCCGCCCGCCTGGAAAAGCGAGCGCAACTCCTGGGAGGATAACTGGCTACTAGTCGCTGATTTACCTTACTTCATTTCGCTTCTACCCAATTACCCAGCTCCGCTCTACGCCCTGGTGCTACGGAGCGCGGCCTGGGCCGACAACCTGGAAAGCAGCGAGCGCGACCTGCTGCTACAGGCGCTGCGCACGCTGCTCGGACCTGGCCCAGTGCTGGAGGTTGCCGCCACGGCCGTGCTAGCCAGTGGCCTTATCCACCACACACCGCAGGGCCGCAGCCT
>CAZZDR010000038.1:0-10866 GCA_964652535.1 uncultured Hymenobacter sp. | reverse complement strand
TGGCAGCGAACGGCTAGCCTCAAAACCGCGGCTACGGCCCTGCTAGCCTATTCCGCCTAAGGTTTTTACCTCACCGGCCCACCTGCGTTGCTACCCGCGGCCAGCGAGCGTGCTTTTCTCCGACATCTTCCGCCAGCCGTTTTTTACTACCCCGCCATGTCCGATTCCGTTGTTGAAACCTTTGACCAGCTCGTGCGCCACCGGCCCATGTCGGAGCTAATTGACTTTCTGCTAGCCCTCGATAAGCAAGGCCAAGTGGCAGTGCGGCTCAAAACCAAGGCGCTTTATAAGGAGCTGAACGACTGGCGTAATTCGAGTTCGGAGGTGCAAAGGCTGCGCAACCGCACCACGGCCCTCTTCATGGCCGGGCTAGCCACCTACTCCAAGCAGGAGGCGATGGGGCGCAACTTCGAGCTGCCCTGGGGCATCGACTTGGACAATGCCAAAGACAACCGCGGCTATAAGGAGCACTTTCTGCGGGTAGTGGGCCAGGTCCGCCCGGCCTGGCTTACCGACTGGCTTGTGCGCCTCACCCGCACCAACCCGTGGAGCTTTAATTACCGCCTGCTGCGCGAACTAGAGGCGGCTGACCTGGTCAGCCACAACCCCTGGCTATCGGCCCAGCTGCTCGGTAACCGCCTCAACCACTACAACCGAACCGACAAGGAGCGTGGCCAAAACCTGGCCACCTACGTGCTCACCCATCTGCAAACCGATGCCACGCTGCTGGCGCGCGACCTGCCGCTGCTCTTCGACTACGACACGCCCGTCGATTCGGCCTCCGCCCACCTCGGCAAAAACCGTGAGCCCATTACCTGGCTTACGCTGCTAGCGCAGCTAGTCGAGTCGGGCCACCTGGAGCGGGCCGACCTGCTTACGCGCTGCCTACTGGCCCTGCGCCGCGACTTCCGCCGGCCCCTACTCACCTGGTTTAAGAACGTATTTCTTGCCTTCGCCCCCGCGCCTTCCGAGCGCCTGGCCCTCCAAAACGAGCTCATTGAGCTGCTAGCCCACCCGCTACCGCTGGTTGTCAATTTCGCCCTCGACCAGCTCAAGGACCTGTGGACCGACCCCACCTTCGCCGCCGAAAGCCTACTGCTCTACGCCGACGCCCTCATGAGCCGCCAGGACCTCAAAACCGGTCTCAAAACGCTACTGAACGGCTTTACCAAGCTCTTGAAAGCCCAGCCCGCCCACGCCCCGGCGCTGGCTAGCCTCTGCACCGCCGCGCTGGCCCAGGCCGATACCGCCGTGCAGGAGCGCGCCGCCAAGCTCCTGGCCGATGTCCTCCAGGCCAAGAAGCCGTTGCTTACTCCCGAAGAAACTGCCGAGCTTACCGCCACTATTCCAAGCTACGCCAGCCTGCTCGCCCCGCCCGCCCGCGCCGTGCTCGCCCCCTGGCTAGCCCCGGTCGGAGCATCCGAATCGCCGGAGGCCAAACCGGCCGCCAGCTACGCGCCCCTCACGGACTTCGTGCCCGACATTTCGCCTGCCACGGCCATCGCGCCGGTGGCCGACTGGCATGAACTGCTCTTCCTCACCGGACAGGTGCTGAAGTTCGACAACCCGGCCGCCTTCGAGCGCTGGCTCGACGGCCTGCTGCGGCTGCGGAGTCAGTTTCCGGCAGGCTACGCCCAGCAGTTGCAGCCGTATCTAAAACAGGTTTTCCAGTGGGAGCTCCAGGACCTGACGCCCGACCAACAAGCCACTACGCTGCTCCACTTTACGTTTGGCGGCAACCAAGTGGGCCAGCCCGATTTCATCAAAGCCTTGCTGGCTAGCTGGTTTGCTGATTTTCAGCAGCCTCGACTTCCTAAAATCTCGCTGGATGAGCAGAAGCACAACCACCCCGACCCGCTGCTGGCCCTGGAGCGTCAGCGCCTGGCCGTGGCCGAAACCCGCCTGCACCCGGCTAGCCCCTTCGCGGTATTGCCGCTGCTCAGTACGCCCAGCCACGCGCCGCATTGGGTAGCGCCTAATGCTTTGGTGCAAGGACTACTAGCGCACCAAGGAGCCAATCTCCTTCCCGACCCGGCCGACCTCGCGCTGGCGCTCGCCCGCACCGCCTTCGCAGCCCCGGCCGAGGCAGCCGAAGCACTGCGCCTGGTACCTCAGCTAGACCACGCAGGCCTGCGCGAGCTGCTAGGGTGGTTTCTATCGCCCACGGCACCGGCCGACGAGTTGCCAGCATTTGGGGCGAGTGCACAGTCAATTGTTAAGAGCCTGGCCGACCGCCTGGGCAAGCTGCTGCCGTCTCGCTACTACGCGCTACCCGTGCCGCTGGCCGAGGCCCTGCCCTGGCTGTGGGTAGTGGTAGTCCGCACCCGCTACCCCGAAGCCGAGCTGCCCGCCCTGCGACCGCTGGCCGACTACCCCGGCGTGGCCGTACCCTGGCAGCCGACCTGGCACTTCGAGGCGAAATCGCACACCTATAAATACCCTTGGAACAGGCAGCAGCCCGAAGTAACCAATACCTGGACCGAGCTGACCGTGGCCACCGAGCACCCCGGCCAGCGCCCGCCCTCGCCCCTGGCGCTGTACTCGCTGCACGCCCGCCTGCGGCAAGACAAGCACTATCACCTGTGGTCGTTGCCGGCTAGCCTGTCTTTTTTGCTCACGTTCGTGCCCAACAACCCCGCGCCGCTGCACTGGCACGTGCTGCGCACCGCCTGCCGCACCGACACCACCGGCTCCGAAGCGCGCGATGCGGTGCAGCAGGTGTTGCACACCCTGCTAGCCCCTGGTCCGCGCCTGGCCGAGAGTACCTCGGTGCTGCTGGCCGCTGGCCTCACGCACGCCACGCCCACCTGCCGGGCGCTGGCCCTCGAAGCGCTGCTAGCCACCGTGGCCCAGCGCCGCCTGGTGCCCAGCGCGCTAGGGGTTGCGCTCGGCCGCTTGTTGGGCGCGGGCTTCGTACCCGTGCAGCGCCTCGCCGATGGCCTGGCCGAACTGCGCGCCGTCGATGCAGCCACCGACGATGCCCTCACCCAAACTCTGGCCGCGCTGCTGCCCGAGCTGCCCGCCACCCCGCCGCGCAATACCCGCAAGCTGCTCGACGCCTACGCCGACCTTGTGGGCCGCACCCGCCAGCCGGTGCCCGCCCCGGTGCAGGCCCGCCTGCGCGAGTGGCAAGCCACAGCTAGCCTCCGCAAAACCGCGACTACCTTGCTCGTCGTCTGATTCCTGCCTTCTGCAAACCTCCCTTTCTAGTTCTTATTTCTCAAGCACATGGCCTTGCTCACCATTCTCGACGAAACGGCCAGCGGCAATATTCTGCGCCGCCTGGAAGTAGAAATTGCCCAAGAAACACTCACCGTGCGCGAGCTCATAATCCGGCGCGTGCACGACGAAGTAACCGCCTACAATGCCCGGCAAGATGGCCTTTATCAGGGCCTGGTGCAGCCCACCGAGTCGGAGCGTGTGCTCAATGGCTATCGCCTGCGCCTCACCAAGCTCATCGATGCCGAGCAGCAAGTGTACCGTGCCCTCGAAGCCTTCCAAAACAACGGCTTTTTTCTACTCGTGAACGACCGCCAGGCTGAAAGCCTGGACGAGGAAATCTGGCTAGGGGCCGGGGCCACGGCTAGTTTTGTCAAGCTCACGCCGCTGGTCGGCGGCTGAGGATAACGATTAAATATATAAGCATATAAAATCCATAACCCTATGCTCCCCGCTGCCGAAGCAGAAGCTACTTTTACCACCCTATTGCCCGACTTTACCGATTCGGCGCGCCTGCTTCCCGAGTTACCAGGTATTGTTGTGGAACTGCTGCACCAGGGGCATAGTCCGCTTTTGCACACGCTACGCGCCACTAGCCTGGCCCCATCCCAACACCGGCTCCTGGTCCGGGCACTGACGGAACTGCGGCTCGTCAGCCTCCGCAACAGCAATTATCGCGTGGCCGGGTACCTGCTAGAACATCTGGCCGAGCTATTACAAGGTAAGCCCGCCCTCGAAGCAGCCGACCTAATTAAGCTGTTTGACACGGCCGGCTTGCAGGGCAAAGGGCCTAAAGTCAGTGATTTTCAAGGCCACACCACATTTACCTTTTTGCAGCGCTGGCTAGCCCAGCTGGATAAGCTGGGCCGCACTACGGCGTTGCCCCCAGACCTCACTGCGCGTTTACGGAAATTGCTGACTGCTACCGATGGCGTAGCAATGGGTGCCTATTACGCCAAAGACCTGGGCCGGCTGCGCACGCGTGCGCAGGCCCTGCTCAGCCAGCATAGCCCGGCGGGGCTGCCGGCAGTGCACTTCGATGACGGCGATGCCTTTGGGCAAAACCTGAACGCGTTTAGCGCCGACTTGTCGTCCGCGGCGGCCGCCACCCAGCCCTGGCTGCACCTGCTACTCACCCTAACCCAGGCCAGCGGCAGTCGCCCCACTCCCAAGTTCACCAAAGCCCTCGCCACTGCCACCGCTGCTCTCGGGCCCGAGGTCCTGCGCCAGCAGGCTAACCAGTGGCTAGCGCTGCTGGCTAGCCTGCCCGTGACGGCACAAGCCCGCCCCGACGCCGGCTCCACTACCTACCCTTTTCTACTGGATGCTAATCTCATTATTGCCAAAGGGTTAGTCTGGGCTGTGCAGCCGGTGGCCGATGCCGAAACTCTGCACCTGCTGGCTAGCCTGGCCACCAAGTGCTACCGCAAAATACCGGGGCGGGGCCCGCTGGCCGTAGCCCTCGGCAACGCCTGCCTGCTGGCCCTCTCGCAAAATGGCCTGCCCGGCGTGGCCGCCCTGGCTAGGGTACGCCCCAAAATCAAGCAAACCAATACCCAGGCGCTCATCACGGGCTACATCGAGAACGCCTCACGGCAACTGGGCGTAACTCCCGACGAAATTGAGGACATGGCCGTGCCCGATTATGACCTGCGCAGCGGGGCAGTCGACTGGACGTTTGGCGAGTATATGGCCACCCTAACGCTCGCCGCTGGCAAGGCCGAGGTGCGCTGGTCGAAAGCCTACAAGCCCCTTAAAGCTGCCCCCACTACCCTCAAAAGCACCCATGCCGCGGCTCTTAAAGACCTGAAAAACACCCAAACGCAGGCCCAGCAAACCTTTGTGGCCCAGCGCGAGCGCCTCGACCGCAGCTTTGTAACCGGCCGGCGCATTGCCGCGCCGTGGTTTCGGCAGTACTACGTCGGGCACGGGCTGCTCAGCCTGCTTGTACACGGGCTCATCTGGCGCTTTCACCACCCCGACCGCACCCACACCGATGCCATCTGGCTGGCCAATGCCTGGCGCGATGCCCAGCACCAGCCCGTGGCCTCCCCCACCCATGGCGACACCGTCGAGCTGTGGCACCCCGTGCTAGCCCCCACTGCCGAGGTGCTGGCCTGGCGCGCCCTGCTCGAAGCCCAGCAGGTGCAGCAGCCGCTCAAACAGGCCTTTCGCGAAGTATATCTGCTCACACCGCCCGAAGAGCGCACCCGCACCTACTCCAACCGTATGGCCGCCCACGTGCTCAAGCAACACCAGTTCAGCTCGTTGGCCAAGCTGCGGGACTGGAAATACAACCTGTTGGGAGCTTATGATAAAGGCTACGACTCCGAAATCGCTAGCCTGCTGCTGCCGACTCACGGCCTACGGGCCGAGTTTTGGGTGAGCGAAGTGAACGCCGACGGCGCCTGGAACGACACCGGCATCTACAACTACGTGAGCACCGACCAGGTGCGCTTTGTGCGCGGCCTCGACGAAGTGGTGCCGCTGCCCGAGATAGCGCCGCTGGTTTTTTCGGAGGTGATGCGCGATGTGGACCTCTTCGTGGGCGTGGCTAGCGTTGGTAACGACCCGCAGTGGCGCGACAACGGCGGCCTGGCCCAGTACCGCAACTATTGGGAAAGCTACAGCTTCGGCGAGTTGGGCGAAGTCGCCAAAAACCGCAAGTTGGTGCTGGAGCGCCTCGTGCCCCGCCTCAAAATCGGTAAGGTGAGCGAAATCCGCGACAAGTTCTTAGTTGTTAAAGGCAAGCGCCGCACCTACAAAATCCACATGGGCAGCGGCAACATTCTGATGGAGCCGAACGACCAGTACCTGTGCATCGTGCCCGACCGCTCGGCCAAAAACCTCACCGCCGACGTATTTCTGCCCTTCGAGGGCGACGCCGTGCTGTCCATCATCCTCAGCAAAGCCCTGCTGCTGATGGACGACGACAAGATTACCGACGAGACGATTTTGCGCCAGCTCGCCTAGCGGCGCGGCTAGCTCCGGGCGCATGGCTAGGGTAGGCAAGCCACTCGCCTGGGGCTAGCCGCTTTATATTGGCCCGGCCTTGGGCGCGCTGCGCCGGGGCCGGGCCTTTGCTTTTTCTTCGCTTATGCAAGTTCGTTCGTCTTTGCTAGTGCTGCTGCCCATGCTGGCGGCCTGCACCCGCGCCACCGCCCCTACCGCCGCCGGGCCGGCGAGCGACTATTTTCCCGCACCCGGCACAGGCTGGCAGCACCACGCCCCGGCCGCCGAGGGCCTCGACCCGGCCAGGCTGGCCGAGGCCGTAGCCTTTGCCCAAACCCAGGAAACCACCCAGATGACGCCCAACTTCTCCACCCAGGAGGAGATATTTGGCAAGTTGCTCGGCCCCATGCCCACCAGCCGCGCCGCCACCAACGGCCTCGTGCTACGCCACGGCTACCTCGTGGCCGAGTGGGGCGACACCGAGCGTCCCGACCCGACTTACAGCGTGGCCAAGAGCTATTTGTCTACCATCCTGGGCATTACTCTGGACCGCGGCCTTATCAAGGACATCCACGAGCCGGTGGCCAATTACATCCACGACGGCGGCTACGACTCGGAACATAACAAGCCCATTACCTGGGAGCACCACGCCCGCCAAACCAGCGAGTGGGAAGGCGAGCTGTGGGGCAAAAACGCTGACTTTATCGGCCACGAAGCCTTTGGCAAGGGCGAGCGCAAGCCGCGCGCGCGGCAAACGCCCGGCACCTACTTCGAGTACAACGACGTGCGCATCAACCGGCTGGCCTTGTCACTACTACGCGTGTGGCAGCGCCCACTGCCCGAGGTGCTCCGCACCGAAGTGATGCAGCCCATCGGCGCCTCCAGCACCTGGCAATGGGTGCCCTACCCCAACGCCGTAGCCGAAGTAAATAGCAAGCCCATGCCCTCCGTGAGCGGCGGCACGCGTTGGGGCGGCGGCCTGCGCATCAGCGCCCGCGATGAGGGCCGGCTCGGCTACCTTATGCTGCGGCGCGGCCGCTGGGGCCGCCGCCAGGTGGTATCGCCCGGCTGGGTGCAGCAGGCTACCGCGCGCGGCCCCGTCAGCCCCGATTATGGCTACCTCTGGTGGCTCAACACGGAGCAAAAGGCCTGGCCCGATGCACCCGCCAGCAGCTACGCCGCCCTCGGCGCGGGCCAGAACACCATTTGGGTCGACCCGGTGCACGACATCGTCGTCGTGTGGCGCTGGCACAACGGCAACCCCAACGAACTGATAAAGCGGGTACTGGCGGCGGTGAAGGATTAGCGCCGCATACCTCTTAACAACTTCTTCTTACCAGTGCGAATAACTCTGCTGCTTCTCTTGCTTTCCAATCTCCTATGCTTTTTGCTGTTTTTTCTAGACAAGCAAAAAGCACAGCGAGGCCAACGGCGCATTTCTGAAAAAACGCTGCACCTGGCTACCCTAGCGGGGGCGGCGCCGGGCGCCTGGGCCGCTATTTTCTTGCTGCATCACAAGAATCGGAAGGCGGCCTTCTGGAGCATTACCCTGCTGCTGACGGTGCTACAAGGCGTGGTTTTATATCTTTTCTATGCAGTAGCCAGGAAGTAGAGTTACCTAAGCTTGTGTGGGGCTAGCTAGCGGCTAAACCTGTTTTTGAAAGAAAAGCTGGGATGATTCAGCGCGGCTTCGTTCGTACTGGTTTCCTGCTGGGCGGCTTGGGCGTAGCCGACCATTTGCTGTTCGTAATCGCGGATGGCCGCAGCTATGGTGGCAAATTTGCCAGTTGTCAGGTTATCCGCTAACACCACCGCATCCCGTAAGCCGATATTTACCCCCTTGCCCGCAAAGGGCGGCATCAGGTGGGCTGCATCGCCCACCAGCGTGATGGGTAGCGGGCGATGCGGCTTCCAGGGCAAGGCCACGGAAAGCAGCCGCGCGGGCAGGCCCACGAAAACCGACGTGGCGCGAAAAAGCTGCCGGTACTCCTCGCTCCACTGCGCAAACATCCCGCACAGAAAATCGCTGACGGCCGCCGTATCGCGAAAGTCCAGGCCCGGCCCGTGCTGCCAGTCAGCCGGCTGCTTAAACGTGATGCCGTAGGCCATCGTCCCGTTGTTATCGGGGTTTACCGCCAGGCTGACGCCTTGGTCGGCACTCATTAAGATGTGGGTCGTGCCCCGGCACAAGCGATAAACGTCTGGGCAGGTACGCGCCGGCTCCCCTACTTCGCCCTGGATGATGAAGGTGCCGGTGGCTGTTACCTCGGCGTCCGTAACGTAAGGCCGGACGCTGGACAAGCCCCCATTAGCCCCGATAACCACGTCGGCTACGACCTCAGCCTGCTGCTCAAAGCGCAGCACCCATTGCCCTTGGTGCGCTTCCAAACCGGTGAGCTTGCGGCCCCACACCACCGTACCAGGAGTTAAACTATCCAGCAGAATTTTGCGCAGCTCGTTGCGGTTTATTTCGGGATTAATCGTGTTCGGCTCTGTCGAGAATAACACGGTACCCCGTTCGTCGGCAATGACCCGCCCCATGGGCTTGGCCACGGCAAAATACTGGGCCAGCAACCCCGCCTGTTGCAGCGCCTGTTGCCCGGTTGCTTCCTCCAGGTCCAGCGTGCCACCCCAGATGCGAGCCTGAGCATTCGCATCGCGCTCGAAAACGGTAACGGCGACCCCTTGCTGTTGGAGCAGCCGGGCCAGGGTCAACCCGACGGGACCTGCCCCAATAATGGCAACTTTTTTACCGGCTAGTAACATGGCTTCGGAGGTTGATTAGGAAGCACAAAATTACCGGCCGGCCGAGGGCTAGGCTTGGACAAACGCGACAAAATTGGGGCCGGGGGCCGGTCCCTCGCGCCGGGCCTTGCGGGCGAAGGCCGTGGGCGTGGTGCCGCTATAGCGCTTGAATTCCCGGTTGAGGTGGCCCTGGTCTGCGTAGCCCAATTGCTGCGCCAGGCAGGCCATACTGGTGGCTGAATGCAGCAGTAAGTGGTTGCGTACCTGTTCAAAGCGCATCAGCGAGGATACATCCTTCACCGTGTGGCCGGCGGCTTGCTTGAAGTTCCGCTCCAAGGTCCGCACCGTGGTGTGGGCGGCCGCCGCTACCTGGCTGACCGGCAGCGTGCCCGTGGCGTAGCGCATTGCCCGGCCCGCTTTGCCGAGCAGGCTCTCCCCCACCAGCAGCGGGCGGGGTGGGCTAAAATACTGGGCAGCCTCCGACAGCGCCGCCGCCACGTTACCCACCCGCAGGTACTGCGCCAGCGGGGCTTGCAGCCGGGCGATGGGATGCGCGTCGAGGCGCACGTTGCCGATGTCGGGCGGCAGACCCAGCAGGTCGAACACGGTCCAGGCAAAGCACCGGATGCCAATGATTTCAAACCGGTCTTGCGTAGCAAACTGCGCCGGCTGCTGAAGCAGCCCCAGCAAAAACGGGGAGGGCAGCTGCTGCCAACCGACGGCCGTGGAAAGGTGGCAGGTGCTGCCAAAGTGAAAAATAATTTCCGCATAGCCATCCGGTGGCACCTCAAAACTCGCGGGTCGCTCGCCAAAGTTGAGGCGGTCGTACCAAAAGCATTTGATACTATCCCGTAGGGCAGGCGGCGGCTCAACTTCCTGATGGTGCAACATAGTACAAAGTAAGGTGGCCTGGTTACGCTGAATGGCTTCTCAGCTGGCATTCGACTGGAAGTTTTCCAGCCAGCCGCCACTAGCCTGCACTCTAGCCAGCAGGGCGGCGTGGTGCGGCGCCCGGTTCAGCACCAATTCGTTGCCCAGCAGCACCAGTTGCTGGCGCGCGCGTGTCACGGCTACGTTGAGTTTGCGGTCGACCTGGCTGGTCTCGTCGGGCGACACCATGAGTTCGAGCTGGTGCTCGTGGTGGCAGCAGAAGCTCACGATAATGACCTCGCGCTGCGAGCCCTGGTAGCGCTCCACGGTATCGACGCTGACCTGGGCCAGCGCGGGCAGCTCGTGCTGCTGCGCCAGCTGCGCCAGCCGCGCCCGGATGCGGGCCGCCTGGTTGCGGTAGCTGGCGATGATGCCCAGCGTGGCCTCGGGGTCGAAGGCCGGGCCGTAGCCCTGCACCACGGCCAGGGCGGCGCGGGCGGCCAGGTCGGCTTCTTGGCTCGACTCCTTTTGCGAGAGGTCGTCGGGCTGGCGGCGGGTAGGCACGAACACGAGGCGCTGGCGGCGCAAGGCCTCGCCGAAGGCATCGGCCTCTGCGGGGCTGGCCGGTGCGGGCCAGGCGCTGGGGTTGAGGCTGGCGTGCTGCCAGGGCGCAGGGCTGCGCAATTGGCCGCCGTAGAAGTCGTCGTTGACGAGGGCGGCCAGCTCGGCGTGGGCGCGGTACTGGTTGGCGAGCGTGCCGTGGGCGTAGGGCCACTGCGCCTCGGCGCGGCGGAATAGGCGCTCGAAGTACGAATTGCGCAGGTTGGTGAGGCCCAGCTGCTCGCGCAGCAGCTCGGCCACGGCGGGCGCCACGGCGCTGGTTTCGGCTTCCTGCGTTACCACGGCGGGCAGCTGGCGGTGGTCGCCGATGAGGATAAATTTCTTGGCCTTGGCCAGCAGGGCCAGCATGGGGCCTTCGAGCACCTGGCTGGCTTCGTCGACCACGGCCACGTCAAAATTCTTGAGCTGAAACAGCTCGGGCCGGCCCAGCAGGCTGCTGATGGTGCCCACGTAGAGCGG
>CAZZDR010000037.1:6782-19073 GCA_964652535.1 uncultured Hymenobacter sp. | reverse complement strand
TTGCCGCGCGAATCAAAAATCTGGCGGGCATGAATGGCTGCGATGTAGCTCATGTGGTGTTAAAGGAAGATGAGAGTTGCAAATGTAGCCGTTTGCCTGTAGAACGAGGTAGTAATTCGTTCGTAGGTACACAGCCAGCAACGGAGTACCACTCCGTGCTACACTTCGGCCAGCAGCTCGGCCAGGCGCGCAAACAGTACCTCGTTGCCGGCTTGCTGGTAGCCGGCCAGCGCCGCCTCAAAGCGCGGCAGCTCGCTCAAAAAAGCCTGCACGTTGGCCGCCGTAATGGCCTCGAAGCGCCGGCCGTAGCCGCGCTTCTCAATCTCGGCCGCGTTCAGCCACTGCTCAAACTGCGCCGGAATGGGCACCGCGCACACCGGCTTGTGCAGGTACACGGCTTCCGAAATCAGCGAAAAGCCGCCATTGGTGAGCACCGCCCGGCTGCCCGCCAGCTCAGCAATAAAGCCCGCCTCCGAAAACGGCCGCAGCAGCACATTGCCGTGGTTTTCGTCCTTATTAAAGCCGTACACCCGAAACTCCTGCCCCGGCAGCTGCTGCAATATTTCGACCAGGTCGGTCTGGTTGGTAGCCGTTTGGTACACCAGAATGTAGCTGCCCGCCGAGGGGGTAGCCGCCTGAATTTCGGGCCGAATGATGCTGGGCACCAGCGTGGTGCGCTCGGCATAGCGCAGGCGCAGCGGCAGCTCAAAAAAGGTAGTAATAAGATAATGCCGGGCGCGGGGCAGCTTGGCCCGCACCAAGTAGCGCGCCACGTCGTACGACTCGCGCTCGGCGGCCGGCACCGTCACGTCGAGGTGGGCGCGGCTGATAATCTGCATGTTATCAATGCTGATAACTGGCACCCGCAAGAGCTTGGCAAAGAAGTAGCTGAATGACTCAAAATCCGAAATCACCACTTCGGGCCGAAAGCCGTGAAGCAGCTGCCGGTACTGCCGAAAATTGACTTGCAGCGCCTCGGGCGCGCTGCGTAGCGTGAGGCCGATGGTACGCGACTTCGACACCGCCAGCTTTTTATAGGCAATATGAAAGCCTTTAATTTCGAGCACCCGGCCCGGAAATGTCTGGTCGAGCAGTGTAAATGCCCGCGCGCTGCTCACTACGCGCACGTCGTGGCCCTGCTCTAGCAGCCAGGCAATGAGAACTTTGCTGCGGGTGGCGTGGCCCAGGCCCTCGCCCGGCACGCCGTAGAGAATGGTCATTTAGTTAACGTAGAGAATGAATAAGGATAATCGGCTGTCATGGCGAGCCTGCGGAGCAATCGCACCAGCACAAAACCCGAGCGAGTCATGCCGGTGCGATTGCTTCGCAAGCTCGCCATGACAGCAGAAATAAACAGCATTACGCGCTGCCTATTGCGCCAGCGGCCTGCCAGTGCGGCTGCTAACCCCAGCCAACTGCACGAGGTAGAGGCCGGCGGGCCGGGCGGCCCTGAGCGCGGTGCGGCCTTGCTCGTCCAGAACGCGCAAACTTGCCCGGTCGGGGAGGGGTAGGGACAAGCTGGCTATGCCCATCGCCGCAGTGCCGGGCGCTCTGGCAGCAGCGCCAGTATGCTAGCTGATGGGCAGTTTTGGCCAGAAAGTGTGTACACGGTGAGGGGTAGGCACGGGGCCACCGTTCGCGCCGCGCCGGCCGACAAACTCAGGCCAAACACGCCCACTAGGAAAAACTAGCGAAGAAAAAATGCCTCATCGCATACGCTGGCTGGGAGCCCGTTAGTTTAAGACTGCAGCTAGGCTAGGCGCGGCCGAGCGCGACGGGGTTGCGGGGCTTGGCCCGGTTTTCGTATTGCGCAGGCCTAGCTTCGCTTTTTATTTCTGCACCCATGCGTATTTCTGCTGCTTCTATTGGGCTAGGCCTAGCTTTGGCCGCCACGGCCTGCACTGCCCCGCGTGGCATCACCACATCGGGCAAAGTAACGCCCCAGGGCGAGTTTCGACTAGCCTATAACCAAGGCTTCAATGTAGGTTCGGCGCCGCTCAGCAAGGCCGGTACCGCCGTGCGCGATGCCGCCAGCCAGCTCGGCGGCCAAGCCGCTCGCGGCGACACCGTGCGCTACTCGGGCAGCGTGAGCAACGTGCAAGCCGCCGCCCTGGCTTACCTGCTCGACCCCGTGCAAACCACCGCCGACCTCAGCATCCGCTACGGCATAGTGCCGCGCCTCGACGTGGGCTACAAGTATGCCTTCGGCTCGCACGTCTTCGACACCCAGTACCAACTGCTAGGCCCTACGGGCTCTATCGAAAACCCCGACCGTGGGGCGGCAGGCGGCACCACCTACGCCAGCATCGGGCTGCAGTACGCCATTCAGCGGGCGGCGCTGCCGAGCATCCCCTTCTTGAGTGACCTCAATAGCTTGCTGGGCTTGTCGGCCTCGCGCCACGATATTCTGATTCCGCTCACTGTCAGTCAGTCATTTGGGCCCGAGGAGAGCGTGGGTGCTATCAGCTACGGTGCTGTATACGCGCACTCGTGGGTGAGCTATGGCTTCACGCCCAGCAACCTCTACAACCGCGCTGGCACCGGCGTGCTACCGGCCCTCGACCGCCAGAGCCGCAATTTTTCGTCCTACGGCGCCTTTTTGAACCTCAAACTGGGCTATAAATACGTGTACGTAGTGCCAGCCGTCAGCCTCTACTACCAAAACTATGGCGACTACACCCTGCTCGACGGCAGCACCACGTCGCTGAGCGGCGTTACCGTCATCCCGTCGCTGGGCCTGCAATTCCGTATTCCTAACCTGCGGTAAGACAAGTTTTCTGCTAGCGCAACGGCAGTCCTACCCCCTACGTGGGGCCAAATAATATTATTGGCTTGGCATAAGCCAGCTAGTCGCGCTGGAATGACTAGAAATTACTTAAAGCGAAGAAGCGCCCGGCCTACTGTTAACCAGTAAACCGGGCGCTTCTTCGCTTTGGATAGGTTGCCATGACGGACCACAACCCGCTACTACTTGCGCTACGCCGGCTCAGCCGGGCCGCCGCCTGCCACCACGGTCAGCATGTCGGCGGGGCTGAGATAGGTGCGGGCCAGCTCGCGCAACTCGGTGGCGGTGGTGGCTTGGGTTTGGTGCACCAGATGGGGGTAGTAATCGGGGCGCAGGCCCTGCGTCACCACGTAGCGGTAGCGGTCGGCTTGCTCAAACACGGTGGCCGACTCGCCCAGCAGCTTGCCGAGGGTGTAGTTTTTCACGGTTTCCAGCTCGTCGTCGCCCAATAGCTCGGTTTGCAGGCGGGTGAGCTCTGCAGCAATTTCGACGCGCGTGGCGTCGGCACTCTCGCCGTTCACATCGGTACCAATAACCAGCGAAGCTGCCTGCTCGCGGGCCACCACGCTAGCATGAATGCCGTAGGTCAAGCCCTTGTCCTCCCGAATGTTACGCATCAAGCGCGAGCCGAAGTAGCCCCCCAGCACCTTGATGAGTAGCAGCAGTTGAGGCGTTTGCGCTTCGGTAAGGGCCGGCCAGCGTCGCCCCACCCGTAGCGAGGCCTGAATGCTGCCCTCAACTGGCACCGTTACCAAGCCAGTGGGGGAAGTTGGGCTCGCGAAGGGGGGTAGGCCCGGCGCCCCGGCTACCCCACCCACGGGCTGCCACTGGCCCAGCTGCGCGGCCACGGCCTCGGTATAGGCCTCAATGTCGCCGCTCAAGAAGATTTCGGTGCCGACCGGGGTGTAAGCCACCGCGTGGAAGTCGCGCAGCTCCTCACTAGTGAGTGCACTAAAAGAGGCTTCGTCGAAAGGCCGGCCATAGGCCGAATCTTCACCAAACAGCTGGCGGTTAAATTCTTCGCTGGCGCGGTAGCTAGTCTTTTGGTGCTCTACCCGCATGTTTTGGCTAATGCGCGTTTGCATTTGGCGCAGCTCAGCCGCCGGAAAAGTGGGGGCGGCCAGCATCTCGTACACCAGCGGTAGCAGGGTAGGCAAATGGCGCGAGAGGCAGTAGAGCGTGAGGATGGCGCGGTCGGGCCCAGCCTCACAGTCGAGCGAAGCGCCGTAGAAAGCCACTTCATCGGCGATTTGGCGGGCGGTGCGGGTGGCCGTGCCCTCGGCCAACATCCGGGCTGTGAGCTGGGCCAGACCGGGCTGGAGCTCACGGCACTTGCCAGCGGGCAATACTAATTGCAACCGCAGCACAGGCTGGGCGGCATTAGCTAGTTCGTGCAAGCGCGCGCCGTTGGGCAGGGTGCGCACGTGCGGGGTGGGCAAAATAATTTGGGTGAGTGGGAAGGTAGGCGGAGATTGAAGGCGATTGAGCACGGGATAAGGCTAGATAAGCAAGGCAAGGCAGCACTGCAACAGGTACCGACTTGCAAAATAAAACAGTGGACGTACGCAAGCCTCTAACAAGCAGATTCTAATTTCGAATTTATACTAGGCCGTGCCAGCGGCTTTCACAAGGGAAAGCACGGCTCTGTTTTCCCCTAAACAATTAAGGGGCTGACCTCCATCCGGAAACCAGCCCCTTAGCTACTAGGCCCGTGGGCCAAGATAAATTTAATTAGGCAGCGTGCCCTGCGTGCCGCCCGCGCCCTTTTCGTCGAAAGCGTCGGCCAGCTTATTCAAGTTGAAATGCAAGGACACCCGAATGGTTTGGGCCAGGGGGTTGGCCTGCGAGTTGGGCACCAAGTAAGTGCCATCGATGCCAAACACCGACAAGCGCGCGCCCAGGCCAAAGCTCAGGTACTGGCGGGCACCTACATGCGGGTTTTCATAGAAGTAGCCCACGCGAGCCGCGATAGTGTTGTTGTACCAGTACTCGGCCCCCGCGTGCAGATTAATTTCCTGCAGCTCGCCCTTAAAACCACCCGGCGCATCGCCGAATGAACTAAAGATTGCCCCTACTGGGCCCTGCTGCTGGCGCTCCAGGTCTGTTTGAGCTATGCGAACCAGCTGCGCCTGCCTGTCGGCTGCGGGAGCGGTGGAAGGCAGCAGATCCTCGTAGTAGGGCGAGGGCACCAGCAGCTTGGTGGCGTCGATGGCCAGCGTGATTTTATTGAACTCGTCGATTTCGCGGGTGATGGCCGTGCCCAGGCGCAGCGTGGTGGGTAGGAAGCTGGAATTAACCGCGCTCTGGTACACCATCTTGTTACCCAGGTTGGATAGGGTAAGGCCATAGGCGAAGTTGTAAATACCCGCGCCGATGGTGGCATCCTTGGTGTAGTAGGCGCCGAGGTCGGCGGCGAAGGAGTTGCCGGCCTGCGCATCGTTGCCCGGTGCGTTGCCCACCAGGTTCGAACGCACGTAGCGCGCCGTGATACCCACGCCGAAGTTCTCGCCCAGCTTCTGGCCGTACGAAACGGTGAAGGCGTATTCCTTGGGGTTGAAAGAACCGGCGGGTAGGTTATTGCCAGTGCGGTAATCAATCTGGCCCAGGTTGAAATACATGAGCGAAGCCGCAAACGCGCCGCGGTCGCCCACCTTGCCGTAGCCCGAGAGGTAACTCAGGCTCATGTCGTCGGTAATCTGTCGCAGCCAGGGCGAGTACGACGGCGAAAAGGCGTACTTATAATCCACAAAGCCCAGCTTGCCGGGGTTGTAGAAGGCCGCGTTGGCGTCGGGCGAGGTAGCCGCGCCCGCGTCGCCGAGGGCGGCGCCCCGCGCATCGGGGCTCAGCGTCAGGATGGGCACCGCCGTGGTAATGGTGTGCAGGTCGGCAGTTGCCACCTGGGCCAGGGCAGCTGGCGCGGCTAGCAGCAACAGCGCCGGCGCAAAGCCTAGCGTACGAAAAAAGGTCATAAAATGAAGTAAAGGACTAGAACTACTAGGATAGCTGGTGAAGGGTAAAACGTTGCAACAAAAATCGGGCTACCCACCGGGGGTAGGGCCCGGGGGTTATTAATTCAACAAAACTAGCTTCTCAAACTTGGTGGCCGTCTGGCCGTCGGGCGTACGCACGCTCACGCGGTACACATACACGCCCCGCGCCAGCTGGTCGTTGTAGTCGTCGCGGCCGTTCCAGGTCAGGGCGGGATCTTGCAAGGTGCTGGGCATGTGGGCCGTACTGGTCGGAAAGTTGGCGTGCAGCGTTTTTACGAGGCGGCCGGCAATGGTAAAAATCTGTACCTGCACATCAAGCTCCTTACCGGCGCTGGTTTGGTCGAAGTGGAAGGTGGTGATATTGCTAAACGGGTTGGGGTAATTGAGCACGTGGGTGAGCGCCAGCTGCGCCGACTGCTCCACCAGAAAGTCAACCGTGCCTTCCGACGAATTATTGTGCGTGTCCCAGGCTTTGAGGCGAATGGTGTGGGGGCCAGGCGCCAGGTCTTTGTATAGGTAGCGCACTAATCCAGTGCGGAAGTTGTCGACGTCGGTGGTGTAGGCGCTGTTCACCACTACCAGCTTGCTGGGGTCGTTGTCGAGCGTGGCCGTGATGTCGTGCCCAATGCCCGCGCTCGACGTGTTGATACCCGATTCATCCTTGAGCCTGGCCAGCAAATAGGGGGTAGGGCCCGTGCTGCCGCCCGACACAAACGAGCTGTCGCCGGGCGTTTCAGTAGTATTTAGCCACAGGCGCACTAGCGGCGGCTTGGTGTCGCTGGCTGCCTTGCGCGAAACACCGCCCACCGGCGCCAGCTGGTAGCCCTGGGCATCTACTTTGTTGGCCAGGTCCTGGGCGTAGAGGCTGATTTTGCCCAGCCCCACGTTGTAGGCAATGTCCTTGGGCACCACAAATTTGACCGAGAACCGGCCGGCGCGCACCGTGGCTTGCCCGCCGTAGATGATGTTTTCCTGCGTCTCGACGGGCACCGGCTGGCTTTGGTCGCCCAGGGTTTGCACGGTCACGGGCTTGTCAAAAATCGTGATGTCGGCCGTGCCGCCGAAGCTCGCGTTCAGCACGCCGCTCTTTTCTACGTGGCCACTCAGGCGCATCTGGCCCAGGGCCTGCAAGGTGTCGAGGCTGCTAGCCACGGACGACACGTGCCGGCCGTTGATGGAGTCGAGCACCACGCGCTGGCTGGGGTAGGCCAGGCGGGTAGTGGGGTCGGCTAGCAGCGTATAGTTGCGGTTGTTGAGGTCGCCGCCCGCCGACAGGTTTTTGGCCGTGCCGGTGGCCAAGCCCAGGTAGGGCAGCGTGCCGGCCGCATTGCGCCGCAGCACCTGGGTGTAAAAGGCATCCACTACCTGGGTGTTGAAAAACGACAGCACCACCCGCGTGGTCGTAAACAGGCCCACCGCGCCGCCCGTCACGTTGTCGGTCAGCACCTGCTCGCCGGCCGAGGTAAAGTCGGGGTTGTCGTACGTGCTCAGGTCGCAGGTGCCCGTGACCAGGAACGTGAGACGGTGCTCGTTGCGCAGGCCCAGCAGCGTGCCGCTCGTAATAATCTGCTCGTCCGTCACGCCGCGCACGCCGCCGTGGCCGGTGTAGCCAATCAGCAGCGAGCCCTGCTCCAGGGCCTCGTCGATGGCCGCTACCGCCACCGGTGAGCGCTGCCCCGCCGCTGTGCTGATTTGCGGAAACAAGTCGAGGTAGTCTTTGCGCAGGTTATAAGCCGGCTCGCTGCGCGCGATGTTGGCTCCAAATACCTGCTCCGATTCGACGGCGTAAGCACTGCCGTCGCCATCGTCGGCCGTGAGCGTAATGCGGTTGCGCCACTTGCCAAAGCTGGCGGGCGTGTCGTAGTCAATGAGTTTATCGACCACTTGCTTGGCCTGCGTGGCATCGGTGGGCCGGCCCACTGGCGGGCGCACCGGCAGCCGCCCAATGCCAATGTCGGTGGCCTCAAACGTGGCGCCCGACGACTCCAGCCACTCGCCCTCGGTATCGTCGAGCAAGCCGTAGTAGTCTTCCGAGGAGTAGCTGTTCTCGCCCTCCACGTTTTCGCGGCTGCCGCTTACGGGCAAAAACGACTCGCGTGACTCGTAGGTCGGCACGAAGTTTTGATTAATCGCATCAAAATTAGCCGTATTGGTCGTGGTGGTGAAGGGCGCGCGCTCGGCCCACCAGGCTGGCTCCTGGCTCTTGTCGTTGAGGGGCGAGGACTTGTAGTCAAACGACGCATCGCCAAATAAGAGTAGGTAATTGCGCCGGCTGGTGGGGTCGGGGTTGCGGTCGTACACCTGCTTCATCAGGTCGCGGATGGCCGTGGCATCCTGCCCGCCCGAGCTATACTCGTTGAATACTTCTTTGGTCGTGACCACGGCCACGTTCAGGCCGTTGTAGGTGCGGCGGTGGTCGGCCAGCCGCTGTGCTTGCGCCCGGAAGGGGGGGTAGGCCACAATCACCAGGTCGAGCTGGCCATCGTTGTTGAGCGCGTGCAGGTTCTGGTTGGCAATCTTCCCAAATAGCCGGGGTGTGTCGAACGCGCCCGTGGGCTGCACCGCCACAAACTCACGCAGCGAGTCGGTGTAGGCCGCAAAGCTGCCGCTGGCGTCGAGCGCCTGGGCCCGGGCCCGGCGGGGGTTAGTCACTTCCCACACCTGCGCGCCGCTCGCATTGGCCACCGTGAAGGTGCCCACCGTGCCTACCCCCCGCTTGTAGTTCAAAGAATTAAACTCCAGGTACGCGGCGCTCAGGCGCAGCTGGCGCTTCACCACCAGCTCGAGGTAATCAAGGTAGCCAGTACCATTCGCGTCAGCCGAGCTGAAGGTCAGCGTCACCCGTGGGTCGGTGAGGCCGGCGGGCGTCAGGGTTGTGAAGGTACGAAAGTTGTTGGTAGCCAGCGTCGTAAACGAGCCGTTTGGGATGCCGCTCAGCTGCTGCGTGCCCAGCGCGCTACCCCCCAGCGCCACCTCAAACGTGCTGCTTTGCAAGGCAGTAGTGGCGCTGGCCACCGTCAGGCGCAGCGTGTCGCCGGCTACCAGGTCGGCCAGCGGTTGGTTGCCATCGCCGCTAAATACGAAGTCTTTCGCGGTGCCTACTTTAAACGATTCGCCCAGCCAGCGGCGGCCCGAGCGCAGCACGTTTACCAAGTCGTGCTCGTAGTAGCGGCGGTCCAGAAACGTGGTGATGGCCGCCCCCTGCGGCGCCCGCGTCGGCGCCGCTACCGTAGCGATGCGTCGCCCATTGCTACTCCCTACCCGAATGAAATAGTAGGCCGTATCCGAAAAAAAGTTGTTGATGTGCTTAAAGCGTCCGCCTTCGCCCAGCAGCTCGTTTAGGCCGGGCTGCGACAGCTGCGCCGCCCGGCCCGGCTGGCTGGCCCGCCAGGTGTGCGGCCCCTTGGCATAAAACAAAAAGTACTCGTCGCTGCCCAGTACGTTGTCCGCGTTGCCCTTGAAATAGAGGTTATTCTCCACCAGATCGTCGGGGCGCGGGGCGGCGTTGGCCTGCGGCAAAATGCCCATGGCGTTGCCATACAGCTGCACCAGGTTGGGGTTTATGCTCGCGGGCAAGCCCAGCTTTTGCAGCGCCGCTAGGTCGAGCTTATACACACCATTGTGCGGTACGCCGATTTTATACCAGTCGCCACTGCGTAGCACCGAGGCCGAGGCGAAGCTGTGGGTGCCCGTGGTGCGGTTCGTAGCCACGCCGGTACCCGCCGTCTGGTACGCGTAGGTAAAAGAGAGCAGGCGCTCGGCCTGGCCGGTCTGGGGGTTGCGGCGCACCGGCTTCAGCAGCACGTAGGTGTAGGGCTGGCGTGCCTCGGTACCCGTGCGTAATGTTAGCGTAGGAGAGGGGGGTAGGGCAGTGCTGCCGAGCAGCGCTACATCGGCGGCCGAAAAGGCCTCGTACATGGCGTCGCGCAGCTCGCCGGTGCTCACGGTGCCGGGCACGCGCAGGGTGTAGGTGCCGAGCGCCTCGGTGGGCCCGTGGTGGGCACCCACGAAGCTGGGTACCCGGCGGGGCTCGGTGTCGGGGCTGGCACTGGGGCTACGCAGGCCCGCGTACACCGTCCAGCTTAGCCGTACGGGCACGGTCTGCAGGGCGCCACTTTGGGCGCGCACGGGCACTACCCAGCCCAGCAGCCCCAGCATTAGCAACAGCATCGAGAAGAAGTTTCGCATAAACAAACCTGCTAAGGCACTACTCGATTGTAAAGTCGTTGATACGTATCAGGGCGTCATTCCGAGCTTGCCGAAGAAGCTCGCTCAGGTCGTTCGGGTAGCAGGCAACGAGGTGGGCAAGATTCCTCGGCAAGCTTAGAATGACGTTCTGCTACTTCTTCGGATTCCTAAAACAGCTACAATTCTTTGTCCGCTAACAGTGCCGCCTGCTAACTTATTGTGGGCCACTGGGGCTGGCTTCGAGGCCGTCGCGGCTGCGCACCCGGCCGGGCACCGATAGCAGCACGTACAGCAGTACCGCCACCGGAATGCCTGCTGCGTGCAGCGTAGCCACCAAAATCAACGCCAGACCTATAAAAATAAACCGCCGCCGGTTTCCAAGCCACCGTAAATTCTTGAATTTCAGCGCAAAAAGTGGTAATTCGGCCACCAGCAAGCCCGACAGTACCACTATTAGAACCAGCAAGACGACCGGGCTCAGAATGAAGTCGCCTATGTGAAAACGGTCAGCCGCCAGGATGAGCGGTAGCGATGCCACTACCAGCGTGCAGGCTGGGGTAGGCAGCCCGATAAAGGAAGTCGTCTGCCGCGTGTCGTTGTTGAATTTGGCCAGCCGCAACGCCGAGAAGATACTGATAATGAAGCCTAAGCAAGGCGCGAGCAACCACAAGCTAGGCAGCACGAAGTCAGCTTCTTCGGGCCCAGGCGCTACGGCTTGGCTGAACAGCTTGAACATAATCGCCCCCGGCACCACCCCAAACGACACCATATCGGCCAGCGAATCCAGGTCTTTGCCGATGGGCGACGACACGCGCAGCGCCCGCGCCAGCAGCCCGTCGAAGAAGTCGGCCACGGCCGCCGCGCCCACCAGGTAGGCGCCCAGTACCAGTTCGCCCCGAAAAATGAAGGTGAGCGCCAGGCATCCGCACAGCAGGTTGAGGCAGGTAATGGCGTTGGGAAGATGCTTTTTCAACTAGCGGACGTGGCGTAAAAAGTGAGGGGTAGCGACCATTACTTCGTCAGTAAGGTGCCGAAAGATTTGCTTTGTTCAAAAGACTTAATGGTTTCTTCTTCGAGCGGCGTGCGCTTCACCACCGGGTTGTCGCGCCAGAAGACGGCATCGTAGGGCTTTTGCTTGATGGCGTCGAGGTCTTTTTGCTTGCCGCCCGCCGGGTCGTAAGTCACCGCGGTGGCCAGGGGTTGCCAGTCGTAAAAATAGGCAAAGCCCACGGCGCGCAGCTGCAGGTCGGGCTTCAGCAGCCGGCCCAGATTTTCGGTCAGCGTCACGAGCATATGGTCGAGCACCGCGCCACCGGGGCGGGCCACAAACACCGCGTCGTAGTTCAGCCGCTCATCTTTAAACTTAAATGTGGGGTTGTTCGACTTGCCCGTTGCGTCGATGCCCGCCTGAAAGCGCAGCAGCTGGTAGGTATCCACATCCACCGTGAGGGTGCCCTGCACGTGCTGTGGATTAAACTCGGGCTTGCCCACAAATTCGATGCTAGCCAAGTTTTGCCCGCCGCTCTGGCTGATGCCCAGCAGGCGCAGCGTGTATTGCTTGGTCGGCTCGGGGCTGAGCACGCTGCCCAGCTTGGTGCTATCGGCCGCCGGCGAGTAAAGCGTGAGGCCCTTCGTGAAGCTGGACAGGTTGTTGAAGCTGATTAGCGTGCCTTTTTTCTGCGCAAAGCGGCCTTGGCTCAGGGCTGTGCCTTCGAGCCCGGCGCTGCTGGCCTTGGCGTGCCAGAACATTTCGAGCAGCTGTGTGGGCTGCTGGTCGAGGTACGTCACCTGGCGATAAAAAGCCTGGCCATACAGCTTGCGGGCATTCGTGCGCTGCAACACGCGGTAGGCCCGCGCCAGCAGTTGCGCCGCGTAGCTGGTCGGCTCCACGGCGGGCAGTGCCACGGGCGCCGGTTGCAGCCCCAGCTGCAAGGGCTGGCCGGTCTGCGCCACTGTTGCCGAGTCGCGCCCGTAGCCCAGGCTGAAGGCCAATACTTTGGCCGGCAGCTGGCGTACGGCCAGCGCAAACTCGCCCTCCGCGTTGGTGGTCGTTCCCTGGGTAGTACCCGCCACTACCACGCTGGCGTAGGGCACGGGTTGGTGCGTCTGGCGGTCCAGCACCTTACCCGCTACGAGGCCCTGCGCGGCGGCCGATTGGCTCAGCAGGGCGCCGGCGGCCAGCACGAGGTAGCATTTTGCGGTCATGGCAGGGGGGTAGGGCAAGGCGGGCGGCTACGTTAGATACGGGTTGCTCCGCCGCTCGGCGCCAATGGTAGTAGTAGGGCCGTGGCCGGGATGCACCACCGTTTCGTCGGGCAAGGTAAGTAG
>CAZZDR010000037.1:1652-6682 GCA_964652535.1 uncultured Hymenobacter sp. | reverse complement strand
GTGGGCAGGTCCAGGGTGTGCAGCAAAAACGGTATGCCGGGGTACTGCCGCAGCACAAATGCATTGCCGAGCACGTGGTCTATGTGGGCGTGGGTGTTGAGCAAAAACTGCACATCTAGCTTTTCGTGCGCGATGTAGTCGCGCAGCGTCTGCTGCTCGGCCTGCGAGTAGGCGCCGGGGTCCACAATGGCCGTGGCGCGCGTGGCCTGGTCGATGAGCAGGTAAGTATTTTCGCTGAAAGCGTTGAACGTGAAGCAGACAATCCGAAGCATGCAGCAAAGGTAGGTTTAGAGATAACGAGTAGTAGGTAGTGGTTGTAGTAGATAGTAAAGAACGTCATGCTGCGCTTGTCGAAGCATGACGTTCTTTATACTCCCTACCCCTTTCAGCATGACCGATTACGATTACTTGCTCATCGGCCACGGCATTGCCGGGGCGGTGCTGGCCCGCGAACTGCGCGGCCGTGGCCACCGCGTGCTCGTCTACGACGAGCCCCGGCCCGACGCGGCCTCGCGCGTGGCCGCTGGCCTCATGAACCCCGTAGCCGGCAAGCGCTTTGCCCTCACCTGGCGCGCCGCCGAAACCCTGCCCTACGCCGTGGCCTACTACCAGGCGCTCAGCCACGAGCTGGGTGCCGAATACTTCCAGAACGCGCCCATTCTCAAGGTTTTTGGTTCGGTGCAGGAGCAGCAACAAATGCTGGCCCGTGCCGCCGACGACCCCTGGCAGGGCTTCGTCGAGCAGATTGAAACCCAGCCCATCGAGCAGCCGGGGCTACTGGCGCCGCACGGCGGCGCGTGGCTGCGCGGTGGCGGCCACCTGCGGGTAGAAGCGATGCTCGCTGCCCTGGCCGAGGGGGGGAGGGCAGCCGGCTGGCTACGCGAAGAAACTTTTAATTGGGAGCACCTCGTTAGCGACGGCACGGGCGTGCGCTACGCGCTGGGGCACCTGCGCGCCCAGCATGTGGTGTGCTGCCAGGGCGCGGCCGCGCTAGCGAGCCCGCACTTTGGCTGGTTGCCGCTCACCCCTAACCAGGGCGCGGTGCTCGATGTGGTAGTGCCCGGCCTCAGCGCGGCGCAGGTTCTCAATCGGGGAGCTTACGTAGTGCCGGGGGTAGGGGCTGAGCAGTTTCGGGTGGGGGCTACGTACCGCTGGCCACCCTTTGCCGAGCAGCCCAGCGATGGCGACCAGCGCGAGCTGGCCGACCGGCTCGCGGCGCTCACCGACCTGCCTTTTGAGGTGGTGGGCGAGCGGCGCGGGGTGCGGCCCGCCGTGCGCGACCGCCGCCCGCTGCTGGGCCGCCACCCCACGCTGCCGTGGCTGAGCCTTTTCGGGGGCTTCGGCTCGAAGGGCGTGAGCATGGCCCCGCGCCTGGCCGCACAGCTCGCCGACCACCTCGCCAGCGGCGCCGAGCTGTGGCCCGACGTTAACTTAGCCCGCTACTACGCGCTTTGTACCAGTACCTGATTCAAAGGGTGCCCGCCCGGACACCAGACCCGCCCCGTGCGGCGTTACTTCAAAAACCGCCCTACCGGCTCGCCGGGCGGGTTGCTGCCTGCCTCGTTCGTTCTTCCCGCTCCTAATCCTGACCCCGTTTGCTGTGAATCTTTTCCATCTTTTCCGCCGGGGTGCTGCCGGCCTAGCTCAGGGCCGGGGGGCCGGGTTAGTTTCGTTGCTCGTGCTAGCGGGGGTAGGGGCTGTGCCCGCCCAGGCCCAAACTGCCCAGGAGCCCTTTGGCCGCGTCCGCATTCAGTACAAGAAGCTGAACTGGGAAGAATTTTCGACTCAGAATTTCAACGTCTACTTCTACGAAGGTGGCGAGGCCAGTGCCCGCCGCACGGCCGAGTACGCCGAGCAGGAGCTGCAGCGCATCACGGCGCTGGTGGGCTACTTCCCCTACAGCAAGACCACGCTCATGGTCTACAACTCGGTGGGCGACCTGCGGCAGAGCAACATTGGCCTGCCCGTGCCCAACGCCGTGAACGGCGGCGAGGCCCAACTCACGCGCCAAACCAAGGTGGAAGTTGCCTTTACGGGCCGCCAAACCGATTTCAAACGCGAACTGAGCTACCAGATAACCCAGGTGCTGCTCAACGACATGATGTACGGCGGCTCGCTGCGCGAAGTGCTACAGAGCAACTACCTGCTGCAATTGCCCGACTGGTTTATCAGCGGCGCGGCCTCGTACGCGGCCGAGGGCTGGAGTGTGGACATGGACGCCTACATGCGCGATATGGCCCGCCAGTATCCCACCGGCAACCGCACCGCGCCCTTCTTTGTGCGCAACCCGCGCCTGGCGGGCCACAGCATCTGGAACTACATTGCCGAGCGCTATGGCTATGGCACAGTGCAGAATGTGCTGAACCTCACGCGTATTACCCGCGACGTGGAGGTCGGCATTTCGTCGTCGTTGAACGTGCCGTTCAAGGTATTTTTGCGCAATTGGGTTAACTATTACCGCGACATCAACCGCGGCGAAACCCTGGCGGCGCTGGCGGTGCCCACCGAGGCCAACCGCCTCAGCACCCGCAATAAGCGCGGCCTGGCCGTGTACTCGCAGCCCGTATTCAGCCCCGATGGCCAGCACCTAGCCTACGCCGCCAACGAGCAGGGCCGCTACCGCGTGGTGGTGACCGACCGCGCCGGCGGCCACCGCCGCACCATCTTGCAGGGTGGCTACCGCACCCCCGACCAGCAAGTTGAAACCCGCTTGCCAGTACTGGCTTGGCGCGGCAACTCGCAGCTGGCCGTGGCCGAAATGAAGCACGGCCGCATGGCCCTGCACGTGCACAATACCACGGGCCTGGCGGTGCTCGACCGCCTGCGCGGGGCCATTAACCTACGCCAGCCGGCTACCATCTTCGCGCCCTACGACCAGGTGCTCGATATGAACTACTCGGCCGATGGCAAAGCGCTGGTCTTCTCGGCGGTGAAGAATGGTCAGAACGACATCTACCTGCTTCGTGCTGGTAGCCGCCAGCCCGAAAAGCTGACCGATGACCTATTTGACGACCAGCAGGCGGTGTTTTTGCCCAATGGCCAGGAAATCGCTTTTAGCTCGAACCGCTACCTCGACTCGACGGGCCGGGCACGCCCGGCCACGTTCCCGAACGTAGTTAACAACTACGACCTCTTTATCTGCCACCTCGACGGCCGGGCCGTGCCGATTGAGCCGCTGGTAAGCACTATTTCGAACGAGACCCGGCCCCGGCCGCTCTCCGACGATGAGATTGTGTACCTGGGCGAGGAAAACGGCATCCGGGGCTTATACCGCTACTCGCGCAAAACGGGCCAGCACCAGCCGGTGAGCAGCTTTGCTACTAATATTCAAGATTTTGACTACAGCATGCCGCAGGGCACGCTGGCTTTTGCGGCGCAGGTGCAGGCCCGCGACCTACTATATCTCTACCCCCACTTTGAGCTGCCAAACAGCCTGACGCTGGGCAAAACCGCCCGCCAGCAGATTCTGGAGTCGCGCTCGCGGCCGGCCCCCGCGCCCGTGCGGCCCGCCGCCCCAGCCCCTACCCCCGCTGTACCGGCCGAAAATCCGGTAACTGCTGCCACTACGGCCCCGGCCGGCGCTACGCCAACTACTACGCCGGCTAGTGCCACGACAACCGCCACTACTACTTCGCCGGGTGCTACTGCTCCTGCCGGCACCTCAGCGCCCGCGGCGACCACTGCCGCCACTGCACCTAAGCGTAGCAGCACGGCGCCGCTCAACCCCAGCAATTACCAGTTTGAGGAGGATGAGGACGTGGCGCCCGTGCGGCCCCGGCGCAATGCCAAGGCCTCGGTGTTGAATGCCCCGCGCATTGCCACGCCTACTATCACGGGCCCTTATACTTACGATACGCGCTTTATGGCCGACAACCTGGTGACGGGCGTGGCCATCGACCCGCTGCTGGGCTTTGGGCTGTCGCTGCAAGCCAACCTGTCGGATGCGTTTGAAAATCACCGCTTTCAAGCAGGTATTTTTGGGCGGCTCGACTTGCGCACCAGCAATATCAACGTGTCGTATACCAACGTGACGCGGCGCTTCGACTGGAGCATTGCGTACCAAAAGCAAGCGTACTTTTTTGACCCCAATAGCACCGGCCAGCAGGTGCGCTACGGCCGCCACTCCATTGCGCCTACCATTGCCTACCCCCTTACGCACAACCTGACTTTGCGCGGCGGCCCACGCTATGACAATATTTCGCGCTCGCTCACAGGCACGGCCTCGACGGAGCTTGACCAAACGCGCAACTACGGGGGCTACAACGCGGAACTGGTGTTTGACAACTCGCGGGTGACGGGAGTAAACATGCTGGTGGGCACGCGCCTGAAAGCCGGCGTGCTGCAGATGAACGATGTGCGCACCAAGGCCAACAACTTTGGCAAGTTTTACGTCGACCTGCGCCATTACCAGAAGGTGCATCGCCAGATAATCTGGGCTAACCGCGCCAGCTATGGGCAGTTTTTCGGCAACGCGCAGTCGGGCGCCAACCCACAAGTTTTCCGCCTTGGCGGTATGGACAACTGGGTAAACCAGAGCTATGCCGACCAGCAATTGCTGACGCCCGCCGGCCAAACCGTGCCCGACCCCACTACGGTATTCTACCAGCAGTTCGTAACCAACCTGCGTGGCTTCAACTTGAGCACTCGCACGGGCTCGCGCTACGTGTTGTTCAATAGCGAGCTGCGCATTCCGATCGTGCAGTACCTAGCCAACCGGCCCATCTACTCGGGCTTTTTCCGCAACCTGCAGTTTGTGGGCTTCTTCGACGCAGGCACTGCCTACAACGGCACCAACCCATTTGGCGAGAACAACTCCAACAATACTATCCCCTTCGGCGGCAATGGCAACATCTTCTCCGGCACGGTTACCAACTTCAACAACCCCATCCTGATGGGCTACGGCGCGGGTATTCGCAGCACGGTGCTGGGCTTCTACACCAAGTTTGATTTGGCCTGGGCCCGCGAAAACTACATGACTTCCAAGCCCAAGCCGTACTTCACACTCGGCCACGACTTTTAGGGGGGTAGGG
>CAZZDR010000037.1:0-1552 GCA_964652535.1 uncultured Hymenobacter sp. | reverse complement strand
ACTTCCAAGCCCAAGCCGTACTTCACACTCGGCCACGACTTTTAGGGGGGTAGGGAGGTAGTAGCGCGAACTTTGTAGTTCGCGTTTCCGCACTGGTAAGATAGTTCTGCCAAAGTGGAAACGCGAACTACAAAGTTCGCGCTACTGTGCTTCGTACCTTTGCGGCTGTGTCGCTACCCGCTGAAATCTGGCTGTTACTGCTAAAAGACCTGCGCCTGGAGTGGCGGCAGCGCAGTGCGCTGGGCGGGCTGCTGCTCTACATGGGCGGCACGGTGTACGTGAGCTACCTCAGCTTCAGCTTTCGCGGGGGTGCGCCGCCGGCCCCGGCCTGGAATGCCTTGTTTTGGGTGATTTTGCTGTTTGCGGCGCTCGGCGCGGCCGGCCGCGGGCTGGCCCAAGAGTCGGCAGGCCTGCGGCTTTACTACTACACTGTGGCGCGGCCCGAGGCTGTAGTATTAGCCAAAATTATTTATAACGCCTTGCTGTTGTTGGCGTTGGCAGTGCCGGGGCTGCTGCTTTACACGCTGCTGCTCGGTAACCCCGTGCAAGACTGGCCTACCTACTCCCTCAGCATTGCGCTGGGCGCGGTCAGCCTGGCGTCGTCGCTGACGCTGGTAGCGGGCATTGCGGCGCGGGCGGGGCAGGGCGGGGGCGGAACGCTGCTGGCTGTGTTGGGTTTGCCGGTGCTGGTGCCCGTGCTGCTGCTGCTGGTGAAGGTGAGCAAAAACGCTCTCGATGGCCTACCCTGGGATGCCAGCCAAAGCACCGTGATAACGCTGGTGGCGCTGAACTTTATCGTGGGCGCGGTGTCTTATCTGTTGTTTCCGTTCCTGTGGCGCAGCTAGTGCCGCTTCGTTTTTCCAAGCAACAATATGCCCGATTCCGCTAGCTCGTTGACGTTGCCACCGCAGGCTTTTGCCCGCCGCGACGAAGCACCCGACGGCGAGTTTTACCGCTTCGAGCGCCTCGTCACGCACATCGACGCGGGCGCTGTGGCCGCCGTGACGCAGCTGTACCGGCAGTTTTTGCCGGCTGGTGGCGCTATTCTTGACCTCATGAGCAGCTGGGTGAGCCACCTGCCTGCCGAGGTAGCCTACGGCCGCGTGGCCGGCCTAGGTATGAATGCCAGCGAGCTGGCCCAGAACCCGCGCCTCACCGAGCGGCAGGTGCAGGACCTGAACCAAGCGCCTACCCTCCCTTACGGCGATAAAGAATTTGACGGGGCTGGCATCTGTGTATCGGTGCAGTACCTCACGCAGCCGGTGGCTGTGTTTCAGGAATTGGCGCGGGTGCTGCGGCCGGGTGCGCCGCTGGTCGTTACATTCTCCAACCGCTGCTTTCCCGACAAGGCTGTGTACGCCTGGCAAGCGCTCGACGACGCTGGCCACGCCGGCTTAGTGAAGCATTATTTTGAGGCTGCTGGCTTTGAGGCGGCTGAAGTTTATGCCCAACGCCCCAAGCACGGCGACCCGCTCTACGGCGTGGTGGCCAAGCGCTTGGCCAACTCCTAATTCATAACTTCTAACTCACAACTCCTTATGAAGTGGTGGAA
>CAZZDR010000036.1:0-19369 GCA_964652535.1 uncultured Hymenobacter sp. | reverse complement strand
ACTTTGTAGAGCGCCATCTCCTGCCAAATCACGTCGGCGTTGGTGTTGTAGTACACTTTCAGTACTTCCACCTGCTTCTCAATTTGTTTGGCGAGCTTCTCCACTACCTCCTCCGTTTCCACAATCACGATGTTGAAGCGATGAATGCCTTCAATCTCCGAAGGCGACACGTTGAGGCTCTCGATGTTGATTTTGCGGCGCGAAAAGATGATGGCAATGCGATTGAGCAAACCCACCTGGTTCTCAGTGTATGCGGTGATGTTGTACTCTTGGCGGTCGGCGGGTTCAGGGCTCATAAGATTACGTTCTGATTTATAGTGTCATGCAGAGCGCAGCGAAGCATCTCGCTCGCTTCGTTGCCTTCGTGCAATTAATAACCCTAGCGTCAGCACGCGAGATGCTTCGCTGCGCTCTGCATGACGACCTTATTGCTTTAGTCGTCAAGTGACTAGCGCAGCCGGATTTCTGCCACGCTGCATCCCTGCGGCACCATCGGGAAGATGTTATTCTCCTTGGTCACCATTACCTCAAGCAAGAAAGAGCCCGGATGCGCCAGCATCTTCTCTAGGGCTGGGCGTAACGCGGCACGGTCGTCCACGCGCTGGCCGGCAATGCGGTAGCCAGCTGCTACGGCCACAAAGTCAGGACTTTGAATGTCCACAAAAGAGTAGCGCCGCTGGTGAAACAGCTCCTGCCACTGCCGTACCATGCCAAGAAACTGGTTGTTGAGAATGATGATTTTCACATCGACGCCCGTCTGCATGATGGTGCCCAACTCTTGAATGGTCATTTGCACACCGCCATCGCCAATGATGGCTACCACCGGCCGGTGCGGCGCGCCAAACTTGGCCCCGATGGCCGCTGGCAGCGCAAAGCCCATGGTGCCCAGGCCGCCGCTCGTGACGTGGCTGCGCGACTGGTTTTGCAGGGCGTAGCGGCAGGCCACCATCTGATGTTGCCCCACATCCGACACGATAACAGCCTCGCCGCCCGTGATTTCATTGAGCTGCTGCAGTACCTCGCCCATCGTCAGTTCCTCCGAGGTCGGAAACAGCTCTTCCCGAATCACAGCGTCTACTTCCTGCGCCGTGTAGTCGTTGAAGCGGGCCAGCCAGGCTTCGTGCTTTTTAGGCTCGATGAGCGCCGTGAGCAGGGGTAGGGTTTCCTTGCAATCGCCCCACACCGGCACGGTAGTTTTCACGTTCTTGTCAATCTCCGTGGGGTCGATGTCGAGGTGAACGACCTGCGCCTGCTTGGCGTACTTGTCGAGCCGACCAGTCACGCGGTCGTCGAAGCGCATACCAATGGCAATCAACACGTCGCACTCGTTGGTGAGCACGTTGGGGCCGTAGTTGCCGTGCATGCCCAGCATGCCCACGTTCAGCGGGTGGCCGGTAGCCAGCGCGCCCACCCCTAGGATGGTCCAGGCGGCCGGGATGCCGCTCTTCTCCACAAACTCCTGAAACTCGCGCTCGGCCTTGCCCAGCACCACGCCCTGCCCCCAGAGAATGAAGGGTTGCTTAGCGCTGTTAATCAGCGCCGCGGCCTGCTCGATGTACTCGTTGCGCACCACCGGCGCGGGCCGGTAGCTCCGCACGTGCGTGCAGCGCTCGTAGGCAGGTGCCTCGAACGTCTGCATCTGCGCATTTTTGGTGATGTCTACGAGCACTGGGCCGGGCCGGCCGCTGCGCGCAATGTAGAAGGCTTTAGCCAGTGCCTCAGGTATCTCTTCAGCCCTGGTCACCTGGTAGTTCCACTTCGTAACGGGCGTCGTGATATTGATAATATCCGTTTCTTGGAACGCATCAGTACCTAGCAAATGCGCGAACACCTGCCCTGTGATGCAAACCAGTGGCGTGCTATCAATGAGAGCGTCGGCCAGCCCGGTCACTAGGTTGGTAGCGCCGGGGCCGCTGGTGGCCAGCGCCACGCCCACGCGGCCCGAGCTGCGCGCATAGCCCTGCGCTGCATGAATGCCGCCCTGCTCGTGGCGCACCAGCACGTGGTTGAGCTGGTCTTTGAAGTCGTAGAGCGCGTCGTAGATGGGGATAATGGCTCCGCCGGGGTAGCCAAAAATCGTGTCCACGCCCTCGGCCACCAGGGCTTGCAGCGTGGCTACCGCGCCCGTCAGGGGCGTGGTAGGCGGGGCGGCTTCCGCGGCCGTACTAGCGGCGGGCTGGGCTAAGAGCGGGTTCGTGGACATAATCTTCTTCTACTAAATCGGTGATACAGCCGTGGCTGGCGTCGCTCACGGTGCGGATATACTTGAGGAGCACGCCTTGCTTGGCGGGCATTGGCGGGCGCTGCCAGGCGGCGCGGCGGGCTGCCAGTTCTTCGTCAGAAAGCTGCACGTCGATGGTGTTGGCGCTGGCGTCGAGGATAATCCAGTCGCCATCTTGCACCAGCGCGATGCCTCCACCGTCGAAGGCCTCAGGGCAGACGTGCCCAATCACAAAGCCGTGGGTGCCGCCTGAAAAGCGACCATCAGTTATCAGCGCTACTTTGTCACCTAGGCCCGCGCCCATGATGGCGGAGGTCGGCTTGAGCATTTCGGGCATACCCGGCCCGCCTTTCGGCCCCACGTAGCGAATCACGACCACCTGCCCGGCCTTGATTTTGTGCTCCGTAATGCCTTGGTTTAGTTCTTCTTCTGAGTTGAAAACGATAGCCGGCCCTTCGAACCGCAGGCCTTCCTTGCCGCTGATTTTGGCCACGCTGCCCTTGGTAGCGAGGTTGCCATACAGCATCTGGATGTGCCCATCGGCCTTGATGGGGTTGCTGAGCGGGCGTAACAGGTCTTGGTCAGCACCTAGGGGCTGCACATCGGCCAGGTTCTCGGCCAGTGTGCGGCCGGTCACGGTCATCAGGTCGCCGTTCAGCAGGCCATAGTCGAGCAGCGTGCGCTGCACGGCGGGCACACCGCCAATTTTCGACAAATCCTCCATGAGGTACTTGCCGCTCGGCTTGAGGTCGGCCAGCACCGGCACGCGGTTGCTCACGGCCTGGAAGTCTTCCATGGTGAGGTGCACACCGGCCGCATGGGCAATGGCGATGAGGTGCAGCACGGCATTGGTTGAGCCGCCGAGCACGGTTATCACCACCATCGCGTTCTCAAAGGCCTCACGAGTCAGAATATCGCGCGGCTTGAGGTCTAGCTCCAGCAAGTTGCGCAGGTAGGCGCCCGCATCTAGGCACTCCTGCACCTTGGCGCTGCTCTCGGCTGGCAGCGACGACGACGCCGGCACGCTCATCCCTAGGGTCTCGATGGCGGCTGCCATCGTGTTGGCAGTGTACATGCCGCCGCATGCGCCCGGCCCCGGGCAGGCATTATGGATAATGCCCTGGTAGTCTTCCTCCGAAATCTGCCCGTTTACCTTCTTGCCGTAAGCTTCAAAACACGACACAATGTTGAGCTGCTGACCTTTAAACTCGCCGCCCTTAATTGTGCCGCCATATACCATTAGCGACGGCCGATTTAGCCGCGCCATAGCGATGAGGGCGCCTGGCATGTTCTTGTCGCAGCCCACCACGGTCGCAATGGCATCGTAGTAGTGCGCGCCTGCCATCGCCTCAATCGAATCGGCAATTATCTCCCGTGAAACCAGCGAAAAGCGCATGCCCGCGTTGCCATTCGTGATGCCGTCGCTCACGCCGATGGTGTTGAAGCGCAGCCCTACCAGCCCCTGGGCGGCTACGCCACGCTTCACCTCGTCGGCTAAGCCGTTGAGGTGCATGTTGCAAGTGTTGCCCTCGAAGCCCGTGGAGCAGATGCCTACGAACGGCTTGCGCAAGTCCGCATCCGACAAGCCCGCGCCGATGAGCATGGCCTGCGAGGCTGGCAAGCTATCGTCCTGGGTGTAGATGCGGCTGAATTTGTTGAGAGTCATGGGGTTAATTCGGCGAAAAAATTCAGTTTAGCTCTAAAAAAACCTTCCTGGCAGCGGGCTAGGAAGGTTTTCTTTGGCGTAAGAAGTACCTGCTAGCCCGCAAGGGTAGAAATAATGACCACGGAAATGACGGGTAGCAGGCGCATGGCGGGCGTACTGTTGCGCGGACTTTTGTAGCCTGCGATTGCTGGAGTATAAAGCTTTAAAACGCGGACTACAAGGTCTGCGCAACTGTTAAATAATTGTGCTCACGCCCACCGCAATGTTGTGCGCGTTCCACTGCTGCTCATTCGAGTCAGCAATCCAAAAGGCAACGTAGCTACCCACTTGCTCGGTAGTGTAAGGCGCAATAGGGTTTAGCTCCGGCGTCAAAATATTGTTAGTCAGTGCTTCATCTACTGCCTCGCGTACTAGTTCAGCCTCAGCCGACAGGCCCAGATGGTCGAGTAGCATGGCAGCTGAGAGGATAGCTGCCAATGGATTGGCAATTCCTTTGCCCTTAGCCTGGGGGTAGGAGCCGTGGATGGGCTCGAACACCGCTACCGCCGCCCCTACCGAGGCCGAGGGTAGAAGGCCCATAGAGCCGGCAATGACTGAGGCTTCGTCTGAAATAATATCGCCGAACATGTTCTCGGTCAGTATCACGTCGAACTGCCGAGGGTTGGTGATAATCTGCATCGCAGCGTTGTCCACAAACAGGTAATCGACCGTTACGTCGGGGTATTGCGGGGCGATTTCGCGCACCACTTCGCGCCACAAACGCGAGGTTTCCAATACGTTAGCCTTGTCTACCAGCGTGAGGTGCTGGCGGCGGCCGGCAGCCGATTGAAACGCCAGGTGCGCAATACGCTCAATCTCGGGGCGCGAGTAGGTGCAGTGGTCGTATGCCGAGCCGTCGGCGTTGCGGCCCTTTTCGCCGAAGTAGATACCGCCCGTCAGCTCCCGGAAAATCACCATGTCGGTGCCCTCAATGCGGTCCGATTTCAGAGGCGAATGCTTTAGCAGCGCCTTATAGGCCGTCACGGGGCGGATATTGGCAAACAAGCCCAATTCCTTGCGCATACGCAGCAGGCCCTGTTCAGGGCGCACCTTGGCGCTGGGGTCGTTATCGTACTTCGGGTCGCCGATGGCGCCAAACAGCACGGCATCGGAAGCGCGGCAGCCAGCCAGCGTTTCGTCAGGCAGCGGGTTGCCGGTGGCATCAATGGCGCAAGCACCCACGAGGTGCGAGGTAAATTCAAAGCGGTGGCCAAAACGCTCGGCTACGGCGTCGAGCACTTTCACGGCCTGTCGACAGACTTCCGGCCCGATGCCATCACCAGGCAGTAAAGCTATTTTCTTGGTTACCATGTCCATGCGCGTTGTTTTTCGTAGGCCTCAATGGCCGATTTTTGATTTACTAAAAAGTCGATATCGTCGTAGCCATTAATCAGGCACTCCTTTTTGTAGCCGTCGATGGCGAAGCTGAACGTTTCGCCCCAGGCCGGCACGGCCAATGTTTGAGAAGGCAAATCGACCACCAATTCCAATTGGGGATTCTCCTCGATAGCAGCCAGCAGGCGAGCCAATACCTCGTCACTCACTTGCAGGGGTAGGAGACCGGTATTCAGAGCATTACCCCGAAAAATATCGGCGAAGTAGCTGGAAATAACTGTCCGAAAGCCAGCGTCGTACAGCGCCCAGGCGGCGTGCTCGCGGCTACTGCCACAACCAAAATTCTTGCCTGCCACTAGCACTTGGCCGGCGTAACGCGGGTCGTTCAGCACAAAGTCGGCTTTGGGCGAGCCGTCAGCGTTATAGCGCCAGTCGCAAAACAGGTTTTCGCCGAAGCCCTCGCGGGTGGTCGCTTTCAGAAACCGGGCCGGGATAATCTGGTCGGTATCAATGTTTTCCAGCGGCAATGGGCGGCCAGTGGTGTGCAGGGTTTGAAATTTCTCCATTAGTTCAAATACTGCGTAATGTCTACGATGCGGCCCTGCACGGCCGTGATAGCCGCCACCAGCGGGCTAGCCAGCAGCGTGCGCGAGCCGGGACCTTGGCGGCCTTCGAAGTTGCGGTTGGAGGTAGCTACGCAGTAGGCACCAGCCGGAATCTTGTCCTCGTTCATGGCCAGGCAGGCACTGCAACCAGGCTCGCGCAGTTCGAAGCCGGCGGCGGCAAAAATTTTGTCGATGCCTTCGGCAATTGCTTGCTGTTCAACTTGTTTGGAGCCGGGTACGATGAAGGCAGCCACGTGGTCAGCCTTCTGCTTGCCTGCCACGTAGGCGGCTACGGCGCGCAGGTCTTCGATGCGCGAGTTGGTGCAGCTGCCGATGAAAACGTAGTCAATCTGCTTGCCGAGCAACGACTCGCCTCGCTCGAAACCCATGTATTTCAGTGACTTGTCGAAGCTTTCGGCTTCGCTGGCGGGCACTTCGCTCGGCACGTGGCCGGTGAGCGGAATGCCCATGCCGGGGTTGGTACCATAAGTAATCATCGGTGTGATGTCGGCCGCCTGGTAGGTGTACTCGGTCTCAAACGTGGCATCGTCGTCCGAATACAGTGTTTGCCAGTAGGATACAGCGTCGTTCCAGGCCTCGCCTTTCGGCGCGAAGGGCCGGCCCTCCACGTAGGCAAACGTAGTGGCATCGGGGGCGATGAGGCCACCGCGCGCACCCATCTCGATACTCATATTGCAGATAGTCATGCGGCCTTCCATGCTGAGGCTACGCACTGCACTACCGGCGTATTCCACGAAGTGGCCCGTGGCACCGCCCGTACCTAGCTGCGCAATGATATAGAGAATCAAGTCCTTAGCCGTGACACCGGGCCGTAGCTCACCTTCTACCGAAATGCGCATACGCTTGGGGCGGCTCAGCAGCAGGCACTGCGAGGCCATCACCTGCGCTACTTGGCTGGTACCGATGCCGAAGGCCACCGCGCCAAACGCGCCGTGCGTGGAGGTGTGGCTATCGCCACACACCATAGTTAGGCCCGGCTGGGTCAAACCCAGTTCCGGCCCGATAACGTGCACAATGCCCTGCCGCTCATGGCCCAGGCCGTACAATTCGATGCCGTATTTCTGGCAATTCTCCGTCAGCTTTTCCACCTGCAAGCGCGAAAGCGGCTCCCGGATAGGCTGGTCTTGGTGTAGGGTGGGTACGTTGTGGTCGGCCGTGGCTAGTATCTGGCTGGGGCGAAACAGCGGCAAGTTACGGGCTGCAAGCTCATCAAATGCTTGCGGACTAGTGACTTCGTGAATCAGGTGGCGGTCGATGTACACCACATCCAACCCCTCAAGGGAGCGGACGGTATGGGCATCCCAAATTTTATCAAATAACGTGCGGGACATGGGGTAGGGATAGGATAGCGTAGTTCTTGAAACGTCAGACTGAAGTAAGACTCTCATGTTGAACGCAGTGAAGCGTCCTAGTTGCTTCTACTGCACCTCTCAATGAAGCGGCAGAGATGCCTCACTGCGTAGCCGCCAGATGAGCATGACGTTTTTTTGGTTTTTTCTACTTAGTTAAATAAAAAGGCTAAGGAAACGAAGCAACAGGGGGAAGCTTTGGTCGAGCTAATCGTGTGAAAGAATGGCGTTTATGGGGCTTAGCCCGACCCCCTGACCTCCCTGCTCCCACCCACTGGCAGCGCCTGCCGCCCCGTTTCCTTGGCCCGGTTAGCCGACGGCTACTAGTTTTTCTTGTTCGATTAAGTGATGTAAGTCGTTGTCAAATACTTCGCGTTGGCGGTCAGCCATTTGCAGGAAGCTGGCGTAAGCCGTGTTAAGGGCCGGACGCTCTAAGTCGTAGCCCAGCTTTTGTAGGCGGTAGGCGAGCGCAGCGCGGCCCGAGCGGGCCGTCAGCACAATACTCGAATCAGCCACGCCAACTTCTTTAGGGTCAATGATTTCGTAGGTTTCGCGGCACTTAATCACGCCATCCTGATGGATGCCGCTGCTGTGCGCAAAAGCGTTGGCCCCCACGATGGCTTTGTTGGCCTGCACGGGCATGCTCATGAGGTGCGATACCATGGCCGACGTCTCGGCCAACAGGCGCGTATTAACGCCCGTAGTGAGGTTGAGGTCAGCGTGCTGGCGCAAAATCATGACGACTTCCTCCAGGGCCGTGTTGCCGGCGCGCTCGCCCACGCCGTTGATGGTGCACTCAATCTGGCGTGCGCCGTTGCTGACGCCCGCGATGGAGTTGGCCGTGGCTAGCCCGAGGTCGTTGTGGCAGTGCGTCGAGAGGATGGCCCGGTCGATACCTTTTACGTTCTCGTACAGGTACTTAATCTTAGCGCCGTACTCGTGGGGTAGGCAGTAGCCAGTGGTATCGGGAATGTTCAGGACCGTGGCCCCGGCCGCGATGGCGGCTTCGCACACGCGAGCAAGAAACTCGTTGTCGGTGCGGCCGGCGTCTTCGGCGTAAAACTCCACGTCTTCTACAAAGCTCTTGGCGAGCTTCACAGCGGCGATGGCACGCGCAATCACATCCTCGCGCGTAGTGCGCAGCTTCTGCTGCACGTGCAAGTCGGAGGTGCCGATGCCAGTGTGGATGCGCGGCCGGCGCGCTCCGCGCAGGGCCTCAGCGGCCACCCGGATATCATTTTCGACGGCGCGCGTGAGGCCGCACACGGTCGCCTCCTTGGTTTGGGCCGCAATGGCGGCCACAGCGGCGAAGTCGCCGGGGCTCGACACTGGGAAGCCAGCCTCGATAACATCCACCCCCAAGGCTTCAAGCTGCCGCGCAATGATTAGCTTCTCCTGCTGGTTTAGCTTGCAGCCCGGCACCTGTTCGCCGTCGCGGAGCGTGGTATCGAAAATCTGGATTTTTTGCGTCGCCATAAGGAAGAGAAAAACAGTCGGTGCGGGACTAGCTTGTCGTAATAGTCTGCAAGTAGTAGTACTTTTCAATCTATCGAAAACACTTTTTAATGACTTCTATGATTTCCACGTCAGCTGTTTTTTAAGTTAAATAGCTAACAATAAGTTAATTGAGACTAGTTATCATACAATGCCTAATAAGCTCAGTGACCCCGTTTTTCAGCTCTTAAAATCGTTGACGCAGTCTGAAAAGCGTCATTTTCGCCTTTTTACTAACCGTCAGGGTTCGACTGAGGGCCTGAAATTCCTGCAACTCTTCGATGCTTTCGACGCCCAGGAGCAGCCTGACGAGGAGCGCGTATTAGCTCAGGTGCCCACTCTCAAGCGCGCCCAGCTGGCTAACCTTAAGGCCAACTTGTACAAGCAACTGCTGGCTAGCTTGCGCCTCTACCACGCGGGCCAAAACCCTGATATTCAGTTGCACGAGCAGCTCGACTACGCCCGCGTGCTCTACAACAAGGGCTTCTACCAGCAGGCCCTGCGCATGCTGGCCCGCGTGAAGCTTGCTGCTCAGCAGGCCGAACTGCCGCACGTGGCGCTGCTAGCCATTGATTTTGAGAAGCTTATCGAATCGCAGTATATCACGCGTAGCTTGCAGGGTAGGGCCGAATCTTTGGCAGCCGAAGCCACGGCTACGGCGGCGCACCTGAGCCAGCAGCACGCGCTTTCCAATGCCTCACTGCGGCTGTATGGGCTATATCTGCAAGCTGGGCACGCCCGCAACCAGGCTGATCACGAGCAGTTTACGGCGTATTTCCGGGCGCACGTGCCAGCTAGTATCGGGCGGGGAAGTGGGTTTTGGGAGAAACTGTACTTTTACCAGGCACACGTATGGTACCATACTATCAACCAAGATTTTAGGGCCTGCTACCGCTACGCTCAAAAGTGGGTAGACTTGTTTGAGCACCAGCCCGACTTGCAGGAAAGCCAGACAATGCTCTACATCAAAGGCTTACATAATTTGTTGGCGGCGCTCTTTAATATGCAGTATTACAGCAAGTTCAAAGAAGTGCTGCAAACGTTGGAGGACTTTGGCGCCAACCAGACGCGCCGTGCCACGCCCAACACCGAAATCCTGCTTTTTCAATACATCTGGACCAACCGCATCAACGCCTGCTTTCTGGAGGCGCGCTTCACCGAAGGCGTCGAAATCATCCCCGAATTACTAGAGCAGCTAGGGCAGTATAAGGCGCAGCTCGACCTGCACCGCACGCTGGTTTTCTACTACAAAATCGCCTGCCTCTACTTTGGTAGCGGCCAGTACCAGCAAGCTATCAAGTACTTAAATCGCATTATTGACCATAAGGAGCTAAGCCTGCGCGAAGACTTGCAATGCTTTGCACGTATTCTTAACCTGGTGGCGCACTTTGAGGCTGGCCAAGATGCCGAGCTAGAATACCAGGTGCGCTCGGTGTACCAGTTTTTGGGCAAGATGAACGACCAGCAACCGATGCAGGTCGCGGTCTTTCGGTTTCTGCGGCGGGTGGGAAGCGTGGCGCCCAGCCAGTTGCGTGAAGAGTTTGTTAGGCTGAAAGCCAAGCTAGAAGAAATTGCGGTTCAGCCGTTTGAGCGGCGGCCATTCCTGTATTTCGACATTATCTCGTGGCTCGAAAGCAAGATTTCGGGCCGCTCGGTGCAAGACGTGATGCAGCAGAAATTCTTGACTATGAAGTAGGGGGTAGGCCTCTACTTGGTAGCGCGCATCCAGGCTAGAAAATCGTGGGCTACTTCATCCCAGTGACTTTTAGCGTAATCTATTTCGCCGTTGGTGAAGCTAAAAAAGTTGTGTTCAACGGCGGGGTAGGCCCGAAAAGTGAAATTGGTTTTGCCCGCACGTATCATTTCTAAGTGCAGGTAATCGTTGGAAACGGCGGCCGGGTCGAGGGTGCCGTAGCCTACAAAAACCGGGATGCGGCAATGCCGAAAATCCTCGGTGGGTGTTTGGGTTTCTGAAAAAGAGGCAGTGGTAAGCGGGGAATCGCCGGGCTGGGTGCAGTCGTAGACTTTGGGGGCGGCCACAATGGTTTGCCAGCGTCGCAGAGTTGCCGCCTGGCCCGTAGTGTCGCCGTTGGCTCCAGCAGTGGCCATCGTAAGCATGCGGCCCAATGAGCTGCCATTTAAGTAGATAACACGGGTTATATTCTTTGGCTGGCGGGCCATACGGGCTACAATGGGCGCCCCTTCCGAATGGCCCATAAGTGTGATGTCGTTGGCCTTTACCCACGGCTGATGGGCCAAATACTGGAGCACCGCCGTATTGCGTTGAGCATAGTATTCGAGGTAGTTGCGCTGGCAAAAAGCTACTGGCGGCAGGTTGGTTTTGGGGTCGGTGTAGGTGGCGCCGGGGCCAAGTAGCCGAACATCGCCGATAAGCGGAATGCCTGGCTTGCTGACTACTACGAAATGACAGCGCGCCAGCAGTGAATCTAGTTGAATGGGAAGCACGCGGTACGGGCCCTTGGCATCGTAGAGAATGACCGGACGGGGCAACGACCCTTGCGCATAGAAAAATACCGGCTTGCGCTTTAGTTCGTCGCCTTTTTGGGAAAGTACGAGGATATCTACCGTGTCGCGCTGGTAGCGCATGGTGAGGTGGCGGTAGCCAAAATCGGCGGGTGTTTTGGGCTGGGCGCTAGCGCAAAAGGCAGAGCTCAGCAGCAGAAACAGGAATAGGAGAAAATGCACAGTAGTTAGCCGAGAAAGAGGGGGTAGGGCCTTGAATAAGCGAACGACTGCCGCATTCGTGCTTAAGTTGCGCCCGTGCCTACTACGTTCACTTCTTTCGCTAGTGGTTCGGCGCGGCGCTACGCTGCGTTGCTCTCGCTAGCTCTGCTCTCTCTCACTACGGCCTGCGGGCAAACGACCGCCCCAGCCCTACCCCCTGCCCTCGTCACCGATTCGGCTACTGGCAAAACCGACATGCCGTGGCTGCGCCAACGCCTCGACAGTAGCGCTGCGCTGCGCCGCCAGCAGGTGGGTGTGGCCCTGGCCGACGCCACCACCGGTGCGCCGCTGTTTGGCTACAACGAAGCCCGCTACTTCACGCCAGCCAGTACTATGAAGCTGTTGAGCCTGGCTGGCGGCCTGGCCCTGCTCGGCGACTCGCTACCCAGCCTGCGCTATTTTTCGCGCGGCGACACGCTGTTTTTCCAAGGCACCGGCGACCCTACCTTTTTGCACGGCGATGTGCCCTCGCGGCGGGCGTATGCCTTCCTGGCCACGCGGCCCGAAAAGGTGCTGGCTTACTGCGACATTGCCTGCGTGCCGGCCTATGGGCCAGGCTGGACCTGGGATGACTTTGGCTACTACTTTCAGCCCGAGCGCACGGCGTTTCCGATGTATGGCAACACGGTGCGCTTTTATGCGGCCGCGCCGCTAGTAGTGCGGCCCCGACCGGGCGCACCGGCCCAGGCACTGCCGCAGCGCGTGCACGTGCGGCCCCGCCAGTTTGCGCCGCTCACCGAGCGGGCCGGGAGTGACTTTCATCTCTCGCCTGACCAAGACGATGAGATGCACGTGTACCGCGCGCAGCTCGAAAACCGCTTTACCTATCGCCCTAGCTCCAAAAAATGGATTGACGAGGTACCTTATCGCACCAATCGCACGCTGCTGCTGCGCCTGCTCGGCGATACGCTGCGCCGCGCCATTGTGGGGGCGCAGTGGCACCCGCGTGCCAGCCAAGATGCCGTGGGCACCTTGCGTGGGCTGCGTGCCGACTCGCTCTACCGCCGCATGCTGCGCGTGAGCGACAACTTCCTAGCCGAGCAGTTGCTGCTTATGGTCAGCAGCCGCGTGGGCTACCGCGACTCGCTAAGCAGCGGGCGCGCCATTCGGCATCTGCTCAAGAACGAGCTAAAAGGCCTGCCCGACCGGCCCGACTGGGTCGATGGCTCGGGGCTATCGCGGCTGAACTTGCTCACGCCGCGCACGCTTACGGCGTTGCTGGTGCAGCTGCATCAGCAGGTGCCCGAGGCACGTTTGCTGAGTTTGCTGGCGGCCGGCGGAGGCCAGGGCACTTTGCGTAAACGCTACTTCGAGCCGGGCCCGCCCAAGGTGACGTGGTTTTGGGGCAAAACCGGCACACTTACGCATACCTGTAACCTGGCCGGCTACGTGCGCTGCAAAAGCGGCCGGCTGGTGGCCGTCACATTCTTCAACAACGGTATTCCTGGCGACGACCAGCGCACCCGCAATGCCATGCAGTGGGTATTAAGCGAAGTGCGCGCCCGGCTCTAAGCAAGTGGTAGGGCAACGGCAATCACACCTAGCTAACGTTCTGCGAGCACTGGCGAGCAATGCTGCTTGCTAGCCCTTATTGCTGGAATTGCCCCGATTTTAGAGAAGAATCTTTGCGTGACGCAGGGGGGTAGGGGCCTGTGCCTGGTCATTGTTCGTTAGAAAATGCCTGGCAGCAATGGAGAAGCACTGTGTCTTTTTGACCAAGACTAACTGCTGGCTTGCAGGGCTCCCAACTGCTTTTTTGAATGCGATGAGATGCTAGCGGAAGCTACTTCTACCTTTGCAGCCTACCCATCCACGCTACCCTAGTTTCCATGACTACCCCCCGCCTGCGCCAATTACGCCGCGATAAAACGCTTTTTACCCTGGCAATGAACACCGTCCGACTGCACCTGGAGGAGGAAGACCGACTAGCCGGGCAGCCGCAGCTTCGCGAAGCCCCCGACGCTGACCTGCTATTTATTCAGCAGAATATCGACCAGTGGGTGAGCCTAGCCACGGGCTATATCATGCGCAAGTTTCGATGCCCAGCCACGCAGACTATGGAGCTGCTGGGCGAGTTGCTGGCTGAACTAAAAGCCAGCGTGCCGGTGGTTGAGCTGCGCCAAGTGCCGTACCAGCGGGCGCTTGCTCTGTCGCGTGAGGTAGTAGCTAGCCAAGAACCAGTAGCCGAGCAGTAGAGTAGCTCAGGCTTGGTAGTCCGAGCGCGCTCATGACGAGCATTCATGTTAGCTCGCTATGCGCGCTCGGACTACCAAGCCCAAGCTACTTTTTAATACAACACCCGAAACTTGATGGTGTGCTCGACCTCGCGTAGGGCCTGAATCACGTCCTGGTCGTACTTGCGGTCGATGTCGGTAATAACGTAGCCAACTAGCTCGTTGGTTTTCAAGTACTGACCCAGGATATTGACGTGATGCGCGGCCAGCACGTTGTTGATGCGGGCGAGTACGCCGGGCACGTTAGCGTGGATATGGATGAGGCGGTGGCCCGGCTGCATGGGCAGCAGAATGTTGGGGAAATTGACGCTCTGCTGGGTATTGCCGGTGTTGATGTACTGCATGATGCGCTCGGGCACAAACTCGGCGATGTTGCGCTGCGCCTCGGCCGTGCTGCCGCCGATGTGGGGGGTAAGGAGCACGTTGGGCAGGCCACGCAGCTCGCTCTCGAAGCTCTCGGCGTTGGTTTTGGGCTCGTGCGGGAACACGTCGATGGCTGCGCCGCCAAGGTGGCCGCTGCGCAGCGCTTCGGCCAGGGCCGGCACGTCTACCACGTGGCCGCGGGCGTTGTTGATGAAGAGTGCGCCTTTTTTCATGAGCGCAAAATCTTTGGCGCCGAAGAAATTCTGGTTTTCGGGGCGGCCGTCGATGTGCAGCGTCACAATGTCGGACTGGCTCAGTAGGTCGGCTAGGGTTTGGGCCTTCACGGCGTTGCCGAGCTGGAGCTTTTCGGCCATGTCGTAGTACACCACCTTCATGCCCACAGCCTCGGCCACTACCGAGAGCTGCGAGCCGATGTTGCCGTAGCCAATGATACCCAGTGTCTTGCCCCGAATCTCGAACGAGCCACTGGCCGATTTGTCCCACTCGCCTTGGTGCATCTTGGGGTTTTTCTCCGGAATGCGACGGGCCAGCACAATCAGCTCAGCTAGGGTCAGTTCGACCACCGAGCGGGTGTTGCTGAAGGGTGCGTTGAATACGGCTACCCCCTTGCGCATGGCCCCAAGCAAGTCAATTTGGTTGGTGCCGATGCAAAAAGCGCCGATGCCGATGAGGCGGTTGGCGGCGTCGAGCACGCGCTGGGTCACGTTGGTTTTCGAGCGGATGCCCAGGATGCTCACGCCCTCAATGCGGGCTACAAGCTCGTCTTCATCCAGTGCGCCCTTCACTTCTTCCACCTGGTAGCCTTCTTGGCGGAAGAGCTCGGCGGCGCGGGCATCGGGGTTTTCCAGCAGTAAAACCTTGATTCGGTTTTTGGGGTAGCTCAGGGTCATGGGTAGCTTCAATTGATACAAAAACTCGTCAAATGTTGGCAGCACTTGGTCGGCGTGGGCCACTACGCTGGGGCGGCTCACGTTTTCAGTGTAGGCGTAAAAGCGCTTAGCTAGGCCTGCCTCGCGGATTTGGTAATCGGTGTAGCCGTCGCCGAGCACGTACACCGGGCCATCAAGCTGCAAGTCGCGCAGCTGCTGAATCTTACCGCCGTCGCGGCTTAGCACGTTTTCGGGGTCGCAGCCCGTGATGTTGCCCGCCCCGTCAAACGTAAACGTATTAGCCAGCACGTGGCTAGCCCCAATGCCAAACTCGGCCACTACTGGCTCAATAAACTCGCGGAAGCCACTGCTCACCACATAAATGCGCGCGGCATGCTCCCGAAAAAAGTCGCCGTTGCGCCGGATGCTCTCGCTCACCTTGGTTTGCAAATGGGCCACCAGCGGAGCCAGGTGCCGCTGGTGCGCCCCCAGCAGCGCCAGCCGCTGCGCCAGCGACTCTTGGAAGCCAATTTCGCCGGCCATGCCGCGGTCGGTGAGGGCCTTGATAGCGGCCACGCGCTCGGTTTGGTCGGGTTGGCCTTGCAGGGCAATGGTAGCAAGCTCATCAAGGCCTTCAACCTGGGTAAAGGTCGAGTCGAAGTCAAAAACGAGGTAGGGTAGGGGGGCAACGGGGTCGGGCATGGGGCAAAGATGGGGCGAGTAGTGCTTGGATTGCGTTTGAGGCTATCGCGAATTTTTCAGCAACTCGCCTAGCTGCGCTAGCCTGTCCTTCGCAAGCGTAGGCCAATGAACTTCGCTGTAGGCGTGGGCCGCAAATTGCGTGAGCGCCTGGTAGAGTGGCCTAAGTGCCTCTTTACTAGTGCCACTCACTTGAAATACTTGGGTAGGTAGGCGATTACGGCTGGGCCTCTCTGTGCTAGTCAATACTACTTCTTCGGCTTGATTCTCAAAATCAAACCAACACTCAGCAGGTTCTAAATACCATAAAACTCGCGCGCTGCTACCAGCTGCAACAATTGCTAGCGCTTCGCAAAGCGACTCCAACGGATTCGTTAGTATATCGGAGGCATAGAGCGCCAGTTCGAAGGCGCCGGCGCTCCAAAATCTACCGCAAGGATAGCGTGTCGATAAGCGTAGGAATGTCTTGCCATCGGTGCGAAGAAAAAATAAAGTCATTTCAAAAATTAAAACAATGTTGGTACATAGGATGTATGTACATTTGTCTTGTCCAAACTGCTTATCCACGCCACAAACTTGGGAGAGCAGCGAGGCCACCACACCGCACGTACATTTTCTATATTAGCCATCAGGCATTTTTTATGAACATTCTCCACATCATTTCGAGCCCTCGTAAAGAGGCTTCGGCCAGCATCCAACTCGCCAACGGCATCATCGACAAGCTGCAAGCCGCCCACGCCGGCAGCAGCGTAAAGGTGCACGACCTGGCTAGCCACCCCTTCCCGCACCTGGAAGAAGCCAAGCTGCAATCGTTCTTCACGCCGGCTGAAAGCCGCACGCCTGAGCAACACGAGGCTGCTAAGCATTCCGACGATGCCATCCAGGAGATTAAGGATGCCGACGTTATCGTAATTGGTGCGCCACTCTACAACTTTGGTATTCCTTCGACGCTGAAGGCCTGGGTTGACCACATTGCCCGCGCCGGCATCACGTTCCGCTACACCGCCAACGGCCCCGAAGGCCTCATCACCGGCAAGAAAGTGTACGTGGCTATGTCGAGCGGCGGTATTTATTCGGAAGGCCCGTCGGCTGGTTACGACTTCGTAGCCCCTTACTTGAAAGCCGTTCTTGGCTTCCTGGGCATGACTGACGTGACCGTAGTGCGTGCCGAAGGCCTATCCATTCCCGACCTGCAAGCTACGGCTGTGCAGAAGGCCCTGGACAGCGTGACCATCACCGCGTAGTTGTTATAGCAAGCAGATAAGTTAGTATATATTATAATAGCCTTCCACAAAAAAGGGCCGCTACCAACTGGTAGCGGCCCTTTTTTGTGGAAGGCTATTGACGTGGTTTCAACCGCTGGCTTAGCGCGACTTTGCCTCGCGCCAGCTAAATTCAGGCTCATAGCCCAGCACACGGCGCGCCTTTTCGATAGAAAGCAGCGTTTCGTGCTCGCCGAGCTCCTTCTTTACCTCCACACCGGGGAATGTTTTGGCCATAAGCTCGGACGAAGGGGTAGTCATCACGGTATCAGCGTTGGCAATGATGAACGGATGCATACCGGTAGCCTCCCACTCGATGGCCTTGCGGATGGCCTGCGAGCCGTCGCGGGCGTCGATGTAGGCCCACATGTTCCACTTGCGCTCCTCGGGGTCGTCGTTGTAGGCCGGGAATTTGGCGTAGTCAGCAGGCTCCATCACATTGCTGAAGCGCAGGCCGATGAGCTTCAGGTCGGGCGTTTGGTAGCAGAACTGGCGGGCCATGTCTTCCATGAGCACTTTGGCTAGGGCGTAGGCGCTTTTAGCGCGTAGTGGATAGTCTTCATCCACGGGCGCGTAGGGCTGCTCGCCTTCGAAGGGCTCGCCCAGCGTGGTTTCGCTACTGGCCCAGATGATGTTGCGAATACCCAACCGGCGGGCGGCCTCAAAAATGTTGAAGGTGCCCATCATGTTGTTTTGAAACAAGTGGGCATCGGGGTACTGGCGGGGGGTAGGGAAGGCGGCCAGGTGCACGATGGCATCGAAGGCATGCGGGCCTACGCCCGCATGAATGTCGAAGCTCACCGAAGAGAGCGCGTCGAGCGTCTGGCCAAAGTCGGAGAGGTCGGCGATGATGTGCGGGATGCCTTTAGCGGGCGCCACGGTATCGACCACAAACACGTCGTAGCCGTGGGCCAATAAATCTTGCACGCACACTTTGCCGAGCTTGCCGGTGCCACCGGTCACGAGCACACGCTTTGGGGTGGTTTTCTGAGGAGATTTCATAAAATAGAATGATTGACAAGGATGCGGCCCTAGCGGCCAGCGCGCCAAAAACGAAGTGAGGGCTAATACGGCAGTGTGGCCCGCACGGCCGGGTATATGTTAGGAAAGTGGCTACTGATCGGCGCACAGGTGTTCGCAGAAATGCTGCGCTCGGGGCAGGGGTAGGGCGTAACTTTGTGAATCTTTATCAGTTCCACGTTTTATGAAACCTCTACTGCTTGCCGCTACGGCGCTGCTGCTCACCGCGGCGGCACCAGCCTCTACGCTGGTAGCGCCGCGCAGCCGCACGTTCCGGCTCACGTGCCGGGCCACGGTGCCCGTACCAGCGGCCGGCACTAAAACACTGGAACTGTGGATGCCCGTGCCGCACTCCGACAAAAGCCAGGAAGTCCGCGACCTCAAAATTGAGGCCGGCGCGCCCTATACCATCGCCACCGACCAGTATGGCAACCAGACGCTGCATCTGCTGCCCGGCACCGTGCCCACCGCGCCGCTGGTGGTCACGCTCACGGCCCAGGTCACGCGCCGCGAGCACCTCAACCTGCGCGCTACCGACGACCACGCACCCGCCGAAACGGAGGCCCGCGACCCCAACCTCAGCCGCTGGCTGGCTCCCGACCGCCTAGTACCGCTCGATTTCAAAATCAAAGCCCAAGCCCAGGAAGTGGTGGATAAGGCCGGCGCCAAAACCGACCTGCAGAAGGCTCGCGCCATCTACGAGCACGTGGTGAGCACCGTGACCTACGACAAAACCGGCCAGGGCTGGGGCCGCGGCGATATCTACTATGCTTGCGACGCGCGGCGCGGCAACTGCACCGATTTTCACGCCATCGTGATAGGCTACTGCCGGGCGCTGGGCATTCCGGCGCGCTTCAGCATCGGGCTGCCCCTACCCCCCCAGCGCGGCCAAGGTGAGGTAAAAGGCTACCACTGCTGGGCCGAGTTCTTTACCAAGCAAACCGGCTGGGTGCCGGTCGATGCCTCTGAGGCCGCCAAAAACCCCGATAAGCGTGCCTACTTCTTCGGCGCGCACGATGAGAACCGCGTCGAATTTACCCGCGGCCGCGATCTCACCCTCACGCCCAAACAGGCCGGCCCGCCGCTCAACTACTTCGTGTATCCCTACGCTGAGGCCGACGGCAAACCACTGGAAAACGTGGAGCGCACCTATACGTTTGAGGACGTAGCGGAGAAGTAAAAGACTTGGGTTATAGCTCCAAAAAAGAAGGCTCGCAGCATTTGCTGCGAGCCTTCTTTTTTGGAGCTATAACTGTTTTGAAGAAGCCAAATGGGCTGCTGTAAAACAGACCCTAAGGCGCCAGCACGAGCTTGCCGAAGTTCTCGCCTGAGAACAGCTTGAGTAGGGTAGGCAGGAAATTCTCGATGCCGTGCTCGGTGTGTACTTTGGGCGCGGTGAGCTGGCCTTCGCGCAGCCAGCCGGCCA
>CAZZDR010000035.1:0-19443 GCA_964652535.1 uncultured Hymenobacter sp. | reverse complement strand
ATCATCGGCGACGACCCGCGCCTGCTGGCCGTGCTGCGCCAGGTGGGCCAGGTAGCCGCCACCGATGCCGCCGTGCTGATAGAGGGCGACAGCGGCACCGGTAAGGAGCTCATTGCCGAGGCGCTGCACCACAACAGCCACCGGCGCGGCGGGCCGTTTGTGAAGGTGAACCTGGGCGGCATCTCGTCGAGCTTGTTTGAGAGCGAGCTGTTTGGGCACCGGCGCGGGGCCTTCACCGACGCCCGCGCCGACCGCGTGGGCCGCTTTGAGCTGGCCAATGGCGGCACCATTTTCCTGGATGAAATCGGCGAGCTGGAACTGGCCAGCCAGGTAAAGCTGCTGCGCGTGCTGCAAGACCGCACCTACGAGGTGCTCGGCGACTCGCGCCCGCGCCGCCTGGACTTGCGCGTGGTGGCCGCCACCAATAAAAACCTGGCCGAGCTGGTAGCGCAGGGCCGCTTCCGCGAAGACCTCTTTTACCGCCTCAACCTGATTACGTTGCGCCTGCCCGCCCTGCGCGAGCGCGCCCCGGATATTGCCCCGCTGGCCCGGCACTTTGTGCGGCAGCTGCAAGCCACCTACCAGCGCCCCAGCCTGCGCTTAAGCCCGGCCGCCGCGCACTGGCTGCAAGCGCAACCGCTGCCCGGCAACATCCGCGAGCTGAAGAACTTGGTAGAGCGCGCTGCCCTTACCGCCCCCCACGACGAGCTGACACCCGACGACTTCCAGGCGCCGGCCACCGGCCCTACCCCCCCGGCGCCCGGCGAATTGCCGGCCCCCGGCACCATGACCCTGGAGGCGCTGGAGGAGCAGATGATTCGCCAGAGCGTAGCGCATTACCAGGGCAACCTCAGCCGCGTGGCCCGCGCCTTGGGCCTAAGCCGGGGCGCGCTTTACCGGCGGCTGGATAAGTTTGGGATTCCATACAGTAGTAATGAATAATGGGCAGGGAGCAGTAGGTCATGCTTCAGCAAGCTCAGCATGACTTACTGCTCCCGGTTTACCTCTCCTTACTTCTCATGCCTCTTCGCCTTCGGCTCCTGCTTTTCCTGTTGCCGCTGTATGCCGTGCTGGTAGCGCTGGCGGCGCAGGTGCGCCTGAGCAGTCCGGGGCTATTTGTGGCCTGCGAGGTGACTATTGTAGTGAGCGCGGTGCTTACGTGGCAGTTGTACCGAGGGCTGGTGCAGCCGGTGCGGCTCATTGAGGCGGGCACGGCAGCGCTGGCGGCCCAGGATTTCAACCTCAAATTCACGCCCGTGGGTCAGCCCGAGCTCGACCGGCTCATCGGGGTGTACAACCAAATGCTCGACGCGCTGCGCCAGGAGCGCATTGGCCAGCACGAGCAGAGCGTGCTGCTGGAGCGCCTCATTGGGGCGTCGCCGGCGGGCGTGCTGCTACTCGACTTCGACGGCCACATCACCAGCGCCAACGCGGCGGCGGGGCGAGCGCTAGGCCAGCCGGCTTCGGAGCTGGCCGGGCAGCCGGTGGCCGCCCTACCCCCCCCTTGGGGCCCGGCGCTGGCCGAATTGGCTGCCGGCCACCCCTGCACCCTGCGCCTGCCAACCGGCCACACCTATCGGGCAGCGGCAGCGCACTTCCTAGACCGCGGCTTTCAGCGGCGCTTTGTGGTGCTGGAGGAACTGACTCAGGAGATTCTGGCCCAGGAAAAACAGGCTTACGAGCAGCTCATCCGGCTGATGGCGCACGAGGTCAACAACTCCATTGGAGCCGTGAGCTCGCTGCTGGGCAGCCTGCGCCACTATGCGCCGCAAGTGGACCCAGCCGACCGGCCCGACTTTGAGCAGGCCCTGGCCGTGAGTATTGCCCGCAACACCCAACTAGCCGACTTTGTGGCCAGCTACGCCCGGCTGGTGCGCCTGCCGCCGCCTGCCCCGCACGCCCTCGACCTGCACCAGTTGCTGCACGACCTGGGCCACCTGCTGGCGGCCCAAAGTGCTGCCCAGGGCGTGCGCTGGCACTGGGAGCTGGCCACGGAGGGGCCACTGCTCATCGTGGCCGACTCGCAGCAGCTTACCCAGGCGCTGCTCAACGTGGCCAAGAATGCACTCGAAGCCATCGGGCCGGGCGGCGGCCACGTGTGGGTGCGCACCACCGCCGTGCCTCCTACCCTCACTATCGAGAATGATGGCGCGCCGCTCACGCCGGCCGTGAGCCAGCGGCTGTTCACACCGTTTTTCAGCACCAAGCGCGACGGCCAGGGGCTAGGCCTGCTGCTAGTGCGCGACATCTTGCGGGCCCATGGCTTCGCCTTCCGGCTAGCCACGGAGGGCAGCGGGCGCACGGCCTTCACGTGCCAGCTGGTGCCGGAGGGCGGCTAGTGAGTGGCTAGCGTGCGCCAACAGTTCAAGGAATGTCGGGCTCCTTTTAGCCCGCTCTGCCCAAACCTTAGCAACAAGTTGATTCGAGTGGCAGCGCTGTCTTTTTACTACCCATTTTTGCGGCAGCGGCCGACTTGTGGGCGCTGAGGTCGACTTTTGCCCCATGAAGCACGAAGAGCCTACCCCCCCGCCGGCCGGCAAAGACCAGCTGCACCCCCGCAGCCGGCACCGCGGCCGCTACGATTTCGCCCAGCTCGTGCCCGCCAGCCCCGCGCTGGCCGCGTTCGTGCGGGTCAATCAGTTTGGGGATGCCTCACTCGACTTTGCCGACCCGGCCGCCGTGAAGGCGCTGAACCAAGCCCTGCTGAAGCACTTTTATGGCATCGCGCACTGGGATATTCCGGCGGGCTACCTGTGCCCGCCCATTCCGGGCCGGGCCGACTACGTGCACTACCTAGCCGATTTGCTGGCTACTAGCAATGGCGGCGTGGTGCCGAGCGGCCGAGCCGTGCGGGTGCTCGACATTGGCGTGGGCGCCAATTGTATTTACCCCATCATCGGGCACCGCGAGTACGGCTGGCGCTTTGTGGGCGCTGACACCGACGCCGTAGCCCTGCGCGCCGCCCGCCACATCGTGGCCGCCAACCCTGGCCTGGCTGGCACCATCGACTGCCGCTTGCAGCCCGACCCCGCGCACGTGCTGGAGGGCATCATCAACCCCGGCGAGGTATTCGACGCTACCATTTGCAACCCGCCCTTCCACGCCTCGGCGGCCGAGGCGGCGGCTAGCACCCAGCGCAAAACTACCAACCTGGGCCACGCCCGGCGTTCTACCCCGGTGCGCAATTTTGGCGGCCACGGCAGCGAGCTGTGGTGCCCCGGCGGCGAAGAAGGCTTTGTGCGCCGGTTGGTGGCCGAAAGCCGGCAGCTGGCCCGCAGCTGTTACTGGTTTACCACCCTCATCTCCCAAAAGTTGACGCTACGCAGCATCTACTACTTTCTGGAGCAGGCGGGTGCCGTGCAGGTGCGCACCATCGAGATGGCGCAGGGCCAGAAGAAAAGCCGCTTCGTAGCCTGGACGTTTCTCAGCGAAGAGGAGCAGGCTGCCTGGCGTGCCCAGCGCTGGGCCGCGGCTGGCAGCTAGGCTACTTGGTTTGCCAGAGGCGCCACCAGGGTAGGTAGGGCTGGTCGTGGTGCTCGTAGTGGTAGCCGAAGAAATAGCAGCTCACGAAGGCCCACACGTGGTGCCGTAGTTGGCTGCGCGACTTGTGCTGGTTGCCTTCTTCGTGCTCGCCGCGGTGCGGCAGGTAGGTACCAAAAAAGAACAGCTGCAACGTGGCCAACACCGCCGGCACCATCCAAAAGGCAATCACATTGGCCTGCGGAAACCAGATTTTGAGCACGTTGTAGGTAGCGGCCATCAGCAGTATCTGCCACCAGGTCACGTAGTTCCAGCCGAAGCGCAGTAGCCAGGGCAGAAAGCCCGGGTGGTCGGTGGGGTGAAAATCGGGGTCGGCCTCGGTGCCCACGTGGCGGTGGTGGTCATGGTGCTTGGGCAGCTGGTTGGGAAACCAGTTGTAGGCAAACAGCAGCGCGCACACCGTACCCAAGGTATTATTAAGGCGCTTGTTGGGGCTCACCACGCCGTGCATAGCATCGTGCGCCGTGATGTAGAGCCCTGTGTACAAATGCGTTTGGAGCAACGCCAGCAAGTAAGGCGCTGGCGAGTGCCAGTCGGGCCGGTAGCCAGACAGCAAAAACGCCAGCAGCCCGCCCCAGCTCAGCAAAATGAGCGCCGCGGCCACTATCCCCTTACCGGCAAGCGGCGCGGGCGCCACGCGGCGCGCGACAGGCGAAGTGAGCGCAGGCTCAATTGTCGAGAATGATTGCACAGGCAAAATAGTAGTCAAGCCAATAACACGTTACAAGCTAAAATGTCGGCTAAAAAATTCGCCGGCCGCAAATAAACTGCGGCCGGCAAGTCAAGTAGCACCCAAACTTAGTTGGGCTCAACAGTGGGGGTAGGGCTAGCCAAACCGCTATGCTATGCATCGCCACCAGCTGCCGCGCAGTAGCTTACCAGAACCGAAATCACGAATTTTCTTTGGCATAGGGCAGTTATTCTGCCACCGACTTACCAGGCGCTGCGACGCCCTACCCCCTCGCCGTCAAGCAAGAAAGCAGCACTGAGGAGCTGCTTGGTTTGGCTGTAAGTCCTTAGTTTGGCAGTGATTAAAACTGCTCCAGCGCGTCGCGCACCTGCTCCATTAGCCACATAGGCGTGCTGGTGGCGCCGCAGATGCCAACCGACTGGCCGGGCGCAAACCACTCGGCGCACAGCTGCTCGGTTTTAGACACGAAGTGCGTGCGCGCGTTGGTGTCTTTGCACACCTGGTAGAGCACTTTGCCATTCGAGCTTTTGGTCCCCGAAACAAAAACTACTTGGTCGAACTGCGTTGCGAAGCGCCGCAACGCTTCGTCGCGGTTGCTCACCTGCCGACAGATGGTGTCGTTGGCATTTACCTTGTAGCCACGGTCAATCAGCTCATTCTTAATGCGATAGAATGAATCCGTGCTTTTGGTAGTCTGGCTGTAGAGCGTAATATCGGCGGGCAGTTCATGGCGCAGCAGCTCGTCCAGGCTTTCAAATACAACTGCTTCACCGCTGGTTTGGCCCAGCAGGCCCAGCACCTCGGCGTGGCCGTGCTTGCCATAGATGAAGATTTTTTCGCGACGGTCGAAGCTGCTCTTGATGCGGTTTTGCAGCTTGAGCACCACCGGGCAGCTGGCGTCGATAAGGGTCAGGTTGTTTTCCATGGCCCGCTGGTAGGTGCTCGGGGGCTCGCCGTGGGCCCGAATCAGCACCGCCTCGTCGCGCAGCTGGTTTAGCTGCTCGTAGCCAATAATGCGCAAGCCCTTGTATTCCAGACGCTGCACTTCTTCATCGTTGTGCACAATATCGCCCAGGCAATACAAATACCCTTGCTCATCGAGCAAGTCTTCGGCCATTTGAATAGCGTAGATAACACCAAAGCAAAAGCCGGAGTTAGGGTCAATACGAACACTGAGGTGCAAACCAGACTGCATAGCTTGAAGCTAACCACGAACTAGCTGACAAGGTTGCTAAGCGTACCCATATTTTGCACGTTAACCCACTGTTTTTCGCGGTTTTCGCTTAGGCTTTTACTCGGGCTAAGCGCTGGGCGTCGCCGTCGCTCACGTGGCCGCGGTCTACCAGGAAGCCGCGCACCGTTTCAAACGCTTGGGCATCCATGCCTGAGCCGGGGTGCTGTAAGGCTGCATTCAGCAAAAATGCCTTGTCCTCGTCCACATGCTTGCTTAAGCCTAGGAAGGGGGGTAGGTTGCTTTCAACCGAAAAGCGCAGAAAACGAATTTCGGCATTATCGGCATCGAGGCTCACGGCTTGGTCGAAAGTGCGGGCTGCCTGCTGCACATACGTAAGCTTGTTGAGCATCGATGCATCGCGGGCCTTGATAGCCTCGGAAGCAGCCTTATAGGCCAATACCAGGGCATCTTGGCCGGCGTAATCTTGCAGCAGTTTGTAGAATTTTTCGCCGGCCTGCTTGTCGGCAGCGGCTTGCTCGTAGTGGCGGCGCAGGGCAGCCGGCTGGTGAGACGACATAACTAAAATACAGTGTGGAGGGCGGCCCGCCGCCCCGGAAGCCGCTGGCAGCGCGCTTAGCAAGGCAAAAACAAGCAGTCGGTTCATAAGCGCAAAGCTACGGGCAGCATCGGTTGCCACGCTGCCAGCCCCCAACGCCCCGCTGGCCCGCAAAGTGCCCTACCCCTTAGACTGCCCGCAAGCGGTAGCGCAGCCACGAGCCAGCCAGCAGCAGCAATTTGGTATTGTCGGGCAGGCGCACACGCTCGGCCAGCACCTGCTGGGCCGGCGCCCGGCGCAGCTTATGAAAAAGCTTGAGGTAGTAGATGTAAGCCAGGTACACGCCGAGCCGCGCCGGGCGCGGCAGTTGCTGAATGCCCACGTAAGCGGCCTCAAAATCGACCCGAATGTCGCTCTCCACGGCCTGCTTAGCGGCGTCGTCGAACTGCTCGTAGCGCAGGCCTGGGAAATAAACCCTACCCCGCTCCTCGTAGTCAGAACGGATATCGCGCAAAAAATTCACCTTTTGAAAGGCCGCGCCTAGCCGCCGTGCGGGTGCCCGCAGCTGCTCGAACAGCGCCGGCTGGCCCTGGCAAAACACGCGCAGGCACATCAGCCCCACTACTTCGGCCGAGCCGTAGATATACTGCTCATACAGTTCCTGGCGGTAATTTTTATCCTCCAGGTCCATTTCCATGCTCCGCAAGAACGCATCAATAAACTCGTGATCAATCTGATACGCATTCACTGCCCACTGGAAGGCGTGTAGCACTGGGTTGAGGCTGAAGCCGTCAGTGATGGCAGTGTAGGTATCGCGCTCAAACTGTGCCAGCAGCGCTGCCTTGTCGCGGCTATGGAAGGTGTCCACGATTTCATCGGCCCAGCGCACAAAGCCATACACCGCATAAATGGCCCGGTGCAGCGCCTTGTCCAGCGTGCGAATACCCAGCGAAAACGACGTGCTGTAGCGCCGCGTAATGAGCTGCGCACACGCCAGGCTGGTATCGGTAAAAAGCTGTTCGTGGTCCATTGAGTTGTTAAAAATCGTCTGTCATGGCGAGCGCAGCGCTTATTTCTTAATTTCCTTCAGCACTTCTTTCGCCACCACTTGGCCCGAAATGAGCGAGGGTGGCACGCCTGGGCCCGGCACCGTAAGCTGGCCCGTGAAATACAAATTACTGACCTTCTTGCTCTTCAAGGTAGGCTTGAGAACAGCGGTCTGTTTCAGCGTATTGGCCAAGCCGTAGGCGTTGCCTTTGAAGGAATGATAATCGGCCACAAAATCGCGGTGCGCGTAGCTACGCTTGTATACCACGTGCTCGCGAATGGAATGGCCGCAGTGCTTTTCGAGCCTATCCATCAGTAGGTTGTAGTACTTCTCGCGGGTAGCCTCGGGGTCGTCGAGGTCGGGCGCCACGGGCACCAGCAGAAACAGGTTTTCGTGGCCTTCGGGCGCTACTGTGGGGTCAGTTTTGCTCGGCACCGAGGCGTAAAACAGCGGCCGGCTGGGCCACTGCGGCGCTTCGTAAATCTCGTGCGCATGCTGGCTAAAATCCTCGTCAAAAAACAGGTTGTGGTGCAGCAGCCGGCTTAGCTTGCGGCTCACGCCCAGGTAAAAAAGCAGCGACGATGGCGCCATGGTGCGCGAATCCCAGTAGGCGGGCGAGTAGTGCCGATACTCGGGCGCTAATATCTGCTGCTCGATGTGGTGGTAGTCGGCGCCGGCCACTACCGCATCGGCGGGCCAAAAGTCGGTGTCGGTGCGCACGCCGGTGGCGCGGCCGTTTTCGACCACTATTTCGCGCACCTCTTGGTTATAGTGCAGCCCTACCCCCTGCTCTTGGGCCAAAGCCACCATGCCGCGCACTATCTGGTGCATGCCGCCCTTGGGATACCAGGTGCCGAGTGCGAGGTCGGCGTAGTTCATGAGCGAGTAGAGCGCCGGGGTATTTTCGGGCGTGGCGCCCAGAAATAACACTGGGAACTCGATGAGCTTGAGCAGCTTGGGGTGGCTAAAAAACTTGCGCGCGTGCTTGGCCATGCTCTGCAACAGGTCGAGCCGCACGGCGCCGCTAATGACTTCCCAGTCCACAAACTCCAGTACCGAACGGCTGGGTAAGTGCACAAATTTGTTGATGCCGACCTCGTATTTATACTTGGCCTGGGCCAAAAACTCGTCGAGCCGCGCTGCGCTGCCAGGCTCCAGGCTTTCGAAAAGCTGCCGCAGCTCGGCCATGCCGGCCGGAATAGCTACCGCATCGTCACCTTCAAAAATGACCTGGTACGAGGGGTCGAGCCGCACCAGCTCATAGTAATCGGCTACTTTCTTGCCGAATTTCCCAAAATACTGCTCAAATACGCCGGGCATCCAGTACCAGCTTGGCCCCATGTCGAAGGTAAAACCCTGGGCCTCAAACACCCGTGCCCGGCCGCCGGGCCCCTCATTCTTTTCGAGCAAGGTCACTTGCCAGCCGGCCTGGGCCAGGGTAGTAGCGGCCGACAGACCAGCGAAGCCGGCCCCAATAACAACAGCGGTGGGAATGCGGGGAGGAGAAGCCAACGGACGAAGCAAACGGAATAACTTGCCGCAAGCTACAACCCGACCCTAGACTTTGTTTTGGCTGCCGGCCCGAGCTTAGCAGGGGCATCGGCTCTGTAGCGGCAAGTGAGGAGCTTGCCAGCTACCACGTTAGTGCATCTAATAAGAGGAGCTTCTTTGTCTAGCTAAGGGGGGTAGGGCGCAGGCCCCTACCCTCTTCGGCCAAGTATACATACCAAGCGCCCGTCGCTTCCAGGTAGGAAACGGCGGACGCTTGGTAGTTTAGGCAGTTAAAAGCTAGTCTTCTACAGTCTCTAGCTCGGCTTCGGCGCGGTCGGCCCCGGCAGGCGCGTACACTTTCAACGCAGCTTTGAGGTCCTTGCGGGCAATGTGAATGCGGTTTTTCACGGTGCCAATCGGAATTTGCAGCTTCTCAGCGATTTCGAGGTACTTGTAGCCGATGTAGTACATCATGAACGGCGTACGGTAGTCGGTGCCCAAGCTAGCGATGGCTTCGTTGATGTCGCGCACCACAAAATCGGTGGTGGCGCCGTTGTGCGTGATGTAGTTCTCATCGGTGTTGAAGTACTGGAAGTACTCCGTCGAATCGATGTTAGAGCTACGCTTGGTAATCTTGTTATAATTGTTAATGAAGGTGTTGCGCATGATGGTGTACAACCATGCCTTCAAGTTAGTACCCGCTTTAAATTTATCCTTATTGAGCAGTGCCTTCAACAGGGTTTCCTGCACCAGGTCTTTCGCATCGTCCGCATCGCGGGTGAGGTTCATGGCCACGGGGCGGAGCGAGGAAGATATTTTCTGCACTTGGGAAGTGAATTCCAGAGAAGTCATATTGTAGAAGGGTTCGTAGCAGAATCTTAAACAAAGATAATCCACAAGCGGATAACTACAGTACAAAAGCTTCTATTTTTTCGAGCTTTTTCAAGTACCTACATTAGTTGGCCGGGCGGGCGCCACTCCATACGCAAGTAGAGCTAACCGGGACCATCTTCGCAGATTACTTTTCTATCACTTCGCCCTCAACTCGCTGATTCACAAAGGGAATCAAATCACGAAACTCGTGCAGGCACGCCAGTGGCAAGCAGCCTTCGGGTAAGCCTTCGGCTTGCACAGCCAGCGATCCAAACAGCATAACCGTGGCCTCGGGGCACTGGGCACGCAGCTCAGTGGCGAAGCTTTTTACCTGAGCCCGGGCCGGCGCCGTGGTAAGCACGGTGGCCAGCACGGTGGGCCGGAACGTGCGGGCCGCAGCCACTACGTCTACCAACGGCAGGTTGGGCCCCAGGTACAGTACCTGGCAGCCCCGCGCCCGCAGGGCGTAGTTCATGAAGAGCAACGACAGCTCCTGCCACTCGCCCTGGGGCAAGAAGAGCAGCCAGCGCGGCGCATCGGCTTGGGCTAGCGGAATGAGGGGTAGGGCATCGGCCGAAGCCAACAATTCCTGGCGCAGCAGTTGGGCCACTAGGCGCTCTTGGGCCAAGCTAAGTGAGCCAGCTTTCCACGACACACCTAGGCGCTGCAGCAGGGGGTAGCCCAGGCGCAGCAAGGTGTCCTCGGTACCCAGCTCGTGGATAGCTTCGTCGAAGTGGCGGTGCAAGGCGGGCTCATCGAGGTCGAGCGCCGCGGTGAGTAGCGCGTTGAGGCGCGGGCCGTCGGTGGGCTGCACCTCATTGCACAGGGCCAGGGCAGCGGCCTGGCGCTCCTCTTCGCTCATGCGCACCACTTGCGAAATGCGCTGGCCGCGCCCACATAGCGTGGCCACGTTGAGTAGACGCCGCAAGTCCGCCTCCCCATAGGTGCGGATGTTAGTAGTAGTTCGGCTGGGTTTCAGCAAGTTATAGCGCTGCTCCCAGATGCGAATGGTGTGCGCTTTCACGCCCGAAAGCTGCTCCAAATCGCTGATAGAATACTGCGCCACTCGAGTGTTTTTAAAGAAAAATAGATAAAATTCCCGCCCCGGCCAGGGGCCAGCAGCGGGAAAAGGCTAGGTGAAATAGCTGATAGTATAGTAATCCTCTTCCCGTTTTCTGAGATAATAATCTCGAAACCCCTCAAATAGTTTGCCAGCGGCAGGTGGCTTAGGCTACCGCCTGCTTTTTGGCAGCTTGCTGGCGGGCCAGGCGTAGGTACTTAGGCGATACCCAGAGCAAGCCAAATTCCTGGGAGTGGTCGCGGCCCTGCGTTTTGTGGTGCATTTTGTGAGCCATGTTGAGGGCGCGGAGGTACACACTATCCGTTTTTTTCCAGAAAGGTAGGCGGCCATGAATGAGGCCGTCGTGTACAAAGAAATAAACGGTGCCGTAAGCGGCAATCCCTACCCCCACCCAAAACCACCAATGTTGCCCATTATCACCTGTGATGAACAGGACGGTTGAGATGGCGCCGTAAATCACGAAAAACCAGTCGTTGCGCTCAAACGGGCGTGGACTGGGCCGCACGTGGTGCGAGCGGTGCAGCACCCACAGCGGCCCGTGCTGCACGTATTTGTGCATGAACCACGCCCAAAATTCCATGAAGGTGAACGTGGCGAGCGTGATAAGAAGGCTGCTTAGGATAGACATCATAAAACGTTTGTCAGGGCGAGCGCAACGAAAGGGAGCGCGGCAATTCTTCCTCGACGCTGAAATTACTACCTCAACGGCAAAAGGAAGAATTGCCGCGCTCCCTTTCGTTGCGCTCGCAATAACAGTGTCTAAAGGACTACCAGTCCAGCTTCTCTTTGTTCAAAAAGGCGGCAATGCCGCGGCGGCAGTCAGCAGAAGCACGGGTGGCCGCGTTGCGCTCGGCGGCGTAGCGCAGGCCATCTTCAAGAGCCAACTCAGGAAGGCGGGCCAGGATTTCCTTGGTGATTTCGATGCTATGGCCCGAGTTTTCGCGGGCTAGGCGTAGGGCGTAGGTGCGCACAGTATCGGCCAGCTGCGCACGCTCGGTGATGAAGGTAATCAAGCCATACTCAAGGGCTTGCTCAGCCGTGATAACGTCGCCGCTCAGCAGCAGCTGCTTGGTACGGGCCTCGCCGATGCGGCGCAGCAAAAACACGCTCACCACGGCGGGCAGGAAGCCAATCTTGACTTCGGTGTAGCCAAACTTGGCCTCGGGCACGGCAAAGGTGATGTCGCAGAGCGCGGCCAGGCCGCAGCCACCGGCTAGCGCGTGGCCCTGCACCTGCCCGATTACCAGCTTCTTGAGCGTATAAATCTGGTGAAACAGCTGCATGAGGTGCGTGCTGTCGGCCAGGTTTTCCTGGTACGTATTGTCTTGTAGCTCCTGCAGGTACTTGAGGTCGGCGCCGGCGCAAAAAACCTCGCCCGCCGCCCGCAAGATGATAACCTTGACCTGGTCGTCGGCTTCGGCTTGCTCAAAAGCCTGCTTTAGCTCTGTTACCACATTGGCACTGAGAGCGTTGCGCTTAGCCGGTCGGTTGAGGGTAATATAGGCCAAACGGTCCTGCACTTCGTATTGCAGGAAGCGCAGCGTGTCGAGTTCGGGTGAGAGGTCAGTCATAGTATAATAAGCTACGATAAAAAAGGCTACCTGGGTTGAACGGCACAAGTTAGCAGAATATTCTATAGACTCGCTGAAGGGGGGTAGGGGTTGCCAGCGGCGGTGGCATCCGCATCTGCGGCCGCCAGCACGGGGCTCAGCGGCCGGCGGGCAGCGCGTAGGTAAACGCGCCCTGCTCGTTCACGTCCCAGGTGCGAAAGCCGGCGGCGCGCAACGCGGCGGCATGCTGGGCTACGTACCAGCGCTGGCACGACGAATCAAACACGACCCGTGCCCCCGCCCCAAAATGCGCGGCCAGCGCGTCGGGGTAAAAGTAGGCGTTGCGGCGCAGCACTATCACATCGGCAGCCAGCGGGGGTCGCGGGCTAGCCAGCCGGCGCAAGCTGCCGCTCACAAAGGCTACGCGCAGGCCGCGCCACTGGGCCAGCACTAGCGGCGCGGGCGGGTAGTGGCGGGTGGCCTCGGCGCTATCGGGCGGGGCCACTTGGCGGGCGGGCACGCGAGCCCCGCGCCAGCCCACGCAGTAGCGCGGCTGGCGCACGCGGCGCAGTATCAGGCTGGGCTGGAGGCGGTAGGTGCGCTCCCTTTCGGAGAGGGGCAGCGAGTCGGCGGTGATGAATTCGGGCGATGCGCCCTGCCAAAAGCCTACCACCGAGCGCCGCGGAATGCTGTAAACCACAAACTCGCGCACCGGAGCCACAGCCCGCGCCTCGGCCACGCGGCTGCCGGCATACAGGGCCAGCAACGCCACGCACCAGCCGGCCCAGGCCAGCCGCCGCGCCGCCAGCAACACGCAACCCGCCCCGATGAGCAGAAACACCAGCAGCGTTTGGCTCTGGCTGAGGTGCACGCTGCCCACCACCGCACCCAGCAGCAGCTTGCCAATCAAGAAGATATACTCATTGAACAACCAGATGAGGCCCTGAAATAGGCTACCGATAATCTTGGGCACCCAGTCGAGCTCGGGCAGCCACTGGGCCGGAAAGGCGACCAAACCTTTCACTACCAGCAGCCCTACCCCCACATACACAGCCAAACTTGAGATGGGCACCGCGATGAGGTTGGACAGCAGAAAGCTGAACGGAAACTGGTGGAAATAATACAGCCCCAGCGGAAACGTAGCCACCTGCGCCGCAATAGACAGCGCCGTGAGCTGCCAACTGGTATCGGCCAGCCAGGCGGCGGCCCGGGTGGCTTTTTGCACGGCCGGCGTGTGCCAGCTGCGGTGGTAATCGAGCACAGCGTTGCGCGCGTCGAACCAGCGCCCGATGCGCGGCTGCAAATACACGATGCCGAGCACGGCCAGAAAGGAAAGCTGAAAGCCCACGTCGCAGAGCAGGTAAGGATTCCACAGCAGCAGGCAAAATGCGGCCGCGCTCAGGGTGTTGACCAGGCTGCTCTGGCGCTCCCAAGCCTGGCCGATGATCACGAAGGTGAACATGACCGTGGCCCGCAGCACCGACGCCGACAAACCCGTTAGGAAGGCATAGCTCCACACCAGCGCCAGCCCCAGGCCCGCCGTGAGCAGGCGCCGCCGCACCGGCGAGCCACCCAGCGGCACCCGCACCAATAGCCATTGCAAGGCCGCAAACAGCAGCCCCACCTGCAAGCCCGACACCGCCATAATGTGCGTGGTGCCGGTGTTGGCGTATGCCTGCCGGGTTTCTTGGTCAATATCATCCTTAAAGCCCAGCACCAGCGCCGTGCCCAGCGCGTACTCGCGCCGGCTGGGCACGTAGCGGCGCAGCACGCCGTCGAGCACAGCGGCCGTGCGCTGGCTAATGGCCACAACTAAGCTCAGCGGAGCGGAGCCCAGCACCTGGTACTGCCCTTGGTGCACAAACTGAGAATGGTAGACTTGGTGCGTTTGGAGGTAGCGGCGGTAATCGAACTCGCCGGGATTGGCGGGGCCTTTAGTCAACTCGGGTGCGCCCTGCACCAGCCACACCTCGCCGTAGCGTGGGGGCGGCACCGAGTCGGCCGTTTCGTGGCGGGGTAGGCTGATGCGAATGCCACCGCTGGCGGTTTGCCAGCGCCCGGCCACGCGCACGGCCTGCACCCGCACGGTAGTGGCGTAGGTAGTAGCCCGCGCCACGGGCGCCTCGTCCACGGTGGCGCGGTAAAACTCGATGCGCGGCGCCAGGTGCCCGAGGTGGTCGGGCCGGCGGCTTTCGGTAGCCGCCTGGCTGCGGGCAAAGCCCACCGCCGCCACCGCCAGCAGCCCCACCAGGCCCAGCGCATCGGTGGCGGCGGGGGCCGCCTGCCGCTGGCTCGCCAGCCACCCGAGCAGGTACAGCAGCACCAGCCCGGCTGCCCACGGCGCGGCGCTACCCCCCGCTTGCTGGCCCAAATAGAGGTAGCCCACAATGCCGCCCCCAAAGGCCAACGCCACGCGCAGGAAGGGAGCCGAAGACCACGAAAGCATAGAGTTGAATACGTGAATTTTCCGGCATATTACAACCAAAACGCGTGGCTTTTCGCGGTGGCCCTACCCCCCTAGGCGGCGGTAGGTTTTGGAAGGTTTGTGCGGCCAGCGGCGCAGGGCTTACCGACCGTCAATTTGCACCGCGCTGGTCGCCGGCTGGGGCCTGGCGCGCCGCAACTAGCGGCCCCACGAGTAGCAGCGCTACTGCTCGGCTAGGCTGGCTAGCTGGGCGTGGCGGGTTAGGTAGGGCAGTAGGTATGGCATTATCAAAATTTGAACATTTTATAACGATAAAATACTGATTACTAGCAAACTTATTAAGAGTTTTACTTGCAATAGCACCAGTTGACACGACGATATCGGCGGGTTTACACCCCCTTTTCGCTTGAAAAGTAACCCCCCGGCGACGGGAGGCAGCCTGTACTTTTACAACACTTTCCGAATAGCCTTGCGGCGGTTATTTGAGGCTGCTTGGCGCAGCTATCCTCTCGTGCTGATTTCACTTTTCCCCACCCAGGCAGGCCTCGGCTTGCCATCTATTTTTCTTGTTAATGCAGGCTAAATCGATACTCTTTTGTGGAGCCTTGCTGCCGTTGGCAGTGGCGGCTGCACCCGTAGCCGCGGAGGCCAGCTCCGCCGCTTCCCCTACTTCCGCCAGGCGGTCGGCCGTGGCCGACACCCCCATTACGGGTACGGTGCTTGACGAAAAAGGCGTAGGCCTGCCCGGCGTAACCATCGTGCTAAAGGGCACCAGCATCGGCTCGACTACCGACGGCGATGGCCGCTTCTCGCTGCGCATCCCCGACGGCACGGCCAACCCGACGCTCGTAATTTCCTCCGTCGGCTACAACCGCCAGGAGGTGCCCGTGGGCCAGCAAACGACCCTAACCGTGAAGCTGGCGGTGAGCGCCCAGGCTCTCGACGAGGCGGTGGTAATCGGCTACGGCTCGCAGGAAAAGCGCACCGTGACCAATGCCGTAACGACGGTGCAGGGCGCCGAGCTGGCCAAGCTGACGGTGAGCGACGTGGGCTCGGCCCTACAGGGCAAAGCCGCCGGCGTGACGGTAACGAGCGCCGGCTCGGAACCGGGCAGCCAGCCCCAGATTCTTATCCGGGGCATCTCGACCATCAACGGCAACAGCCCGCTCTACGTGGTGGATGGCCTGCCGGTAAACGACATTAACTACCTCAACCCGAAGGATATTGCGACCCTCACGGTGCTGAAAGATGCGGCTTCGGCGGCCATCTACGGCTCGCGGGCGGCCAATGGCGTAGTGCTGATTACGACCAAGGCGGGCTCAGTGAGCGCGCCGGTTATCACCGTGGACGCTACCTACGGCGTGTCGCGCCCCACGCGGCTGCCCAGCATGGCGTCGGCCAACGAGTATGCCCGCCTCATGAACCTCGCGGCCACCAACTCGGGCAATGCGCCGGTGTATGCCAACCCTGACCAGTACACCCAAAGCACCAACTGGTGGGACCAGATTGCCCAGCGCGGCATCACCCAAAACTATTCGCTCGGCTTGTCGGGGGGTAGCGATAAGGTGGTGTACTCGACTGGCCTGAGCTACTTTAAGGAGCGCGGCCTAGTGCGTGGCACCGATTTCGACCGTTTGTCGCTACGCGTAAAAAGCCAGTACCAGGCCGCCAAGCACCTGAAGGTGGGCCAGGACTTGAACCTCTCGATGACCAACCAGAGCTACCTCAATAGCGGCAGCTTGTTCCGAGACGCGTTCAACGATGACCCGATTACCTCGCCGCGAATGGCGGGCACCTCGGGCAACCCCTACGACTATTACGGCGCCTCGCCGACCGATATCGGCAACCCACTGGCTACCGTGGAGCGCAACGATGATAAGCGCAACCAGTACTTCTTGGTGGGCAACGTGTACGCCAACTACGAGTTTATTCCAGGCCTGATTGCCGAAACGCGCTTTGGCACCAACACCAATTTCTACGAGCGCAACGCGTTTTCGCCCTTCTACACCATCGACGCCAACGAGCGCAACCAGGTGAACACGGTAGAGCGCGAGCACAACCTAAACATCTACTGGAACAACACTAACACGCTGACCTACACCAAATCGCTCGGCGACCACAACTTCACGGCGCTGGCGGCGGCCACGTTTGAGAAGTTCAGCTACCGCAATGAGTACGCCTCGGGCCAAGCTATTCCGAGCAACGACCCCAGCCTGCGCCAGCTCGACGCGGCCACGGCCAACTACAACGCCCGCGGCAACAACAACTCCAACTCTATCGCCTCGCTCATCGGGCGCGTTACCTACGACTACAAGGGGCGCTACTTGCTGTCGGCCAGCGTGCGCCGCGACGGCGCCTCGGTATTCCCGACCAACAACCGCTTCGGCACATTTCCGTCGCTGTCGGTGGGCTGGCTCATCACCGACGAAGACTTCATGAAGTCGTTTGAGAGCCTGAACTTCCTGAAGCTGCGCGCCAGCTGGGGCCGGGTAGGCAACCAGAACATCAGCAACCTGACCAACGCTGCCTACACCGGCACGTTCTCGAAAACCTACTACGTAACCGGCGACGACCGCACGGCACAAGTGGCAGTTATTCAGAGCAATGTACCGAACCCCAACGTGAAGTGGGAAACGGTGGAAGACTATGACCTGGGCCTCGACTTTGGCTTTTTCAGCAATAAGCTGACGGCCACGTTCGACGTGTTTCGGCGCAACACCACCGATATGCTCATGTTCCAGGCCATTCCGGGCCACGCCGGCTACGGCTACAACAGCCCGGTGACCAACATCGGCAGCATGAAAACCAACGGCCTCGACTTCACCGTGGGCTATGCTGAAGCGCGCGGCGCCTTCACCTACGGCCTGAGCGTGAACGCGACCCGCGCCGTGAGCAAAATCGACAAGCTGGCCAACGGCCAGGCCCTGTACTCGGGCAACACGCCCATCTTCGGGCGGCCATCCAAGACGGAAGAGGGTGGCTACGTGGGCGCCTTCTATGGCTACCAGACCAACGGTATTTTCCAAACGGCCGACGAAGTGGCCAACTACAAGTCGGCTAGCGGCACGGTTATCCAGCCCAGCGCAGTGGCCGGCGACTTCAAGTTTGCGGACCTCAACGGCGACGGCGTGATTAATGCCGACGACCAGAAGTTTATCGGCAACCCTACCCCCGCCATGACCTTCGGCGTGAACCTAAACATGGGCTACCACGGCTTCGACCTGCAAGCCTCGCTGGTAGGCAGCCTCGGCAACGACGTGGTGAACGCCAACAAAGGCTGGTGGTACTCGGGCAGCTACAACTACAACAAAATTGCGGGCCTCGAAAACATGGCCTGGCACGGGGCCGGCACCTCCAACTCGGTGCCCCGCATTGCGGCCAACGACAACAACCAGAACCTGACGCGCTTCTCCAACTTTTACGTGGAAGATGGCTCCTACGCCCGCGTGCGCAACCTGCAGCTGGGCTACACCTTCAGCAAAGGCATTTCCAACGCCATGCACATGGCTAGCCTGCGCCTCTACGTGAGCGGCCAGAACCTATTCACCTTCACGAAGTACAGCGGCCTCGACCCCGAAATCGGCTACGGCCGCTCGTACACCGACGCTGCCTCGGCCCTGAACCGCGGCGTGGACCTGGGCAACTACCCCACCAGCCGCACCTACCTGGTGGGCGCCAACATTGCGTTCTAATCTATCCCACCCGCTGTAATCATGAAGAATTCTAACCGCATTTTTATTTTGGCGCTCGGCTTGGGCCTGAGCTTGGGCACGCAGTCGTGCAAGAACTTCCTTGACATCTCGCCCCAGGGCCAGCAAACGACCGATAATTACTACACCAACGCCGACGAGTGCAAGGCGGCCGTAATGGGCTGCTACGCCCTGGCCGACCAAGATGGCTGGTGGAAAATTGACCGCACCCGCATGTTTGGCGATGCCGGCTCGGACGATGCCTGGAAGGGCAACGCCATTGCCGGCGACCAGCGCGAGTTTGGCGATTTCGCCCGCTTCTTCTGGCTGCCTAACAATGAGTGGTTTGACAACCGCTACACGCACATCTACCAGAGCATCGGCAACTGCAACGCCGCGCTGGTAGGCATTGCCAAGGCGCCCATCGATCCTACCCTCCAGCAGCAGCTGATTGGGGAGCTGAAGTTTTTGCGCGCTTACAACTACTTTGAATTGGTAAAGGGCTACGGCGGCGTGCCGCTGGTGCTCACGCCCGTGTCGCCGAGCGAGTCGCTGGCCATTGGCCGCGCTTCGGCCGCCGAGTGCTACGCCCAAATTATCAAAGACTTGCAGGAAGCCGCCGCAGCCCTGCCCGAGAAAGCCGCCCGCCTGAGTGCCGACAAAGGCCGCGCCACCAAGGGCTCGGCCAACGCCTACCTGGCCAAGGCCTACCTCTACACCGAGCAGTGGGCCCTAGCCCAGCAAGCAGCCGAAACGGTCATCAACTCGGCGCAGTACAGCCTGGGCGATTTCGACAAGGTGTGGAGCGTGAATAACCCCAACGGCGTCGAGTCGATTTTTGAGCTTAACTACAACGCCAACCAGACCTTCGGCCTGGGCACCGCCCTCACGGTGGTGATGCGGAGCCGCGCCGATGGCGGCTGGGGCTTCGACACGCCCAGCAGCAACCTGGAGCAGGCCTTTGGCACCGACCCGCGCCGCAAGTGGACCATCATCAAGCAGGGCGACAACGTGGGGCCCAAAACGGCAAACTTCGACTACACCAACTACGACACCAAGCCCTTGGAAAACGAGTCGGGCCGCATTAGCCGCAAGATGTTTTTGCAGCTAGCCGACCGCCCCGCCAACGAACTCGACCACTCGCCCCTCAACCGCCTCGAGCTGCGCTACGCCGACCTGCTGCTGATGCACGCTGAGGCTTCGAACAAGCTGGGCCAGGATGCTAAAGCCCTGACGTCGCTGAACCTGGTGCGTGCCCGCGCCAACCGCCTGAGCCCCGGCACCGTGCTGCCCCGCGCTTCGGCCGGCGCGCAGCTGCTGAGCGA
>CAZZDR010000034.1:9274-20110 GCA_964652535.1 uncultured Hymenobacter sp. | reverse complement strand
CGTCAATTCGAAGTGGCTCCTAACTGGCCAAGGTGAGCCTTTCCTATCTAACCCCGTAGGATCTACCCACTCGTCTAACATCACCGCCCACAAAAACAAGGGAAATATTCAGAGTAATGTAGGTAGCAATAATACTATTACCAACTTCACCATCGAGGACTGCCGCCGCGACCTAGCTACTGCCGAAAAGGAAATCCAGCACTTGCGCGACCAGCTCAAGATGCAGGACGCCCTCATCGCCGCCAAAGACGAAACCATCAGCCTACTGCGCGCCAGCTACAACCGCCCAAACTAAATCTGACCCTAAGTAGCCTCTGATGCCGGAGTTGCTGCGGGGTGGAGTTAACTACTATAAGTATTTAGTCCGCTATGACTTTACGTCTATTTATTACCCCCTCCTATCTGGTCTACTGCTCGGCACCCTAGGGTGCTCTACGAAGCAAGATGACCCAGTGCCAGCACCCTCCCCGACAGCCGACGGCTACGTACTCGACGGCAAAGTGGTGAATTGCACAACGAAATGCGCCACAAGCACTAACCCTGTTACGGACTACGATTACCTATATATCAGCCTCTATACCTCGCCCGCACCGAGTAGTGGCACAAATGAAGTGCTAGCATTAGTTTTCAGCAAGCATATTGGAGAGCCTACTTCTGCTTACAAGCTGGAGCTGGTAGGCAATATGGCCCTTTACCAGTGGGGCCGAGTGGCTATGTCTTTTACCGGCGGCAAATACACGCTAGCTACTACTAGCAGCGGTGGCTTCAGCGGCACATTCACTGGCTATGTACGCAACCTCAAACCAGATGGCACCTTCACAGTAGAGCATACCCTTACCGCTGGCAGCTTCACTGATGTGCAACCTTAAACCTCTACTCATACCACCCAACAGCTCTAAAAACTTAAGCTGCTGCGCGCCAGCTGCAATCGCCCGAACTAAACAGTACCTATGAGACTAAGCCTACTCTCTTTGCCATTCGTCGCAGCGGTTTTGCTTACTGGTACGCTGGGCTGCTCGAAGAAAGACGAGCCAGCGCCCCCCGCCCCCACTGCTGGTAGCTACAAGCTTGACGGCCAATTGAAAAACTGCCAGGTAATTACTACGCTGACAACCTCCTCCGGCCAAGACTACTTGTCGGTGCTACTTAACACTACCCCTGAACCCAGCAATGGCTGGGAACAGTTGCAGTTGCTCCTAGGTAAGGATACCAGCCAACCAGCTTCGGCCTATAAGGCGGTGGTTTTTCGCTTTACTAAGGCTAGCATTACGACTGTTGTGTATGACGCCCCCACGCTTGCTCAATTTACGCTGACTAGCACTAGCAACGGCCTATCAGGGACATTTACAACTACTGCATCCTCTCTACTAATCCGAAAGCTCCCAACATCACCGGAGGAATGTTAACTAACGTGCCCCTTTAAAGCGTTTTACACGCCAGCTATCACGCTCCAACCAGCCGCGCCAAAGACTCAGCTGTTATCCAGCTACGCGCCAGCTACAACCGCCCGAACTAATGAAAACAGCTTTCCTATTTTTCTCCTTACTCCTACCCCTCGCAGCCAGTTCCCAAAAGCTTGTAGCCACCGCACCACCCAAAACCTACGTGGCCGGAAATGAGAAAGTCGCCCTTTACCGCTCCCCAGCCGATACCACTAGCAAGCCATCGGGCTTCTACATTCAGCCGCATGAAGAAGCTAAAATAGTCGGCCAGTTCTCTCCTCATTGGCTGGTTATAAACCATGGTGGCTTTCTGTACCTAGCCTCTAGCTCACAACTTAAAGACCCGCACTGGACTGCCTCAGTAGCGTCGAATACGCAGAGTGTGCCTCGCACCGAGGAGTATTGCATGATACTCGCCACGCAGAAGTTCCTGAGCACTAAAGTGACCATCAGCGTAGATTTTGGCCAAGAGCGTCGGCTATTTGCTGACAATCGCTATAAGGATGCGGAAGGCAGAGTGCAGGCATTCAATTCGGTCATTGACGTACTGAATTATCAAAATTCGCAGGGCTGGGAATTTGTCAATGCTTACGTAATCACGACAGGTAATCAGAACGTCTATCACTACGTGATGAAACGCCACATTGCTTCCTAAGAAACACTCAACTGCTGCGCACCAGCTACTACCACCCTACCCAATGAAAACGATCCTAACCTTCACTAACAGCTTAGCCCTCTCGGCGCTCCTGCTCACCGCCCAGGCCCAAACGCCAGCTACGTCTCACGACAACCCTACCCCCGCCAAGCCGACCAAAACGGCTGACCACCGCGCCGCCACCTACCAAGGCCCCAAAGTGGTAAAGGACAGCAAAGCGCTGGGCAAGAAAATGGTGCAAAAAAGCAAGCCCGCCGATGCTATACGGACGCGGGTATCAGATCTGCCGGTGAAGAAGTAACTCTAAGCTGCAGCGCGCCAGCTACAACCGCCCGAACTAGCTACTGCTATGCCAAAAGGATACTTTGATGCGCCTGTGCCTCATCCTACCCGCCATAGATATGTCTGGGAAGTAGACTTTCTCGCTGCTACTAACGACACGACTTGCGTAATTCATCTAAAAGATGGACAGCAAATAAAAACGCTCTTCTCTCGCGAAGAGGCGCAACACATACTAGACGACGCCCAGCGACTACTAAACAACAACTAGTATTCTTCAACTTTCACAAAGCCTGCGATATGCTGAAGAAGACAGGTTATTTCTACTTAATCATTGTCGGCCTGCTGCTGCTTCTCGCTTTATTGACGGGTTTGGCAGGAAGCACCGATGCTGGCCTCTTCTTTGGGATAGGGGCTGCTGTATTAGTTATGTTCCTAATTTGGACTAGCCCTCTCCTGCTGCTGGTACTAGTGCTACTCATAGGCCGCAGCGATTCATTCAAGCAGTTCTGGGCTCGCGCCGAGCGCTTCCACTCTGGTGGCGGCTAACCTGCTTTTCAAAAGGTCAGCTTGCCTTTCAAGAAGAAATCACTAATCCACAACTGCCCTCTTTCATGAAAACGCTCCCAACCCTCACTAGCAGCCTAGCCCTGTCGGCACTCCTGCTCACCGCCCAGGCCCAAACGCCAGCTACGTCTCACGACAACCCTACCCCCGCCAAGCCGACCAAAACGGCTGACCACCGCGCCACCACCTACCAAGGCCCCAAAGTGGTCAAGGATAGCAAAGCCCTGGGCAAGAAGATGGTGCAAAAAAGTAAGCCCACCGATGGGCCGATGCGGTTGTCAGACCTGCCGGTGAAGTATTAGCTCTAAGCTGCTGCGTGCCAGCTACAACGGCCCTAACCTATCTTCTTCATCTTTTACAGAGCCTACGCAATGCTGAAGAAGATAGGTTATCTCTACCTCGGCATTGCTGCCATCATGCTGCTGCTTGCTTTAGTTGATAGCATTGGCAGGAGGCGCAGATACAGACGATGGGTTTCTCTTAGGGTTGGTGCTTACTGCATTGGCTTTGCTCCTGATTTGGACTAGTCCCCTCTTGCTGCTGGTGTTGACATTACTCATAGGCCGCAAGCTACTTGTTATCAATTTATTAAAGCAGTTTTGGACTCACGCTGAACGCTTCTACTCTGGTAGCCGCTAAATCCCTGCTATCTCAGTAGGTGATTTTTGCTATTGAAGAAGAAACTACAGAAGCCAAATCGATTCAAAGGCCGACATTCTGCGCCTTCCCTCATTCTCCCTTTTTGCATGCCCCAAAAAGCACTTTTACTCGCCAGTCTAGCCGGACTACCCCTACTTAAGTTTCGCACAAACTGCGCCTACTTCTTCACGCTTCTATGCGGGGGTAGGGGCTAATTTGCTCACTGATGTACCGTTTAATTCAACCAGCATTCCAAACCTGGTAGGCCCTTCCCTAACGGCTGGCCTCCAGCTATCTCCTCGCCTGGCGGTGCAGGTTAGTGCCGCGTATCATTGGACAAAAAACTCCTATACTACTCCGCTCTATTATTACGGCACGGGGGGCAGCACACTAGGCGGAGGCACAGACACATACCGCTACAAGTACCTCACCGCACCGGTTCTGTTGCGCTACACGTTCACCGAGCCGGCGGCGCGCTTCCACTTTGATGGGCTAGCTGGCATTACCGTCTTGTATGGTCATTTCAACTTTACCACTACAAGCCCGCCAAGCAGCTACTACGGTTACCCCAACGACTACTCCTCTTCGTCAACCAAGGCTAGCGTTACGCTGGGACCAGCCGTGCGCTATAGCCTCTCGCCCCAGGTAGAGCTGACCGCTAATGGCTTGGTAAGCGCCATGCTAGGAGACAACCAGTACAGATTCGCCAACCGGTTATTTCTCAACGTGCTGGTTGGCGCCCACTATACCTTCGGCCAGTAGCAGGTAGTAGGCCTGGTATGGCTAGGCTAGCCGCTGCCGGGTTCCTTACTTGCACCTTCCATCTTCAACCCTGCGTAGTTTATGACCAAACGCCTGCCCTACCTGCTCACCCTGCTAGCTGGTCTATTCATCTGCGGCTGCTTTATGGCCGCCAAAGCCCCCGCCGCCCCCAAGCAGTACGACTACGTCACGCTGACTCAGGTTGATGACCAATTAGAAATCTCCAGCACGTCTGCTAAGTACGAAAACGTAAGATTTAAGAAAGACTCAAGAGGGTACGACAATAATTATACTGCGCTACTCAGCAAGGTGACTGAACTTGAAGGACAAGGCTACGAAGTGGTAGAAAATAACGTATTCGGCCTCGGTTCGAACTACGCTCCCCGCAATTATATGTTACTGCGCAAACCCAAGCTATAAGGCATATCTGCTACCAACAAGCAGCAAAAAGGGGGGTAGGGCTGTAAGAACTCCTTCTCCTTAGTAAGCTGCTTGACTTCGTAAAAAGCCGCTTGCTGCCCGCAGGGTAAACTCAATTTTGAGCGAAACGAACTCGACACAGTTTCTTTTCGGCTGGCCTATTTCTACAGCAAAAAGGTCCTTCTTGCTCTCAAGAAGGACCTTTTTGCGTTGTGGTAGCCGCGTCATCTCAAATTAGACGCTCGCGTACCTGCTACAAGCGGCAGCACACCACGCATAACCTCTAGAAACCTAACCCTACTGCCATTGCCTGCAAAGGCCGGGGTAGGTCGGCTCCCTTCGTAGCGGCGCCGGTGGTCAGGTTGAGCGTGTACACACTAGCGGCCGTGCCAACGGTGAGCACCGCGAAGCCCGTGCCACTCGTGCCCCCAATGTCAAACCCGTTCACACCGGTGGTATTCACCCCGAGGGCGCCAACCGAGACGAGCGTGCCAGCATTGGGCGGGTCCTGCCGATACAGAATGTCTGTATTGGAGTCAATATTATATAGAACAGTGGCCGTCGCCCCTGCAAAATTATTGGTGTAGGCCGCGGCCGTCACGCTCGGAGTACCCGGATTGAGGACGCCATCAACCACGGCAACGCCGTCGGCTGGGTTAACGCGCAGGTTCACACCAGCGTCGCTCACAATGCGAATGCGGTCTACCGTAGGGTTAAAGTCAAAGCCGAAATTGGTGCCAGTCAGCGCTAGAGGCGTGCCCGCGCCTACTACCGTAGCGGCGCCCGAGGCCATGTTGAGGGTGTAGAGCCGGTTCGTGCTCCCCAAGCCGTAGAGCTGCCCGTTGAGCGGCCGCATATCCAGGCCCACTAAGCGCTCGCCGCTTTGCAAGCCTGTTACCGGCTTGCTCACCTGCGTTTGGGGGCTGGTCGGGTTGAAGGCCACAAAATTATTGTCCGCATCAATGCCGTAGGCAACTGCCTGTGTCGGGATGGCGATGCCCACGATGGTCGTGCCGGCCGGAAAATTGTCGTAGCGCGTGGCGCGGCCCGTAGCCAAATCAATTTTGTAGAGCCCAGACTGGTTGTCCACGGTCAGCGCCGCAAAGGCTGCATTGTCCGTGGTAGCAATGTCAAAGCCCGCCAGCCCCGTCGCGTTCACTCCCAAGTCGCCAATGGCAACTAGCGTTCCGTCGTTGGGCGGGTCTTGCCGGTAAAGCTTATCGGTAGTAGGGTCGATGTCGTACAGCACGGTGCTGCTGGCGCCCGCCACTGGGTTGGTATACGCCACGGCCGACACGGCGGCGCCCGTTGCCCCGTTGAGGGTGCCATCGGTCGTCATCACGGCGCCCGTCTCCGGGTTTAAACGCAAGTTTTGCCCTGTGTTACTGACTAGCCGCAGGCGGTCTACGGTAGGATTGAAGTCAATCGTAGCGCCCGTGCCGCTAATGGCCGGGGTAAAAGGGCCAGCGCCCACCGGGCGGGCTGCCCCAGTGGTCGGGTTGATGATATACAGGCGGCTGGTACTGCCGAGGCCGTAGAGCTGGCCAGTGGCGGGCCGATAGTCTACGCTCAGGATGCGCTCTCCAGTTTGCAAACCGGTAATGGCCAGGGGGGTAGGCGCAGCGCCAGCGTTCATCGCGTTAAACTGAAACAGCTGGTTATTATCGCCCAGCGCCTGGAAAGTCAAGTCCATTTTGCTGGTGGCGATGTCATCGTTTTTGTCGCAGCTGGCAAACAAACCGCTCATGCCTAGCAACAGAGATAGAGAGCCAAGGGAGTTAGAAAAAGGAAATCTCATGCAAGATGAAGTTTTGGTGAACTCACCTCCTTACGGTTTCCAGTACTGTTCAGATTGAAAGAAAGCGCAATTAGTCGCGAACCGGCTGATACCGAAGCCCTAAAAAGAAGCCCATCGATGCTTGTTCACCACGCAGGCGCGGCCCGGACCGCTCAGCAGCCAGGGCCATTTTGCAGGGTAGCCGCCGCATTCACCACGGCAAAGCCTACCCCCTCTTTTCGAGCAGCAATGCCTTAATTGCTTGCAACTCGGCGGCGTCCAGGGGCTTGTAAAGTACCCCAGCCACGAGGGGGTAGTCTTGCGCCCGGGCCGTATCGGCCAGCACCAGCGACGAGGTGAGGATGTAGATGCAGCACCGGTCCTGAAGCACTGCCACGTGCGGCTCCAAGGCTTGCAGAAACCCCCAGCCATCCATATTAGGCATGTTCAGGTCCAGGAAAATGACCCGCGGCACCTGCGTGGGCAGCTGGGCCAGCAGGGCGTGTAGCGCGGCCTCGGCCGTTGCAAACGGCCGGATATCCGTCGTAAAGTTGGCCAGCCGCAGTACCTGCTCGGCCAAATAAAGGCTGATGAAGTCGTCGTCGATGAGGTAAGTAAGCATGTTAGCGTTGGCTGAGGTGAATCAGGAAGCGCGTACCCATTTCCACTTGGCTGCTCACCTCAATGGTGCCTCCCATGGCCTCGACCTGCGTTTTGACCAGGAACAAGCCCAGGCCCCGCCCCGGCTGCTGGCTGTGAAAGCGCTGGTAGAGCTGAAAAACCTTAGGGCCGGCCTTCGCTTGGTCGAAGCCCGAGCCGTTGTCGGCAAAGTGAATACTGACCCTACCTGGCATACCTACAGAGCACTGAATAGTAACGCGCAGCGGGCGAGCCGCAGAGCGGTATTTGAGGGAATTAGCAAGCAAGTTATCCAAAATGCTATATACGTAGGCTCGGGTGCCGCGCACACGCAAGCCCTCTTCTACGTCGAGCTTTACCTGCCCTCCGCATTGGTCCAGGGCGGCGGCGGCATGCTGCAGGGCTTGCTCACACACTTCGGCCAGGTCCACCGTTTCGACTATTTGCCGGTGCTGGTGGTCGCGACTAGAAAGGATAAGATTTAAGTCCCGCAAGACCTCATCGACCTGCTCCAGGCTCTGGCGCAGATGCCCCAGCGAAGTCGCAAATACGGTGGGCTGCTGCTCTACCTGGGGCAGCAGCCGGGCGAGCCCCAGGGCATTGGTCAGCGGCGCGCGCAGGTTGTGCGAGAGCATGTAGGCAAATTGCTGCAAGTCGCGGTTGTGCTCATACAGGTCCTGCGTCAGCTGCAACTGCTGCGCTTCCAGCTCCTTCTGCGCATTAATATTTTGCTGAATGGTAATGAATTGCTTCAGCTCTCCAGCTTGGTTGTAGATGGGCGTGACATGGAGCAAGACCCAGAGTTTCTCCCCCGCTTTTGTATAGTTCAGAATCGTGAGGGAGAAAGGCTTGGGATGCTGCTGGTAGACGCGGGTAATCTCGCTGGCCGCCAGGTCGGTGTCGGGGCCCTCTAGCACGGCGCTGGGCTGGCGGCCCCGCATATCGCCCAGCGTATAGCCTGTGTGCTTGGTAAAGCCTTCATTCACCCACTCCGTGCGGCCCTGCGCATCGGTGATGAGAACGCCATTGTCGGTGCCTTGGGCTACTAGGGCCAGCTGCTCCAAGTGTTTGGCAGCCGTGACCCGGTCGGTAATATTGACCAGAAAAATCGCGAGCCCGTCGGCTGTCGGCCGGGCCTTCATTTCTAGCCAGCGGCCCGTGCGCGTAGAAAGAGCTTCGAAGTGCACAGGCTGCCCCGAGTCTACGGCTAGGTGCAAGTAGTAGTCGAAGCGACTGTTGACGGCGTTGGGAAATACCTGCCAGTAGTTTCGGCCTACGCACTGCTGGCGGTTGATTTGCAGCACCCGCTCGGCCTCGCCGTTGCAATACGTGATAGTCCAGTCCTTATCGACCTCTAGGTAGCCATCGGCAATGCGCTCCAGCACCGCGTTGCCGGCCGAGGTTTGCGCAAGCAACGCTACTGACGAAGGCGCGGCAACGAGGTGCCCAATGCAGAGTAGCAGCTCGGTGGCGGGCCACGGAAAGACCGACCAAGCTAGCACCAGTTCCTGCCCAGCCTTAGTCAGGCAGCGGCCCTCGAAGCTACTTGGGGCAGCTTGCTGCCGCGCCAGCTGGCACGTGGCCAAGGCCCGCTCGCGGTCAGCAAGGTGCAGCAGCGCCCCAAACTGGCTGTCAAGTAGTTCTGCCGGGGCGTAGCCCAGCAGGCGCTCGCCACTGGCACTCACCCCGTGCAACTGGCCAGTGGGGGTAAGCGCACATAGCACGTCGGAGGAAGACAGCAGCAATTGCTCCAGTACCTGTAAGTCGTCACGAATAACCATGGGAAAAGCTGGCTAGGAGCCACCCCTGGAAGATACTAGCCGAAAACGACCGCACGGCGCCGATAGCTACGCTTCAGTTGCTAGGCAGGCCCACCTGAAGCGTAAGAAAAACCTTGTTTAAAAGAACTTGCGTAGAGCACACTCACTAAAAAAATTCCTCAGCCTCGCGGCTGCGTTCACGACCCTGCATGTGCTAATTTGCCTTGAACGCAGGGGGTAGGGCGGCTCGCGTTGGTTGCGTAGCAAACAACACTGCCCGGTAGCGCCCACCCCACAGTGGCGCCACCAGGCAGTATATCCGGCGCAGCGCGGCAAGAGCCGGGGTAGCAACCGGTACGCTAGTTCGTCGGGGCCGTGTCCGTTCTTGACTCAATGGTTGCCTGCACGCTGCTGGGCACGGCCGAGAGCAGGTCTAAGCCGGTCGCCGCCTCAATCTTATCCACGCTCGTGCGGTAGGTAATCCAGGCTGAGCTTAGCGCGTTATCGTTGGGCGTATCGACGGCAATCACGCGGGTGCTCCCCGTGATGCGGGCCACGTCATTGTTGCCCACGGGCAGCACCACCAGCACTTTCCAGCAATGCGCGGGCACCGTAACCTTGCCGCCCGCAATCGTCGTTTGGTAGCCCGCGCTGCCCGTGCCGCCGCGGCCGTAGGAGCCGCAGATGATGTAGAGCTCGTTGCCGGCGCTCACGAGCGAGCGGGCGTAGTTCTCCAGGTTGGCCCAGGTCTGCTGGTTGTTGTTCGGGGCCTGGGGCATCATGTTGCTCATCAAGAACGTGGCCGAGTTGTCGGCCACCGAGCTGGTGCGGTCGGCACTGGGGCAGTTGTGCCCGCGGTCGAAGCCATAGCCCGAATAATCGGTGGCCTTGACCTGGTACCAGCCGCTGGGCAGGTCAGGGTCAGCCCGGAAGTCGTCTTGGCGCGGTGCGCTCCCCTGCCAGGCCGAGCTCAGGTGCCAGCTCACCCAGTTGGGCTTGCCCTGGTCGCGGTTGTAAGAGAGCGTGTATTGGTCTTTTACCAGCAGGTAATTAGTGGGGTAGGAAGCGCTGGCTACCGCCCCGCTGGGGTTGCCCAGCGCCAGGTTATCGTCGCGGCCAGGCGCGGCAGCGGGGGCAACAGTGTCAGTCTTGGCGCAAGCGACGGCCAGCAACGCCAGCAGCAACAGCGAGGAAGAACGGGTAAGGAAGGAGTTCATCAGTAGAAATGGAGTGCGCAAAGGTCGGGGGTAGCCGGGCAGCAGCCAGCGCGCGTATTGCCGCTCCCTACCCCCCTATCGGGATGTAACGGTCTTCGATGCGCTCCTGTTCAGGCGGCGGCCGGCCGCTCACCTACCAAGGCACTTGGGTTATTGGTTTCAAAGTGAGGGGTAGGCCGGTGTGTGAAACCGTTGAAACAAGCCAAGGCAGGGGCGGCCAGACAGCAAAGCCAGACCCAGTTGTCTTGCCCCCAGCATCCAGCGGCGGTCCTCGGCCCGGCACTGCACCCGCACCTGGGGCACGCGGCCGAGGTGGCGATACCTAACGGCATCGCGCACAAAAAAGCCGGCCCCATTGAGGCCGGCTTTTCGTAAGCTAGTAGTACTTGAGAGCAGCTTATTGACGAATCAGCTTCAAGTTTTGGACGGCCGTGCCCGTGATGAGACGCGCCAGGTAGAAGCCAGCCGGCATGTTGGCCGCCTGCCACTCTACTTGCACTGGCTGGCCGGCCAGGGCCTGGCCGGCTTGCAGCCGCTGCACGAGGCGGCCGCTGCTATCATAAATCTCCAGTTGGTACGACTGCGACTGGGCCAGCACGAAGGATAGCGTAGTGCTTTCGGTGAATGGATTGGGGTAGCTGCTCAGCGCGGCGGGCGCGCTGCCGGCAGCTTCGGGCTC
>CAZZDR010000034.1:0-9174 GCA_964652535.1 uncultured Hymenobacter sp. | reverse complement strand
GGGCTAAACCAGTAGCGCACCGTCAGGTCTTGGTAGCTCACGGGCTGGTTGCCCGTGTTGCGCAGCTGCAATGTGGTGCTGATGGTGTTGGAAGCAGCTTTCTTCTCCTGGTTTTGCGTCAGCACTTGCAGGCTGGTGCGGGCCGCCACCAGTGCGGGCTCTACCCCCCCTATGAGTACTCCTTTTTGATAAACCGTAATCCGGTCGTTCGGCAGGTACGCACTGTTGGAGCCATACGAATAGTCGTCGGCCTCGTTGAAAACCGTCTGGTTTTGCTTGTAAATGCGCGACTGAATAGGGCCAGAATTACCACCTGCTGCCAAGCTGCTTGCCGTGGCGAAGCTGTACTCGACGTAGCCATAGGCACCCTGGGCGGGCTGGTCCAGCGCTACGTAGCGCGCCTTCACGGCACTAGTGCCGAGCTGCGCCCAATCGACGGCCGCCGTAACGGCCGCAAAATCTTCGGCCGTGAGCCAGTAGCGCACCGTCAGCTCGGCGTAGGGAATGGCCGCCGTGGTATTGTTCACCAGCTGCAGATTAGGCTTGATAGCATTGTTGGCTACCTGGCCATCCGCATTTTGGTACAGCACACTCACCCGGGTAGGCGTCTGCACTGTTACCGCGAAGGTCTGGGTCGTGGTGCCGCAATCGTTGGTCGCCGTGGCCGTCACCACCGTCGTACCCGTCGCGAAAACGTAGGGCGACGTGATGGGGGTAGAAATACCGTTCTGCGTGATGGCGTAGGTCAGCACCGGGGCAGGCATGCTGCCCGTGGCCGTCGCCGCAAAGGCCACCGACGCCCCGCGCAAGCCAGCCTGGGTGGTAGCCACCGGCACGGTAGGCACCGTGAGCACGGGCACTGTATTGACTGTAACAGTAGCCGTGCCGGTGAGGGTAGCGCCCGTACAATTGCCGTCCGATACGCCGGTGAGGGTGTAGGTGGTCGTAGCCGCCGGGCGCACTACAAGCGCGTACTCGCCGTCCGCCGTCACGTCGGCCGCAGCCACGCTGATGGTTGTGGCCGTGGGGTTGCCAGCAGCCGAGTAGCTAAGCGTCCAGGGCGCAGTGCCCGTCAGGTGCACGCGCAGGGTGGCGCTGCTGCCCGCGCAAATCGTGGAGGCACCGCTAATGGTAGCGGTCGGCAACGCCCGCACCACCACAGCTTGAGTATACACATCGGCGCAGGCACCCTGCGTGATGGTCAGCGTGGCCGTGTAGGTGCCAGCCGCCGGGTAGGTATGCGCGATAGCGCCCACCGTCGTGTAGTCTACTTGCCCATCGCTATCCACGTCCCAGGCGTAGGTCGCGTTGGCTTCTACCGTGGTCGAGGCGTCGGCGAAGGCCGTGGGCGTACCCACGCAAACCGGGGCCGCCGTGAACTGCGGCGCGGGGGGTAGGCACACCAGGCCCGTTTTCACTACCCGGTACGTATTGCCGACCCGCAAGCCGTCCACTACCAATTTGGGCGAGCTGCCACCCTGGCGCAAGGCCACGGTGCCAATGTTGGCTGGCGAGCCCTTCTCGGCCGAGCTGGCAGCGGGCGTGGTGGGCTCGGTGTCGCCGGTCGGGTTCACGAAGAGCTGCGCGAGGCTGCCGGTTTCATCAAACGTGTACTTCACCACCAGCAGGTAGGTGGTGCTCAGGTCGTAGTCGGTGGTCGAGTACACCGCCGTGCCACTGCTGCTGATGCCGAACTGCACCTTGCCGGCCGTGGTGGGGCTGCTGCGCACAAATACCTTGCTGTAGAAATTGCTGCCGAGGGGGGTAGGGCCGAGGTGGAGGTAGTAATCGCCGGTCGGCGTGGCGCTGGTCACGTTCACCAGGTGCGATACGTACACCGGTGTGCGGGGCGTCACGGGGGCCGTGAGGGAGCGGCTCACGTCCTCGCCATTGCCCGTGATGGCCGCCGCGTTGCCGATACCGCTGGCGTTGTAGCCCGGGTAGCTCAGGCTGCTCGCCGTTACCTTTACCTTAACGGTGCTGGTGGCGCCGCTGTGTGCGGTCCAGTTGTTGGCGTTGAGGGTAGTGGCAGCCGGGTAGTCAAAGTTTTCTTCGAGCAGCAGCGCGGCCGGGGCGTCGGGGGTAGCCTGCGTGAGGGTGCCGGGCGCCGTGGTCAGGTAGTTTTCGGCGTAGGGCGTGTCGTTGTCGTTGTAGTCAAACACCGCGAAGGTGTAGGTCGAGCTGGCTTGCAGGCCCGTCACGGTCACGCTGCTGCCCGTGCCCGTGTACACCACGTAGTTGCCGATACCCAGCTGGGTGCCCGCGCCAACTGCTGCATCGGCCAGGTAGGTAGTGGCATCGACCGGCGTCGCATTCACGGCGGTCGTGAGGCGCGCCAGCACCAGGTGCTTGGCCCCCGTGCCGCCCGTCAGGTTTAGCTGCAGCGAGCTGGTGGTCACTTCGCTCGCCGTGAGCGTGCTCGGGGTGGTGGGCTCCGCCGCCAGCGGAATAGCCACGGTGGTAAAGGAGAATTCCTCCCCGTAGGCCGTGCCCGCCGCGTTGGTGGCATAGGCCCGCACGAAGTACGTAGTGCCGGGCAGCAAGCCCGCCAGGGTGCTGCTAAAGGTGCCGCTGCCGGCGGCGCCATCTACTGTTTTGCTAGCGGCCAGGGTAGGGGTAGTAAGCTTGCTCCACACTACGCCGCGCGCCGTCACGGCGCTGCCGCCATCAGCTTCCACTGTTCCGCCTGCGGTGGCGCCGGTAGGCGTGAGGTCGGTCAGGGCCGCGCTGCTCACGGTGGCTGGGTACACCGGCGCGAAGCCAGTACCCGTTACGGCCACGGCTGCCCCGGCCACGCCGGTGCTGCTCACCGCTACCGCCTCCGCGTAGGCTTGCGCCGCCGTGGGCACGAAGCGCACCTCGATGGTGGCGCTCACCGTGCCGCCCACCGGCGTCAGCTCAAGGGCGCAGCAGGCAAAGGCCTGGTTGCCGGTGCGAATCTCGAAGCCGGCTGGGGGCGTCACCGTCACCGGGCCGGTGAGGTTGGTACCGCTCACCGTAAAGCTCTTGGCGGGCGCCGCCGCCCCGCTGGCGATGTTGCCAAAAGCGGGCACGGTCGCCAGTGAAGTCGTCAGCGTGGGCGTCAGCACCACGGGCGGCGCCGAAACGGTCACCGTTACCGGGGCGCTCAGGCCCGTGGTGGCCCCGCACGTGGTCGTGGTCGTCGCCTGGGCCACCAGGTAATAGGTGCCCGCGCCCGCAAAGTCGGCACCCTTCACCGTGTAGCTAGCCGCCGTAGCGCCCGCAATAGCCGTGGTAAAAGGGCCCGCGGTATTCGTGCTGTAGTACCAGGCAAACGTGGCGGGTGCCGACGAGGCCGTGGCCGTGAGCGTCGCGCCGGTTTCTGTCGTCAGCAGCGCCTGGCTCGTAGCCGGCGCCACCGTGACGGTAGTCGCGTCCGGGGCCAGCGTCACCGTCAGGTTCTGCCCGTTGTCGGTGCCGTAGGTGAGTGGCTCGTCGCTCAGCACCCGCACGCGGTAGCGGGTGCCGCTGGGCGTGCCCGCCGGCAGGGTAGCCGTCAGGGGCGAGGTATCGCCTCTGCCAATAATATTAGCCGTTGCACTGGCCGGAAAAACGCCGCTCGCATCGGAAAGCTGCGCCTTAAACGGACCCGTAAACGAGCCGCTCTGGCTGAAAGCCACGCTGAAGGGCGAGCTGCCCGCCGTCGGCGTCAGGCAAAACGAGGTGGCCGAGGTGCTGCCCGTCGTGATGGCCGCTACCGGGGCGGGCGGCGTAGTGCCGTTCCCCAGGGTAGGCGTCAGCACCAGGTTGTCGAGGCCCAGTGCCTGGCCGTTGGTGCTAACGCCATCGGCGCTCACGTACGACCAGCGCAGGTAGTACTTCTCGCCGGCTGCCAGGTTAAGGTTGCGTAGCTTAATGCTCTTAGCCGTAGTCAAGGCGGGGTTCACGACCGTGTTGCCTGCCGCCGCCAGAAAATTCTGGCTGTCTGCGACGGTCCAGGCCGTCCCGTCGGGGCTGGTGTAAAACTGCCAGTCGAAGGCGTGCTGTCCGGTGCGGTATTGCTCAATGTCAAACGCCACGTTCAACTCGCTTATGGAGATGCCCGTGGTGTTTTGCACCTCCAGCAGGATGTGCCGGGGCGACAGCGCCGAGCTACTCGACAGAAACCCTAGGGCCCGGTCGGTGGCAGTGAGCGTTACGCCGTTACCGAAGTTGTAGTCGCCGCCGCCCGAGGTGGTGTTTAGCGCGTTGGTGCCCGAGGTGCCACCGGCCCGCGTGGTAGCCACAGTAGTAGCTGCAGCATAAGAAACCGTGCTGCCCGTCGCCAGCTTGAAGCCGGTAGGTAGCGGGGCCAGGGCCGCCGACCCGAAAGCGTCGAAGTTTTGGGTGACGGCAGACGCCGAAGGCAGCGCCAGTTGGGCCTGGGCAGCCAGGGGCAAGGCGCCTAGCAGCAGCAGGCGGCCGAGTCGGCTCGTGCGCTGCGCTGCGCGCCGTACTGACCTTAAATGATTAAACGTAAAAGACATAGAAAGGCCACCGGGCCAAATAAAATCCTGAAAGAAAAAGAGGGGGTAGGCCCGAAGCCTAGCTCACCGGGCCACCGTCGATTTTTGACTCCACAACCGACTGCACGTCCACCGGCAGGTTGGAAAGCAAGTCCACGCCTGCGGCGGCCTCGATGGCGTCCACGCTGGTGCGGAAGCCGCTCCAGTCGGGGCTTATCGAGTTGACGTTGGGCGTGTCGATGGCGATGATGCGGGTGTTGGCGTTGATGCGCGCCGCGTCGTTGTCGCCCACCGGCAAAATCACGATGACCTTCCAGCACCGGCTGGGCACGGTCACGTGGCCGCCATCGAACGTCGTGGTTACACCGCCGTTCGAGCCCGTGCCGCCCTTGCCGTACGAGCCGCAGATAATGTACACCTCGTTGCCGCTATCTAGAAAAGTGCGGGTATAATTCTCCAGTTTCGCCCAGGTTTGCTGGTTGTTTTGGGGCGCCTGAGGCATCATGTTGGTCATCAGGAAGGTGGCCGAGTTGTTTTCCTCGCTGGAGGTGCGGTCGGCACTGGGGCAGTTGTGCCCGCGGTCGAAGCCTGAGTCCCTGTAGCTATTTTCGGTCACGTGGTACCAGTCTGCGGGCAGCGTGGGGTCGGGCCGGAAGTTGTCTAACCGGTCCTGCGTGCCGCGGTCCGAGAGGTCGAGGTGCCAGCTCACCCAGTTGGGCTTGCCCTGGTCGCGGTTGTACGACACCGCGTACTGCGGCTTGTCCAGCAAGTAGTTATTGGGCATCGAGACGTCCGTGGCCGCGCCGCTGGGGTTGCCCAGGGCCAGGTGGCTGTTGTCGAGCGAGGGCGGCGCCACGCCGTAGTCCGTTACCGTAAAGTCGTCGATGTCGAGCCGCGCTTTGCCACCCGACGTCTTGCGGATTTCAAACCGCACCTTGCCCGGAATATTCACGGTAAAGGACGCCGCCTGCAGCACGGGCGAAGAAGTCAGCACCGAGGGGCCCACCTTGGTCCACTTGGTGCAGGCACATGCCTCCGACTGCGCCCACAGCTCCCAGCTGCTGCTACCGTCGGTGCCGTAGCTCGCGTGCTGCACCGTCACGGTGGCCGCGCCATCCGGCACAAAGAAGTCCATGGTGAGGGTGCCAGCCTGCTGCAAGCGCACGGCCTGTATGCCGTTTTTGTGGTCGGCGGCGTCGGTACCCACCACGGCATCGGCCAGCGTCCAGCTGCCGGTGGCAAAAGCAACCGTACCGGGTGTGTAGTCGGTTTTGGTACCGATTTCGAACGACTCAGGGGGTAGGGCCGTGAGGTGCGTAGGTGCCAGCGGGTAGCTGCTGCCGGGCCAAACCGGGGCGCTAAACGTGGCGCCGCATAGCAAAAGCAAGGCTTTGCTATACTGCCGTAAGTATTTTTTCATTCAATAAAAAAGAAAGGGAAATAGGCTACTAACTAAATCTTTGCGTCAAGGCGGATTAGCCCAGAATACAGCAACAAAGTTCCGTTCTATTCATTAATTGAATGTTACTAAGCCTTAGACACGCCCTAATTTTGTACGATTTCAGCTTTTGGTAGGCTTAAAAAAAGGTCATTGCACACGACCCCCAACCCTCCTGCTCTTAGCCAGGGTAGGGCTGCGCTCGGGCAAAGAGCAGCTGGCGCGCCCCTGAATCACGGACGCTCATCAGCACCCTACCCCTCCCCTTCTTCACCCTTAGCCAATACGCGGCAACCCAGCTTGACAGTAGCAACAGGCTCGCTTTTCGCAGCGAATCGGACTATCCTCTCGAGCCCTTTACCCACAAAGACCCGAGCGGCCCTTTGGAGGCACCTTACCCGCTAGGCCAAACCCAGGCGGCGACTTCGCTAGCTGCATGACCATGCTGATTCAACCTTGATGAGTTGCATAAAGACGCACCTTTTCAAAAGTCAACGGCTTCGGGCCTACCAGCAAGTAAGTGGCGCAGCAAAGGCAGACAACTTTTGAGTTTGCAAAAGCCGGAGCACTTTACTTGCGGTGCCTACCGCCCGCAGCGTCGCTGGGGCTCAGCACCTCCACAATGGGCTGGCCGGTGCAGGCACTGGGCAGCTTGCTGTGCAGCAGCATAGCCGCCGTAGGAGCAATGTCGGTGATGGCGTGTGGCGCGTAGCTGACGCCCGGCGCAATGCCGGCTCCAAACCAAAGCAACGGCACGTGGCTATCGTAGGCGTAGCCGGTGCCGTGGCTGGCGCCGGGGCCGATGTCGCCGGTCCAGCCCGGCAGCAGCTCGTAGCGCACGTCGCCAAAGCGGGGGTAGTAAAACCCGTTTTGCAGCTTGGCTTCGAGGTAGGTAGTGTAGCTGGCGTTGAGCAGTTGGGTAGTGGTATTCACCTGCGCAATGCCGGGTTGGTCGCGCACAAAGTCGGCTAGCAATTGCTGGGCGCGGGCCAGCTCCACCTTGCGGCGAGCCAGCAGCGGGCGGTTGAGGTAGAGCATGTTGCCGCGCAGGGTTTCGAGCCACTGATCGGGGCCAAGCTGCTCATTGAGATAGGCGATAGCGCCCTTAGCCAGAGCTTCGGTCGAGAACGCGCCGGTGGGCGCCTGGTGGTCGGCAAGGTAGCGCGTCACCTCGCTTGCCCCGTGGTCGGCGGTCAAGAATACGGTGTAGTTGCCCTTGCCCACGGTCTTGTCCAAGGCTTGCAGCAGGCGAGCAATTTCAAGGTCTAGGCGCAAGTACAGGTCGTTTTCTTCCTTCGACTGCGGCCCGAAGGCGTGGCCCACCGCGTCGGGGCTCGAGTAGCTGAGGGCCAGCAGGTCGGGCACGTCGTCGCGGCCGAGGTCGGTGCCTTGCAGCGCCGCCAAGGCAAAGTCAGTCAGCAGGTTATCACCGTAGGTGGAAGCGTACACAGTTTCGTAGCCGGGCCCGCTGAGTGGCGATAACTTGGCCAGGTCATACGGAAAAGTGGCCGCCGCCTTGCCCTTAAATGGGCGCTCGTAGCGGTTGGAGTCGGGCAGGCTGTTGCGGTAGGCTTCGGGGCCGCGCAGGGGCGCCCAGGTTTGCTGGCGGTAGTAGTCGGGCCGCTTCTGGGCGTTGAAGGCCTGCACCCAGGCCGGCAGCGCGGGCACGTAGTAGGTGCTCGAAATGAAGTTGCCGCTGGCCACGTCCAACCAATAGGCGCCGTCGGCCATGTGCCCGGCGGGCAGTGCCGAGGCCCGGTCTTTCAAGGATAAAGCCAGCACGCGCGCGCGGCCGCCGGTCGCCATCTTCAGCTCGTCGCCGAGGGTAGTGCTGAGCTGGTTGCGGGCCGATACGCCCATGCCCCTACCCCCCCCCACGAGCTGCACGGTGCTGTCGTCGGTGCAGTACACGTCGCGGCGCAGGCGGCGGTCATACCACGAGTTGCCTACAATACCGTGGTAGCGCGGCGTGGTGCCCGTGTATACCGACGAGTGGCCCGGCCCCGTCACGGTCGGGATGTAGTTATACTGCGTGTTGCGGCACTCAAAGCCCTCGCGCAGCAGCCGGTTGAAGCCATCGGGCCCAAACTGGTCGCGGAAGCGGGTGATATAGTCGGGCCGCATCTGGTCAACCATGATACCCACCAATAACTTGGGTACGGGCGGGGGGGTAGGGCGGCGCTGGGCCAGCAGGGCCGGCGCGGCCAGGAGCAAGCCAGCGGCTAGCAGAAAGTGTCGAATCATAAAAATAGGGTGTGCCCCACCAGCCCGCAAAGGTCCAGGATTGCCATGTAGCAGATGTTACCCAAATGCTACTTTATCGCCCTTGCCCACGCTAGCCGCAACCATTCCCCAGCCCTACCCCTACTGCCACCACCCACCAGCCGCGTGGTACAATGGCGCCGTTTGTGCTGCAAGCCTGCGCCTTATCACAAGCCTTTCACTTTAATGCTTGAGCTTATCAGCAAATAAGATAAGTGCCACTAATTCTGGCCTTAATGCTAAGCATAACGCTGCAATGACATTCCGGTAACAGGTGCGACGGTGCTTTGTAGGGCTCAAAAACAGCCTGTTTACAACAGCATAAGCGCGTATGAAAAAGAAGTACTTTATGCCCTTAAGGGGGAAGTCAGCCAAGCAACTCAGCGCGGGTAGCGCCTGGCTGTTGCTGCTACTCGCCCCCGCCGCGGCCGCCGCCCAGCAGACCATCAAAGGCACCGTGACGGACGAGAAAAACGCCGCCCTGCCCGGCGTCACGGTGCGCCTCAAAGACGGCAGCAACGCCGTGGGCACGGCCCCCGACGGTAGCTATAGCATCAAAACCAACGGCCCGGCCGATATTCTGGTGTTTTCGTTTGTGGGCACGGTGCCGAAGGAAGTGATTGCCGGCACCCAAACCAGCCTCAACGTGACGCTGCAAGCTGATGTTCAGCAACTAAAGGATGTGGTGGTTATCGGCTATGGCACGGCCACCCGCGAGGATATTATCGGCTCAGTATCATCGCTCAAGGCCGGTGAGTTTAACCAAGGCGTACTTACTACACCTGCCGAGCTGCTGCAAGGCAAGGTAGCCGGCCTCAACATCACCAAGAGTGGCGACCCCAACCAGCGCCCCTCGGTGGTGCTACGTGGCCCCAGCACCATCCGCACCCTGAATGGCGGCGTAACAGAGCCTTTCTATGTGATTGACGGTGTGCCGGGTGCAAGCATTGACTTGCTGGCTCCCGATGACATTGCCACCATCGACGTGCTGAAGGATGCCTCGTCCAC
>CAZZDR010000033.1:13481-20335 GCA_964652535.1 uncultured Hymenobacter sp. | reverse complement strand
AAATGGGCTATGCGCTGGCCGAAGCCTTTGCGGCGGTGGGCGCCACCGTTACGCTGGTGAGTGGGCCGGTGGCCCTACCCCCCCCCGCCAGCCCACTCGTTACGATGGTGCGCGTCGAAACCGCTCAGCAGATGTACGAGGCCGCCGCGCAGGTGGCGCCATTGGCTGATGTATGGGTATTTGCCGCGGCCGTGGCTGACTACCGCCCCGCCCACGTGGCCGTCGAAAAGATTAAGAAAGAAGGCGATACGCTCACGCTGGAGCTGGTAAAAAACGTGGATATCGCCGCCACCCTCGGCCAAACCAAACGAGCTGAACAATTTTCGGTCGGTTTTGCGTTGGAAACTACCAACGAGCTGGCCCATGCCCAGGGCAAGCTGCACCGCAAAAACTTCGACCTGGTGGTGCTCAACTCCTTGCGCGATGCCGGTGCGGGCTTCGGCCACGACACCAACAAAGTGGCCGTGCTCGACCGCGCCGGCCAGGTGCTTAACTTTGAGCTACAAGCTAAAAGTGAGCTGGCGCACGCGTTGGTGGCCCTTATTCTGACCCGTTTTTCTGCCGTGTATGCGTAACGTACTTGCCCTGTTTTTGCTGCTCCTAGCGGGGGTAGGGGCCCGCGCCCAGGAGCTTAATGCCCAGGTGGCTGTGACGCTCGAAAACGTGACTATAACGGACCCAACCCTGGTGCAGCAGTTGCAAAAGGACATGGCAGCTTTCCTTAATACCCGCTCCTGGACGCGACAAACCTACCGGCCCGAGGAGCGCATCAAGCTGCGCGTCTTTGTGGGCATCACCGGTATTCCGCAGAATGGCACGTACCAAGCTACGATGCGCCTGGTGGCTACCCGCCCAGTGTACGGTACTGGCTACGAGACGAACCTGCTGAGTATCAACGACCGAAATTTTAACTTCAACTACACGCCACAAACGCCGCTCGACTTTGCGGCCAATAATTTCGTCAATAACTTGTCGTCGCTGCTGGCATTTTATGCCTACATGGTGATTGGCAGCGACCAGGATACGTTTGCCCGCCTCGGCGGCTCGCAGTACTACGACCAAGCGCGGGTTATCCTGCAATACTCAGCCAACCAGACGCTTACTAACGAGGCCGACGAAGGCTGGCGCGACAGCAGCCCACGCAACCGCTACTGGCTGCTCAACAACCTGACCGACCCACAGCTCGAAGCTTTTCGCACGGGCCTATACGCGTATTACCGGCAGGGCATGGATGTGTTTATCGAAAAGCCCGATGAGGCACGCACCTCTATCTTGGCTGCGCTCTCGGGTATTCAAAAGGCTAACTCGGTGCGCCCCAATACGTTGTTTCTGCGCGCGTTCTTCGACGCCAAAGCTGATGAGATTACCAACATCTTCCGCACCAGCACCGACGTCCAGCAGAAGCAGCAACTCGTGGCGCTGCTCACCGATGTGGATCCCGGCAATCTGAACAAGTACCAAACGGTTATTAAGTAAAAACTATCCGTCATAGCGAGGGTAGCGCAGTAATCGGACTGGCTCGTTCGGGTCCGCTAACTTCGCTTTGCGTGCCATGACAGTTAAGTAACAAGCTATGTTAGTCGATTTACGTATTCAGAATTACGCGCTTATTGAGCAATTAGAGATGCGCCCGTCGCCGCTGCTCAACATTATTACCGGTGAAACGGGGGCGGGCAAGTCCATTATGCTTGGGGCCATCGGGCTGCTGCTCGGCAACCGGGCCGACTCGCGAATGCTGTTCCACACCGAGCGCAAGTGCGTGATTGAGGGGCAGTTTGACATCAAAAACTACCAGCTTCAGGATATTTTCGAGTCGGAAGACCTGGACTACGATACGCAGTGCATTCTGCGGCGCGAAATCAGCCCCTCGGGCAAGTCGCGGGCCTTCGTCAACGATACGCCCGTGACGCTGGAAGCGCTGCGTAAGATTGGGGCAAACCTTATGGACATTCACTCGCAGCACGATACGCTGCTGCTGGGCGATGCCGTGTTTCAGCTCAATCTGCTCGACCTGTATGCCAACCTCGTGCCTACCCGCACGCAGTACGGCAATGCCTACCGCCAGTACCGCAAGCTCGAAACCGACCTCAAGGCGCTCGAAGACCAGTCGGCCCAGGCCAGCAAAGAGTTGGATTACAACAGTTTTTTGCTGAGCGAGTTAGAGGAAGCTAATCTCGACAAAGAAGACCAGGAAGCGCTGGAGCAGGAAGTGAAGCAGCTGGAGCACGCCGAGGAAATAAAATACAAGCTGAGCCAGGCGCTGCATGGCCTGCGCGACAGCGAAAGCTGCGCCACCGGCACCATGAAGGACGCCTCGACGCTGCTGGGCCAGGTGAGCGGCTACTCGGAGAATTTTCGGGAGCTGCGCCAGCGCCTGGAGAGCTGCCTGATTGAGCTGCACGATATTGCTGACGAAGTTGAAACCGCTGAGCGCCGTACCGAGGGCGACCCCGTTCGTGCCGAGGAGCTGCAAGCGCGCCTCACGGTGCTCTACAACCTGCAGCGCAAACACCAGCGCCGCGACTTGCCCGGCCTGCTCGACGCCCGCGAAATGCTGCGCCAAAAAGTGGGCTCGGTACTGAACCTGGACAAGGAAATAACCCGCCTGCGCAAAGACTCCGACGCCGCCCTAAAGCAGGCCACCACCCAGGCCGCCAAGCTCTCGGAGAGCCGCCGCAAAGCCTTCCCGAAGTTTGAGAAGGAACTGAGCGCGCTGCTGGCCGATCTGGGCATGCCGCACGCGCGCATTGTGGTGGAGCACAAAACCGGCCCGCTCTCGGCCAGTGGCTCCGACGTGGTGAGCATCTTGTTTACGGCCAACAAAGGCGCGCAGCCCCAGACGCTGAGCAAGGCCGCGTCGGGCGGTGAGTTCTCGCGCTTGATGCTGTGCATCAAGTATATGCTAGCCGACAAAACGGCCCTGCCCACTATCGTGTTCGACGAAATCGACACCGGCATCAGCGGCGAAATCGCGGTGAAGGTGGGCCGCATGATGCAGCAGATGGCGCACAAGCACCAGCTCGTGGCCATTTCGCACCTGCCGCAAATGGCGGCGGCCGGCGACACCCACTACTTCGTGTACAAAGAAGACCGCGCCGACCGCACCGTGAGCCGCATCCGGCAGCTGAGCCCGGAGGACCGCATCAAGGAAATCGCGCACATGATAGCCGGCGCCAAGCCTAGCGAAAACGCGCTGCAAAGCGCCCGCGAGCTATTGGCGCTGCGCGGCGAGGAAGTAGTAGGGTAAGCTTTAGCTTGCCGGGTAAATGCCTACTTTTGTCCGTCAATCCCTTTTTGACGGCAAGCTAAAGCTTACCCTACATCTATGTCCCAAAACCTCCTCGCCGGCAAAGTCGGCATCATCTCCGGCGCGCTCAATTCCCAATCCATTGCCTGGAAAGTAGCCCAGAAAGCCCACGAGCAAGGTGCCCGCATCGTGCTGACCAATGCCCCGCTGGCCATGCGCATGGGCGAAATAAAGGCGCTCGCCGCCGAGATTGACGCGCCCATCATTCCGGCCGATGCTACGTCGATGGAGGAGCTGGGCACGCTGTTCAGCGAGTCGCAGGCCCATTTTGGGGGTAAAATCGACTTCTTGCTGCACTCGATTGGCATGAGCGCCAACATTCGCAAGAACAAGAGCTACGGCGACCTCGACTACAAGTTTTTCCAGCAAACGCTCGACGTGTCGGCCCTGAGGCTGCACAAGATGCTGGCCGTAGCCGAAAAGCAGGATGCCTTCAACGAGTGGGGTAGCGTGGTGGCACTCAGCTACATCGCGGCCCAGCGCGCTTTCCTCGACTACACCGACATGGCGCAGGCCAAGGCCGTGCTCGAAAGCATTGCCCGCAGCTACGGCCAGCGCCTGGGCCACCTCAAGAAGGTGCGCGTGAACACGATTTCGCAGTCGCCGACCAAAACCACGGCCGGCGCGGGCATCAGTGGCTTCAACGCGTTTTATGAGTACGCCCAGAAGATGTCGCCGCTCGGCAACGCGCCTGCCGAGGCCTGCGCCGACTACTGCGTGTCGCTCTTCTCGGACCTGACCCGCTTCGTGACCATGCAAAACCTGATGCACGATGGCGGCTTCAGCAGCACCGGTATTTCGCAAGAGCTGGCCGACCTGATGGAGAAAGCGGGGGAGTAATTCCCTACCCCCCTCATTAGCCATAGAAAAGGCCCGGCTGCAAAGCTTGTCCTACCCAAATCTTTTTCCGACTTCCCTACGGTAACGCAATGCCCCTTTTTTGCTAGCTTACCCCGCTTGAAAAGCGGCAAACCGGATAGGCAATCGCGCAAAAACGCCCTTCCAGCTACATGGCCGGAAGGGCGTTTGAGTTTTGGGTAAGGACAAGTCTACCCAGTCAGGGCTTTTTATACCCATGCCCAATGGGTTGTATGTCGTAGCCCTATATTGGTGGCTCACTCTTAAATAAACTTGCCCTATGCCACAACGCGTCATTATTGAGCCATTCCAGACAAAAATAACAGGCTTTACACCGGAAGGCTATGAATTTGCTAGTAGCACTGCAATTGGTAAAGCACTAGAAGCTGGCTGGCGCATTGTTCACGTTACCAGTGCTCCGGTGCCAGAGCTTTCTACTGTCTACGTAACTTTTGTAGTAGAAAAGTCAGCCGACACTGGCTACAGTGGTTCCTAACAAAAAGCCTCGACCTCACCAGCTTGTCCTTACCCAAATCTAGCTGAGAGGCTAGCGCTTTCGCGGTAAGATTTGGGTAAGGACAAGCTGCAAAGTCGGGCCTTTTCTATGGGTAATGAGGGGGTAGGGGAGTAGCCTCTACTTGACGCTGCCGGGCACCGATAGCTCCTGGCCTAGCGGCAGTGGGTCGCCGAAAACGGGTGCGCCGTCGGCCGCAAAGGTGAAGGGCTGCATGCGGGGCGTGCGCGCACGGCCGCAGCCCTGGCCGGGCTCGGCATTGGCGTGGTAAAGCAGCCAGTGCTGCTTGCCGTTGGGCGAGTCGAAAAAGCTGTTGTGGCCAGCAGCATACGTGCCTTGCACGTTGTTGGCCCGAAACACGGGTTGCGGCTCTTTGTGCCAGGAGGCGGGGTTGAGCAGGTCGGCGCCCGGCTCGGCCCACACCAGGCCCAGGGCGTAAAAATCGGTCCAGCAGCCGCTGGCCGAGTACACGATATTGACCCGCCCGTTGGGGCTGGCCAAAAATTGTGGGCCTTCGTTGACGAGCACGTAGGCCGGCTCGCTGGGGTCGAAACGGGGCAGCAGCCCGTGCTGCTCCCAGCCAAAGCGCGGGTCGGAGATGCGCAGGCGCGGGCCGGTAGTGGTCCAGGGATTACGCATACGGGCCAGGTAGATGTCCTGGCGGCCGTTCTCATCGCCCTCCCAGCCCGACCAGATGGCGTAGAGCTGGCCCTGGCTTTCGAACACCGAACCATCGATAGCCCACTTGTCGTCGGGCGTTTGGAGCTGGCCTTTCAGCGCCCATTTCCCTTTGGTGGGGTCGGCCGAGGGGTTTTCGAGCACATACAGGCGGTGGTTATTATTGCGGCCATCGTCGGCGGCAAAGTAGATGTACCACTTGCCAGCCAAAAAATGCAGCTCGGGCGCCCATATTTCCTTGGCGTAGGGGCCCGTAGCGGGCGGCGTCCACACGGTGGTTTTCTCGGCTTGGGCCAGCTTCGCCAGGTTATTCGTTTTCCAGATGGTGAGGTCGCGCCCGGTGGTGTGCATGTAGTAGTAGCTACCCGCGTGGTAGATGGCCCACGGGTCGGCCCCGCCGGGCAGCAGTGGGTTAGTAAACGTGGCCTGGCCCCGGACCGAGCCAAGGGTACTCAGCAGCAACAAGAGCAAACAGCGAAAGCGCATAAAAACTAAGTAAGAGGAGGGGGGTAGGGCCAGCTAGCAAAGCCGCCAGCGTTCCAGCACAACAGAGTAAGAAACTAGGCAAAGGTTGCTTTTGGCAGGCAGTACCGAGGAGCTGCGTGAAGCTGGTTTCTGTGGTCGCCGCTGCCCTGGTAGGGCCCGGTGTAATTCCCGTGTTTTCCCCGGAGAATTTCAGGAAAAATGCGGATAATAAAGTAGTTAGCCAGGCAGAACTTTGGGTGCCCGTATTCCTAAGCATTATACGCCCACCCGCATGATTATTTTCCACGAGCTGTTTCCGACTAGTTACCTGCTGGCCCTGGCGCCCACCGCCGCGCCCACGGCCGAGGCCGAGCTGGCCGCACACCTAGCCCACGCCTGCCGCAGCGGCAAGCCTGCTGTGTGGGTCGATTGCCGCCTGCTCGACACCTTATCGGCCACGGCTGCTTGGTTGCTGTGGGCCTGCCAGCAGCGCCTGCATCGGCGCCACGCGCGCTTGGTGCTGTGCCAGGTGCCGGCCGCCATAGAGCGCATGCTGCGCAATACGCTAGCCGGCACCGACGCCAACCTACTCATTGTGCCTACCCTCGACGACGCGGCGGCCCTAACGTAGGCTCCTTGTTAGCCTAGCCTGTTCGCTACCAAAAAGCTGCCCCGAGCAGCTGGGGTAGGCCCGATGGCCCCGGGCTCGGCGGGTCTGGCCCAGCTGCAGCCCCCGCCCCAGCCTTACAAGGCTGCCGCCAAAACGCGCAGTTAGCGGCAAGGCCTGCGTAGCTCTGATTGTGGAGGCGGTTTCTGCCTTCCTGCCCGGTCCCGCGCTTTGAGCTATGGCTAGCAATCAGCAAACCTGGCACGGCTCCGCTTCGAAGCAATTGGCCTGCAAGGCCACGAGGCGAAAGACCGAAACGGGGTAGGCAGCGGTGGCCGCTAGCCCGCGCCTGCCACCAGTACCTCGGGGTGAAGCTGCACCACCCGGCAGTTCTAGAGGCCTGGTCCTCAAAGGCCCACTAGTAG
>CAZZDR010000033.1:0-13381 GCA_964652535.1 uncultured Hymenobacter sp. | reverse complement strand
GAAGCTGCACCACCCGGCAGTTCTAGAGGCCTGGTCCTCAAAGGCCCACTAGTAGTAGTCCGCTTCGGGTCGCTACTAGTGGGCCTTTGAGGACCAGGCCAATGTATTATAGTTCAGCTAATAAGCGTGGCTGTCGTTCTATTCCCGAAGCCCACGCTGGGTCTACCTTTACGGGCTTACCTGCCCGCTCAACTTGCATGGAACCCACCCACGACGCGCAGCCCTACCCCCCTCAACCGGGGGAACTACTCACGGCCGAGCAGTTGCTCGATGCGCTGCCCTGGGGCGTGTTGGTAGTGGATGCGCACCGCATCATCCGGCGCGCAAACCAGCAGGCGGCCCGCTGGTGCGGCGCCTCGCCCGAGGCCCTGCTGGGCCGGCCCCTGGCCGAGGCCGACCTGCCGCCCGCCGTGCGCGCAGCGCTGCTGCAACTGCTTGAAGAAGACGGAGCGCCGCCCCGCGAAGTGTTTCTACCCAAGCAAGCGCAATGGATTACGCTCGCGGCCACTCGCCAGCCCAGCAGCTGGGTGCTGCATGGGCACGATATTACCCCCCGAAAGCAGCGCGAGCAGCAGTACCAGGCCCTGGCCGACAACACGCCCGACGTGCTCACACGCTGGACGCCCGACCTGCGCCTGCGCTACGCCAATGCTGCCTTTGCCACTAAGGCCGGGCAGCCGATAAGCTCCCTTTTGGGGTGCACCTTCGAGGAGATGGGCGTGGCCGCCGACATTACTGGCCCCTACATGGCGGCCCTGCAACGCGTGTTTGCTACGGGCCAGCCGCAGGAGCACTATAATCCCTTTCCCGGGCCGCACGGCACCGTGTATTTCTACTCGCGCCTGGTGCCCGAGCTGCGCGACGGCGCCATCGAAACCGTGCTTGGCATTGCCCGCGACATCACCGAGCTGAAGCAGACCCAGGCTGAAGCCCTGCACCTGCGCGACGAGCTGATGCAGCACGCCACCGACCAGTACCACGCCCTGTTTTACACCATGGACCAGGGCTTTTGCGTGCTGGAAGTGCTGTTTGACGAGGCTAGCCAGCAAGCTGTTGATTTTCGCTACTTAGAGCTGAATCCGGTATTTGCCCGGCAGTCGGGCATGCCGGCCGATGCGCTGGGCAAAACTGTGCGTGATTTTTTGCCCGACCTGGAGCCCTTTTGGTTCGATACCTACGGGGGGGTAGCCCGCACCGGCAACACGGTGCGCGTAGAGCACTACGTGCCGCAGCTGGGCCGTTGGTTCGACGTGCACGCCTTTCGGGTGGGCGCGCCCGAGGCCAACCGCGTGGCCGTGCTCTTCAACGACATCACCAAGCGCAAGCAGCGCGAGGCCAACCTGGCTTTTTTGGCCGACTTGAACGTCGATTTTGCCCCCCTGCTCAGTACCGAGCAGATTATGGCGCACGTCAGCGAGCGCCTGGCCGACTACCTACGGTTGTCGCGCTGCCACCTGGCCGTGGTAGACGAGCAGGCCGACTACCTGAAAGTGGTTTTTGACTGGCGGCGCGCTGCCGAGCACTTGCCCCCACTGCTGGGTACGTACCACATCGCTGAGTATCTCACGGCTGCTGGCCGGTCGCATATTGAGGCGGGCCACCCGTTGGTGCTGAGTGGCCAAGCGCCCAGCCCACTGGTTAGTGCCCCGCTCGACGTGTTGGCCCAAATGGGCTTTGGCTCTTCTGTCGATATTCCGCTTGTCACCAACGGCCGGTGGCGCTTTTTGCTGACCGTGGCGCGAACCCAGTCAAGCTCATGGCGCCCCGACGAAGTAGAACTGCTGCTGCTACTGGCTGCGCGCATCTATACGCGCCTAGAGCGTGCCCAGACCGAAGCCGCTTTGCAGGAAGCGCATGCCCAACTGGTAGATGTGTTTGAAAGCACGCACGACGCCTTTTATGCCCTAGATGCAGAGCTTCGCTTCAGCTACGTGAATCAAGAGGCGGCTGAGCGCTGGGGCCGCGAGTCAGGTGGCCTGCTGGGCCAGTCCTATTGGCAAGAATTTCCGCAAGCTGTGGGCAGCGAATCGTACCACCAGCACTACAAGGTGCTGCGAACCGGCCAGCCAGCACATTTCGAAACGGTATCACCGGTTATCGGCACCTGGGTTGAAGTGAGCATTTATCCCAGTCGCCAAGGTGGCTTGTCCGTTTTCTTCCGCGACATCAGTGCCCGCAAGCATGCTGAGGAACGGCAGGCGTTCCTGCTCCGGCTCAGCGATGCGTTGCGGCCGCTGGCCGAGCCCACTAAAATTCAAAGCGTGGCGTCGCAACTGCTAGGCGAGCAACTGCACCTGGACCGGTGTGGCTACGCAGAGGTTCAGGCCGACAACGAACACGCGGCCATCTGCTGCGACTACTATGTTCCCGACAACGCCTCAGTTGCGGGTACCTACCGAATGGACGACTTTGGGCCGGATATTTTGGCCGCCATGCGGCGCGGTGACACACTGGCCATCGACGACGTGGCCGAAGATGTGGCTACTGCCGACCCCCTAATTGCGGCAGCTTACGCAACTAACGGAGTGCGGGCCTTCGTAGCGGTGCCGCTCATGAAGCACAACCGACTCATTGCCATTTTATTCGCGCACCACCGCACGCCTCGACGCTGGACGCCGGCCGAGGTTGCGCTCCTAGAAGAAGTGGCCGAGCGTACCTGGGCCGTAGTGGAGCGCAGCCAAGCTGAAAAAGCCCGGCACGAAAGCGAGCAACGCCTACGAGCGGTGATGGAAAACCTGCCGGGCACGGCTGTGTTCATTGTAGATGCCGCCCTGCGCTACCAGCTAGCCGAAGGTGAAGTGCTGCGGCAGGCCGGCCACGAGCCAGCCAGCTTTGTGGGCCGGTCGATGCAGGAGATGGTTCCGCCGGGGCTATGGCCCAACTATCAGCGGCTATACCAGCAAGCCCTGGCTGGCCACTCGTTTGAATACGAGCACGCGCAGGGCGGGCGCACGTTTGCCACGCGAGGTGGGCCACTGCGCAACGCCGACGGCTCGGTGGCGGCGGTGCTAGCCGTGAGCTACGACATTACCGCCCGGCAGCAGGCTGAAGAGGCCCTGCGCCTGAGCGAGGCGCGCTTGTCGCTGGCCCTGCAAGCCGGCCGCATGGGTAGCTTCGAGTGGACGTCCGACGGCAACCGCATCAGCTTGTCGGCCATGTCGGAGGAAGTGCTGGGCCTACTACCCGGCGCAGTTGTTGCCACCAGCGAAAAGGTTTTTGAACTGGTGCACCCCGACGACCGTGCCCGCCACCAGGCTGTATTTGAGCAGGCCGGCCGCTCGGGCGAGGATTTTCACAGCATCTTCCGTATTGTGCGCCCTCTCGACGGGGAGGTGCGCTGGATAGAGGAGCGCGGGCATGGCGCGCACGACTTGGCCGCCAGCGGCGTTTGCCTGCGGGGCGTGCACTGGGACGTAACCGAAACCATGCAGGCCCAGCAGCAACTATCCGAGTTCAACCGCAGGCTGGCGCAGCGCGTGGCGCGGCGCACCCGCGACCTGCAAGCCAGCCGCGACCTGCTGCAATCGGTGTTCGATACCAGTCTGCTGGCTATATCGGTGATGGAAGCCGTGCGCGATGACACCGGGGCCGTGCAAGACTTCCGCCTGCAGTTGGTGAGCCGAGAGCTGACCCGCGAAGCTGGCCGCACCGACCTAGTGGGCAAGCTCTACGCGGCGGAGTATCCCGGCATTCGCGAAGTCGGCATTTTCGACCTGGCAGTGCGGGCTATGGAAACTGGCGAGCCGCACGGCATGGAGTACTACTACAACCACGAAGGCTTTGATAAGTGGTTTGCCTGCCAGTTTGTGAAGCTCGGCGACGGCGTAGTGGCTACCAACCTCGACATCACCGAGCGCAAAGCTGCCGAGCAGGAGCGCATGAAAAACCTGCGCCTGCTAGAGCAGGCCGAGGCAGTAGCTGGGCTGGGCAGCTGGGACTACGAGCTGGCTACCAATACTATGCACTGGTCCGACGGCATGTACCATCTTTTTGGCCTGCCCGTGGGCAGCGCCGTAGCGCCGGCTACCTACCTCACGGTGGTAGTGCCCGAGCACCGCGTTCGGGCCAAGCAGCTAGTGCGCCGCCTGACCGCCGCCGCAGGCGATTTTGAAGAAACCCTGCGCTTGCGCGTGGGCGACCGGGTGAAAACGGTGCGTATGCGCATCGTGGTGTTTCACGACGGGCAGGGCCAGGCCGTGCGCGTGCTGGGGGTAGACCTAGACATCAGCGAGTTGCAGCGCCTCGAGCACGACAACCTGCGCCTGCGCCTGCGCCAGCAGCGGGCCTTGTTCGAGGCTGTGCAGGTTGCCCAAGAAGCCGAGCGCAAGCGCATGGCCGAGAGCTTGCACAACGGCATCGGCCAGATTTTGTACGCTACTAAGCTGTGCCTCGACCGCCTGCACGCCCCGGTGCTGGGCACCGACCCCGTGCTGAGCACTGCCCGCCACGAGGCTGACCAGCTGCTGAGCGAGGCCATTCGCCAAACCCGCGCCCTCTCGCACGAGCTAGTGCCCATGGTGCTGGCCGAGTTTGGCTTGGCCGCCGCGCTAAAAGACGTCTGCCGCAAAATGAGTAGCCCGCAGCTGCGCTTGCGCTGCTCGGTGCAGTTCGATGACGAGGCGGCCCTGCTCGCGCCAGCCCTGCAAATGGCCCTCTACCGTATGGCCCAGGAGCTGGTCCAAAACATTGTGAAGCACGCCACCGGTGCCACTGAGGCCGGCCTAGAGCTAGAGACTATGCCTGGCTGGGTGATGCTGCGGGCCGAAGACGACGGCCCAGGCTTTAGCCTAGACCTGGCTGAGGCCCCCGGCCTGGGCCTACGCAGCATTCGCGACCGGGTAGCCCTGCTTGGGGGCCAGCTAGAAATTGGGACAGCCTTAACTGGTGGCGCCTACGTACGCATCCGTATTCCCTTACCTGTTCCTTCCTCCCCATGATACGCCTGTTTTTAGTTGATGACCATGCTGTATTGCGCCACGGCTTACGCGCGCTCTTCCAGCAGGAAACTGCTACGCTGGAGATTGTGGGCGAAGCCGAGAACGGCGAGCAGCTGCTGGCTCAGTTGCCTACCACCCCCTGCGACGTAGTATTGCTCGACCTGCACATGCCGGGCCTCGATGGCCTAGCCACTACCCAGCGGCTGCGCACCGAGTTTCCCGACGTGCGCGTGCTGGTGCTGTCGATGGTCGATAACGAGCGCGCCATTGGGCAGGTGCTGGCGGCCGGCGCCTTGGGCTACGTGCTAAAAAACGCGGGCCACGCCGAAATCGTGATGGCGGTGCGGACCGTGGCTGGCGGCCGGCGCTTTTTGTGCTCCGAGCTGGGGCTGGCCATGCTGGATAAAGTACTGATGGGCACCCCCGAGCCCGTTGCCAAGTCGGCGGGTGGCCTCTCGGCGCGCGAGCAGGAGATTCTGCAGTTGGTGGCCGATGGCCTGACCACTGCTCAGATTGCCGAGAAGCTTTATACCAGCCCGCGCACGGTAGAAACGCACCGCCAGAACATCATGGAAAAAACCGGCTCCAAGAATACGGCCGCGCTCATCAAGACCGCCGCCAGCCAGGGCTGGCTAAATTGAGGCTCCCGGAGGCCTACCCCCTCGCTGGTGGTAAGAAGTCGAATTGTATGCAATCGGGAAAAATACGGATGGTAGCGTGCGGCAGAGTTTGCCTGCTAAATCACCTGATCTACACCTTACTAGCAGACTAATCTGTGATGCCAGAGCTTCTGTGTGAGGATAACCACGGAGGGAGCGAATTTATACGGAGCCGAAAAGCCGTATAAATTCAGTCGTTAGTGTTTGGTAATCAACCGTATGAATAGACAGACTTTTTTTGTCTACCGCATATGAAGACCAAACCCACTTCCCTACCCCCCCAGCACCAAGACCAGCAGCCCGGTCTCGAAACCGACATGACACCGACGCCTGAGTATATCCGGGCCAATTACCGCGGCAGCGGCAAGCTTGAGGGCAGGGTGGCCCTCATTACGGGCGGCGACTCGGGCATTGGCCGGGCCGTGGCCGTGCACTTCGCCCGCGAAGGTGCCGACGTGGCCATCGCCTACATGGCCGAGGAGCAGGCCGATGCCAACGAAACCGAGCGCCTGGTGCTCGCGGAGGGCCGCCGCTGCCTACAGCTGCCCGGCGACTTGCGCCACGTGTCCTTTTGCGAAGACCTGGTGAAGAAAACCGTCCGGGAGCTAGGCCAGCTCAACGTGGTGGTAAGCAACGCGGCCGAGCAGTTTGTCAGCACCGACGTGGCTACGCTGCCCAACGAGCAGTTTGAGGACACGTTCAAGGTCAACTTTTTCCCGTTGGTGTGGCTGGTAAAAGCCGCCCTACCCCACCTGCACGAAGGAGATTCTATTATCGCCACTTCGTCTATCAATGCTTACCGGGGCAACCAGCAACTGGTTGACTACACGGCTACTAAAGGAGCCATTACGGCCTACATCCGCTCGATTGCGCAGCAGCTAGCGGAGAAGAAAATCCGGGCCAATACCGTGGCGCCCGGCCCCATCTGGACGCCGCTTATTCCGGCTAGCTTCCCGGCCGATAAGGTGGCCAAGTTTGGGCAGGATACTACTATGAAGCGCCCCGGGCAGCCCTCTGAGGTGGCCCCCGCCTACGTCTTCCTGGCGTCGGAAGATGCGTCTTACATCACGGGGCAGGCCATTCATCCCAATGGTGGGGAAGTGCTGAATACCTGAGAAATAAGGAGCCGAGGCTGCGTGGCGGCCCGGCAACTTCTCAGTCATTTTTATCACTAAAACCTACGCTATGAACAACGTTGAACTATGGGGCGGGGTCGAATGCACTTGCCGGCGAGTGGGCGACGCGTACTCCGACCAGCTCACCCGCAGTGGCCACCGCGACCGGGTGTCGGACCTCGACCGCATTGCCGAGTTGGGCTTGCGCACCCTGCGCTACCCCGTGCTTTGGGAGCACGTGGCCCCCGAAAGCCTCGACCAGCCCGACTGGCACTGGCCCGATGAGCGCCTGCCGCGCCTACAAGCGCTGGGCATCGAGCCCATTGTGGGCCTGGTGCACCACGGCAGCGGCCCGCGCTACACGGCCCTCGACCAGCCCAACTTTGCGACCGGCCTGGCCCGCTACGCCGGCATGGTGGCCGAGCGCTACCCCTGGGTAAAATATTACACGCCTGTAAACGAGCCGCTTACTACGGCGCGCTTTAGCGGCCTCTATGGCTTGTGGTACCCGCACGGCACCAACGACTCGGTGTTTGTGCGTTTGCTGTATAACCAAGTGCTGGCCACCAAGCTGGCCATGCAGGCCATTCGGCGCGTGAACCCAGCGGCCCAGCTGGTGCAAACCGAAGACCTGGGCCAAACCCACGCTACCCCGGTTATGGCTGCGCAAGCTGCCTTCGAAAACCACCGCCGCTGGCTCACCTTCGACTTGCTGAGTGGGGCTGTGACGCGGCAGCACCCGTTGTGGGACTACCTGCGCCGCCACGGCTTGAGTACTGCCGAGCTGCTCGAATTTCGGTATGACCCACTGCCGCCCGACATTCTGGGCATCAACTACTACGCCACCAGCGAACGGTTTTTGGACGACCGCCTGGCCAACCACCCCAACCGGGGGCCGCTGGCGGCTAGCGTCGCGCAGCCAGCCTACGTCGATGTCGAGGCTGTGCGCATCGCCGATGCCAATCCGGTAGGCCTGGAGGCGTTGCTGCACCAGGCCTGGATCCGTTACCGCCGCCCGCTGGCCGTGACCGAATCGCACCTGGGCTGCACCCGCGAGGAGCAGATGCGCTGGCTTAACCAAGCCTGGGAGGCCACCAATCGCCTGCGTTCCAGCGGCGTCGATGTGCGCGGCCTCACGGTGTGGTCGCTGCTGGGCGCCTACGACTGGGACAACCTGCTCACCCAAGATGGGGCCTCCTACGAAAGTGGTGTCTTTGACCTGCGCAGCGGGCAGCCCCGCCCCACTGCGCTCTTCAAGATGGTGCAAAACCTGGCGCGCCATGGCCACCACCACCACCCGGTGCTGCACGGCCCCGGCTGGTGGCAGCGCCCCAACCGCTTTTATGCGGTGCCTTAATCCTCTCTCAGATGCTATATAATCAAGACTTTACGGCCCTCCCTACTGATACTGCTATGTCACCTTTGCTCATTACGGGTAGCGGCGGCACGCTGGGCCAGGCCTTCCGGCTGGTGTGCCAGATTCGTGGGCTCGAAACCGTGTGCCTGAGCCGCGCCGAGCTCGACATTACCGATGCCGCCGCTATTGCCCAGGCCCTGGAGCGCTACCAACCTTGGGCCGTGGTAAACGCTGCCGGCTACGTGCGCGTCGATGAAGCCGAGGGCGACGCGGCCCGCTGCTACCGCGAAAACACCACCGGGCCCACGCTACTAGCCGAGGCGTGCGCAGCGCGTGGCATCCAGCTGCTCACCTTTTCCTCCGACCTGGTATTTGATGGGCAGCAAGCCCGCGCCTACCTCGAAACCGACCGTGCCCGCCCCCTCAACGTGTACGGCCACAGCAAGTTGAAAGCCGAGCAAGCAGTGCTAACGCGGCAGCCCGCGGCGCTGGTGGTGCGCACCAGTGCCTTTTTTAGCGCCTGGGACAACTACAATTTCGTGCACCACGCCTTGGCCGCGGCCCGCACCGGCCAGCCCTTCGCCGCCGCCGATGATGTGTCTATCACGCCCACCTACGTGCCCGACCTCGTGAACACGGCTCTCGACCTACTCCTCGATGAGGAGCGCGGCATCTGGCACCTGGCCAACGAAGGCACCTGTACCTGGGCCGAGCTGGCCCGCCAAGCCGTAGCCGCCGCTGGCCTCGATACCGCTTGCATTGTGCCCCAGCCGGTAGCGGCTTTTGGCTGGGCCGCGCAGCGCCCTGGCTTCAGCGCGCTGGGCAGCCAGCAGGGTATTTTGCTACCCAACATAGAAAGCGGCTTGCAACGCTACTTGATTGATGAACATCTATTGGCTACTTCCTCGGCACTGCTCGTTTAATGGCTAAAGCTGGGTGCAGCAGCGCGGCCCGTAGTCTGGACTGAAAATCCAGGCTACGGGCCGCGCTGCGTTTAGAATAATGCCTGCTCGCCACTTATTCTTAGTCTGCTTTACAAACCTTGCGCCCGAGAGGGGGGTAGGAGGTAGCAAACCGGTGCCCACTAGTGCCCTTGTCGAGCGCGGGCCAATCGCTCAATTCCACCCGGCCGCCGCTTGTGTGGCGGCCTGGTAGAGTTGCGTACGTAGTAAGAACCAGATTGCAAAGAGCAGCCAAACAAGCAGTAGCTAAGCTGCCAAGCCTGGCCTCGCTGCTCGCTAAGCTGGCACTGCTACTTGCCGGGCCGTTGGAGCGCTGGTACCGACGGGCATTTCCACCGGAGCCACCGTCACGACTACAAACTTGGAGGTGGGCGTGTTGCTCTTGTAGGCCACCGAGCCGATGGGTACCAGCACGTTACCCTCCGGAAAGTACACGGCGCAGTTGCCCGACGGAATGTCGTAGGGCACCACAATAAACTTCTCGGCGTGGCGCTGCTGGCCCTCAAAGTGGCTGGTGATGGTGACCAGCTGCTTCTCGCGCAGGCCACGCTCGGCCACATCGGCGGGGTTCATAAAGATGACGCGGCGCTCGTTGTGAATGCCGCGGTAGCGGTCATTGTAGTCGTACACCGTGGTGTTGAACTGGTCGTGCGAGCGGATGGTCATCAGCACTAGCTGGCCGGGTTCGAGCACGTGCTTTTCGTAGGGCGTGGTTGTGAAATTGGCCTTGCCATTCTCGGTGGTGAAGTTGCGTTCGCGGGGGCCGTTGGGTAGGTAGAAGCCGCCGGGGTGGCGCAACTTCTCATTAAAGTCCTCGAAGCCCGGAATGGTGCGGGCCACGTAGTCGCGAATGAGGTCGTAGTTCTGGGTGCAGCCCACCCAGTCGACGGTGGTGCGTTCGCCGAGCGTGGCCAGGGCAATGCCGCACACAATGGCGACTTCGCTCAGCATTTCGCCGGGCAGCGGCTCTAGCACGCCCTTGCTCATGCTGACCACGCCCATCGAGTTTTCGCAGCTCATAAACTGCTGGCCGCTCTTCTGCATGTCAATATCCACGCGGGCGCGGCAGGGTAGCAGCAAGGCCATTTCGCCGTTGACGAGGTGGCCACGGTTGAGCTTGGTCGTGACGTGGATGGAGAGGCGCAGCTTGCGCATGCCCTCGGCCACAAACTCGGTATCGGAGCAGGCCGAGAGCATGTTGCCGCCCATCGCCATAAATACCTTCACCTTACCGTCGTGCAACGCCTTCACCGAGTCAACCACGTCGAGGCCGTGCGCGCGCGGCGCTTTAAAGCGGAATTCCTTTTCGAGCGCATCCAAAAAGTCATCGCCGGGCCGTTCCCACACGCCCATCGTGCGGTCGCCCTGCACGTTGGAGTGGCCGCGCACCGGGCACAGGCCAGCGCCCGGGATGCCGATGGCGCCCTTCATGAAATGCATATTGATGATTTCCTGAATGGTATACACGCCGTTTTTCTGCTGCGTGAGGCCCATCGCCCAGCACGTTATCACCTTTTTGTGGCGGGCTATGAGGCTGGCAGCTTCCTGAATTTGGGCGCGGGTGAGGCCGCTGGTTTCCTCAATGTCCGCCCAGCTCGTCTCGTGCAGGTTCTTCACCAAGTCGGGGTAGCCAGTGGTGTAGTCGCGCATGAAGTCGTGGTCGAGCACCTGGTTGGGGTTCAGCTCCTCGGCTTCGAGCAGGCATTTCATCAAGCCCCGTATCACGAGCTGGTCACTATTAATGCGCACTTGCAGGTAGATGTCGGTGATGGGCGTGCCATCGCCGAGCAGCGTGCCCAGCGCCTTTAGCGGGTTCATGAAGTCCTGCGGGTTTTTGAAATGCAGTAGGCCTGCCTCGTGCAAGGGGTTGATACTGATAATCTTGGCCCCGTTGCGCTTGGCTTTTTGCAGGGCCGTGAGCATGCGCGGGTGATTGGTGCCGGGGTTCTGGCCGATGATGAGGATGACTTCGGCCTCATGCATATCGTTAAGCGTCACCGAGCCTTTGCCGAGGCCGGTGGTGGGGCTCATGGCCGCGCCGCTGCTCTCGTGGCACATGTTGGAGCAGTCGGGCATGTTGTTGGTGCCAAACTGCCGCACAAACAGCTGGTACAGATACGCTGGCTCATTCGGCACCTTGCCCGAGGTGTAGAAAATGGCCTCGTCGGGCGATTTTAGGGCATTCAGCTCGTCGCCAGCCAGGTGAAAAGCTTCCTGCCAGGAAATGGGCGTGTAGTGCGTGGCCCCCGGCCGCAGCACCATCGGGTGCGTGAGGCGGCCGGCGTTGTTGAGGTCGCGGTCGGTCATGTGCGACAAATCCACCAGGCTGTGCTTGGCAAAAAAATCCGGTCCCACCGGGTCCGACTGTGCATCGGAGGCCGTGGCTTTGGCGCCGTTCTCGCAAAACTCAGCAAACGAGCGGTGCTCGTCGGGGTCGGGCCAGGCGCAGGAAGAGCAGTCAAAGCCGTCTTTCTGATTAAGATTGAGCAGCGCGTGGGTGCCGCGCACCGGCCCATCCTCGCTGAAGCTAAAGCTGCCCGATTTGAGTACCGCCATCACGCCGGCCGCCACCTTGGCCGGACGGCTCAACTGGAGGTCGAGCAGCTCTTCGGGCGGCTGCGCTAGGATGGGGTGCGTTTGCTTGGCCCCCAGCGTGTCGGGTGCTGGCATAAGGCGTTTGTCGGCGTCGTCTTTATTGGAATTTGCCCAGGGGTTCATCACGGGGGCCGCGCCCTGGTCGGGCCGCTCGCCGCTTTTGGGCACGTTGTTGGCGGTTTGCTGGTCGGTTTTGCCAGCCTGGCTAGGGTTGGTATTGGGGCTGTTTTCCATCAGAAAGCGAAGCGAGTCAAGAAGCCGCCCAGCAAGTGCCGGGCGCTTAGTTAACGGCTAGTAGCTGGTTAGGAGCCAGGCAATAAATACGGATTTTAGTGTGCAATATTTCGCTCGCTACTCCGTAGAAATACGGGGTGGGCCAAGCTGCCGCTGCCTTGGCCTGAAGCAGCCCTACCCCCTTGCCAGCCGGTAACTAAATGAAGAATACTTACCGGCCAAAGGGAGGGTAGGGCCCAAAGGCTGGCGAGCTGCTAATCAGGCCGCTTTGGTGCTGGGGTACTACCTGCTCCGTGTAAATACGGAAGCGATTGGCGCGGTTTCCCGCCGTAAAACGGGTATTTATTCTGCATCCCTAGCCTGGGAGAAGCTCGTTACTAACGGCTGTGCGCTGTTCTTTTCCCACCTGTCTTCGCACATGCCACCTATGAGTACGTACGCCATAGTAGTGCACGGCGGTGCCGTAACGATGAAGCCCGGCGAGCTGAGCCAAGAAGAAGCTGATTTGCAGCGCGTAGGCTTGGGCGAAGCCCTGCACGCGGGCTGGCTTATTCTGAACCAGGGCGGCAGTGCGCTCGACGCCGTAGAGGCCGCCGTGCGTAGCCTCGAAGCCAACGAGCACTTCAACGCTGGCCGCGGTGCCAGCCTCACCCGCCAGGGCGAAGCCGAGATGGACGCCGCCATTATGGATGGCCGCACCCTGCAGGCCGGCACCGTGAGCAGCGTCAAGTACGTGCAGCACCCCATTAGCCTGGCCCGCGCCGTGCTCGAGCACAGCCCGCACGTGGCCCTGACCGGCGAAGGGGCCTTGGAGCTGGCCCTCGAACGTGGCTTGCCACTGGCCGCGCCGGCTTTTTTTCAGACCCAGAAAACCCGTAAGCAGTGGCTGGACCTGGCTCAGCAAGAATCGGAAAAGCGGGCTGGCCACGACACAGTAGGCGCGGTAGCGCTCGACCAGGCCGGCAACGTGGCCGTGGCCACCAGCACCGGCGGCATCGAAGGCCAGGCCAAGGGCCGCGTGGGCGACAGCCCCGTGCTGGGCGGCGGCACCTACGCCACCAACGAGGCCTGCGCCGTGTCGTGCACCGGCGACGGTGAGGTCATTATGCGCGGCGCGCTGGCCCACGAGGTATATGCGCTGGTGAAGTACAAAGGCCTGCCCCTGGCCGAGGCTTGCCAGGCAGCTATTGCCCTGCGCGACCACGAACTGCACGGCGACAAGGGCATCATCGCCATCGACCCGCAGGGCCACATCGCCCTAGAATTCAATACCAACGTCATGCGCCGCGCCTACCGCGTGGGCGAGGCTGCGCCGTTTGTCGCCATCTGGCGCGACGAGTAACTCCCTTAGCGCCCCACCTTTCTACTAGTCTTTTTCATGCCCCGAACTACCAATCCCAAAGGCCGCCTACTCATTATTGGTGGCCACGAACAACGCCAGGCCGACCCCGAAGGAAGCACCTCACCCGACAAGTCGGCCGATTTTATTCTGGCGCGCTTCGTGCAGGAGCTGCCTGGCCAG
>CAZZDR010000032.1:10073-20360 GCA_964652535.1 uncultured Hymenobacter sp. | reverse complement strand
CCGCCAAGCCTTGGTACCAGGGCAAACTGGTGCGCGCCAGCATCGTGCCGGCTGTGCTCATTGGCTACGGCATTAGCGTGGTAGACGACCACGGATTTTACTCGTCGTATGATGCGCGGCGCGACATTCAGCGCAACTTCCCGAATTTTAGCAACCACCTGGACGACTACCTGCAATGGGCGCCCTATTTGGAGCTGGGCGCCGTGCTGGCCTTTGGTACCGAGAGCCGCAACGACCGCGTGAACCTGGCCCTCATCCTGGCCAAGTCGGAAGCCCTGATGCTGGGCTCGGTGTACCTCATCAAGGTTAGTACTCAGCACCTGCGGCCCGATGGCTCCGACTACCGCTCGTTTCCGTCGGGCCACACGGCGCAGGCATTCTTGGCGGCTAGCATCGTGCACACCGAGCTGCGCGACAAAAGCCAGTGGTATGGCGTGGGCGCCTACGCGCTGGCTACCTCTGTAGGCGCGTTCCGAATGCTGAACAATAAGCACTGGGAGGCCGACGTGTTTGCCGGCGCGGGCGTGGGCATCCTATCGGCACACTTGGCTTACCTCTCGCACCGCCACCGCTGGGGCCGCCACCCGGCCGACCGGCAGGGGGTAGGAATGGCGCTGCCCAAGCCCGCCCGGGCCGAATGGCAGTTTAGTCCCACTTTGCTGCCCGGCGGGGGGGTAGGGGCCTATGTGAGCTGGCGGGCGAAGTAGTTTATCGTGCGAGGGAGCACAGCGAGCGGGCAGCCCCGCGCGGGGGCAGGCGCCAGTTGCTCGCTGCGCTCCCTCGCAAGCTAAAGCTACATTTTACCCGAATATTTTCACCTGCTCGCCCTTGCGCTTGGTGCGCACGTACTGGCGGATAATCTGCTGCACGTCCTTATTATCGGCGTAGGGCTTCACGGCTTGCCGAAAGTCGGCCAGCTTGCGTGCCGAAAACGTTTCATCGACGTAGCCGAAGCCCACGTAGCGGCCGTTCTCAATCACGACCAGCGACTTCTCGTCGGCCCGCCGGCCCGTGCCGATAATTACGAACGACTCGTGCTCGTAGGTAATGCTGTCGATGGCCTCGTCCACGCGCTGGTTGTAGCTCTCGGGCGGCTCCTGGCCCACGCACGCGCCCTGGCAGCGGTGCACCTGGTAGTCGAAGCACGCGCCCTGCGTCTTGTAAAGCCCGCACAGCTTTTGGCACAGGTTGTATTTAGCAACCTTATGATACAGAAATCCTTGGGCCTTGTACTGGTTGCCGAGCGCGATGATGGGAATCTCCGAGTTGCGGGCGTCGGCGCGGCCGTAGTACAGGCATTTGTAGCCGTTGTCGTCGGTCTTGAGGTAGATGCCCGCCGGAAACACCGACCGCCGCTGCGCCCGGTTATACGCCGGCTTGAGCTGTTTGATGAGGTGCGACTCGTAGAGCAGCGCCACCAGTTCCGAGCCGGTTAGCTCATAGGTGATGTCGGCAATAGAGTTCTTGAAATCCAGGCTCTTGCGCGACTTTACATCCACCGCAAAATGTTGCTGAATGCGCTTGTAGATATTGATGCTTTTGCCCACATAAATAACCTCGCCCGCCTCATTGTGGAAGTAATACACGCCCGTTTCCTGCGGCAGCGAAGCTACCTTTTCGGGCGTGATGAGGGGGGGTAGGAGCGCCGTCTTGATGGCCTGCGCCATGGCCGCCACGCGGCGCGGGCTGGGCTTTTTGTCGGTAGTAGCGGGAGTGGCGCTGCGTCCGGCGGGTGCCAAGGCGTCTACGCGGGCCAAGGCATCGGCATCGCTGGCTTCCTGGGCGTCGCTGGCCTGGGTTATTTTGAGCAGGCGGTCGAAAAGCACCGCTGTGGCTTCGGCATCGCCGGCGGCGCGGTGCCTACCCTCCAATGGGATGCCAATATTCTGGCACAGCTTGCCTAGGCTGTAGCTTGGCTGGCCCGGTATCAGCGAGCGGCTCAGGCGCACGGTGCACAGCGTTTTGCGCGAGTAGTTGTAGCCTAGGTCAGCAAATTCCTTTTTGAGAAACGAGTAGTCAAACCGCACGTTGTGGGCCACGAACACGCAGCCTTCGGTCATTTCCACCACCTTGCGGGCCACCTCGTGAAAGCGGGGCGCATCGGCCACCATGTCGTTGGTAATGCCCGTGAGCTGCGTAATAAAGGGCGGAATGGCCCGGCCCGGATTGACGAGCGTGGTGTAGGAATCGACCACTCGCTGGCCGTCGTGCACAAAGATGGCCAGCTCCGTGATGCGGTCGTTGGCGGGCTGGCCGCCGGTAGTCTCTAAGTCAATGATAGCGTACAAGGCGCGGGGGTAGGAGGGCGAGTGCTGCTAACAAAGTTAGGGCACCCGTTAGTTGCCGCCCGCGCACAAAAAAGCCCGCCGGTTTGCACCAGCGGGCTTTTCTCAGGCAATAGCCGACTCGGCGATTACTTGTTCTTGTTCATTGCCAGCCAGTTCTTGGCTTGCAGGATGGCATCGTGCTGCTGCTGGAATACCGACTTGGCACCAGCTGGTACATCGTTCGACGACAGCACGGTTTCGTAGGTTTTCAGGGCAGTGGCTTCGCCGGTTTCGGCGGCGTCCAGTACAGCTGAGTCATCCTGGCCCGTAATGGCCGACTTGATATTAATCCAGCCGCGGTGCACAGCGGCAGCGGCTTCAGTTACGAGGCCTTCGGCCGTGGTGTCCTGGGCATCAATGCCGTACTGCTTGGCAAAGCCTTCGAGGTCGGCTACAAAGCCGGCGCGCTGCTGCGAGAACTGGCTCAGTTTAGCTTTCAAATCGGCGCTTTTTACTTCTTCGGCAGCCTCCTGGTAGCCTTTTACCGACGTGCGGTTGAGGTTGAGGATATCGGTAAGGGCGCGGGCAATGAGTTCGTTAGCCATGACTAAAACAAAATAACGTGTTGTGGAAAGGAGAGGTAAGATGCGGCGTCCGTAAGGTGCCACTAACTGCTTGCCTCATACGGGTGGAGGTAGGTGGGGTTACGCTAGGCCCTGTAAAAAGCTATTCGGGGGCGCCCACCCGCTGCGAACGCCGGGTGGTGGACATCGGTGGCAGCTGTGGTTCTTCTACCACGGGCGGGCGCTTACCGCGAAACTTGTCGAGCAGCTTGGTCATAAAGTCGCGGTCGTCGGCTGCTTCCTTCTTCTTGGCCTCGCTATCGCCCACGTCGCCGAGCAGGAAACCCCACGCCTCGGTGCCTTTGTTGGCATCCAGCACCACTTTGATAACGGCCGAGATGGGCACGCTCAAAATCATGCCCGGCGTGCCCCACAGCTCACCGCCCAAGATGAGCGCAATAATGGCCGTAAGCGGGTTCAGGCTCACCTTGGAAGCCGTTATCATCGGCGACAGGATGTTGTCGGAAATGACTTGCACACCCATAAATACGGCAATCACCGCTAGGCCGTGGCTTGGCGAACCACTTTCCACAAACGTTATCAGAGCCGGAATAATCGAGCCTACCGTGATGCCCACGTAGGGAATGACGGCCAGGATAGAGGCAAAGACAGCGAAGAAAATGGCGTACTTCACTCCCAGCAGCAGCAGCCCGATGGCATTCATGATAGAAACCAACACAATAACGGTGAGCAAGCCCGTCATGTAGCCCTGCACCACGCTCTGGATATTATCGACAGTATGCAGCACGGTCGTGCGCTTGTCGGGCTCCACAAAGCGGAACATGAATTGGCGCAGGTGGTCGCGGTAATACAGAAAGCAAAAGATATAAATCGGCACCAGCGTAACGGTGCTCAGCACGCCAATAGTGGTGCTGAGCGTCGAGCCCAGGTACTTGCTGGCATCCTTGCGCGCCGTGTCGAGCGAAGAGCTGATGATTTCGTCATGACTAATAGGCTGAAAGCCAAAGCGATGGCTAAGTTGCTGCTGTATTTGGTCAAAATATGCTACCAACTTAGTTTGAATGAGCGGAATCTCATTGCGCAAGCCAACTATCTGCGAGCCAAATAGGTAGATGAGCACCGCCAAGCTAACAATAACAAGGATAATAGCCGTGGCAATGGCCAGCATCCGTGGCCAACGCCAACTTTCGAGCTTAGTCACGAGCGGCATCAGCAGTAACGACAGCAAGATGGCGTAGAGCAGCGGCAGCAGCAGGTCGTCGAGCCTGTGCAGCACAAATACCAGCAGCGACAGCCCCACAAGCATAAAGGTGTAGTGCACGACCGGCGACTGCTTAACCTGCGCCGGCGCGTGGTTGATGGTCGGCGAAGGAATATTGCGCGGTGTATTGAATTGATTGGCAGGAGGTAACATGTCGAGTATAAGCTAGTAAATTAATGCCTGACAGAAAGAGGGTAGGGCGCTTACGCAAAGCGGGCCGCCGCGTTGGGACCAGCCCGCGCGAACTGGGTGCGCGCAGTTGGTGTTAACTAAGCAAATTGGCCGGAAAAACTAAGGCTGCTGGCAAGCTGCGTTGCGGCCGGCCGCGATTTCCGCCGTTATTTTGCCCCGTTAACGCTACTTTTTCTGCCGCCTGCCCCATGAGTGAGTCCCTACCTGCCGCCCCCGCCCACAATTATAACGAAGACAGTATTCGCTCGCTCGACTGGCGCGAACACATTCGCCTGCGGCCGGGCATGTACATTGGCAAGCTCGGCGATGGCTCGGCCTACGACGACGGCATCTACGTGCTGGTGAAGGAGGTAATCGACAACTGCATCGACGAGCACGTGATGGGCTACGGGCGCACCATCGAGATTAAGATATCGGAAAGCAAGGTGCAGGTGCGCGACTATGGCCGCGGCATTCCGCTGGGCAAAGTCGTGGATGTGGTGAGCAAAATCAACACCGGCGGCAAGTACGACAGCAAGGTTTTCCAAAAGTCGGTCGGCTTGAATGGGGTAGGGACCAAGGCCGTGAATGCGCTGAGCAGCTACTTCCTGGTGCAAAGCGTGCGCGAAGGCCAGCTCAAGGCCGCCGAGTTTTCGCAGGGCCAGCTCATGAGCGACCCCAAGCCCCAGAAAACCAGCCAGCGCAACGGTACGCTCATCAGCTTTCAGCCCGACGACACGGTTTTCAAAAACTACCGCTTTATCCCGGAGTACCTCGAAAACCAGATTCGCTACTACTGCTACCTCAACGCTGGGCTTACCATCCATTTCAACGGCCAGAAGTACGTATCGGAGCACGGCCTGCTCGATTTGCTCAGCGACAAGACCGACCAGGAAAGCCGCCGCTACGACATCATTCAGTTGAAAGGTGATGACATCGAGGTAGCCCTGACCCACGGCAACGATTACGGCGAGGAGTACTACTCCTTCGTCAATGGCCAGTATACTACCCAGGGGGGCACGCACTTAGCTGCGTTTCGCGAAGCATTGGTGAAGACTGTGCGCGAGCACTATGGCAAGGAGTACGACGCGGCCGACATTCGGGCGTCCGTCATCGGCGCCATTTCAGTGCGAGTGCAGGAGCCGGTGTTTGAGAGCCAAACCAAAACCAAGCTTGGCAGCCTCAACATGGGGCACGACGGGCCGACGGTACGCGGCTTCATCCTCGACTTTGTGAAGGAACACCTCGACAACTACCTTCACAAAAACCCCGAAACCAAGGAGCGCCTTAAAAAGCGTATCGAGCAGAGCGAGCGCGAGCGCAAAGACATGGCCGGCGTGAAAAAGCTGGCCAACCAGCGCGCCAAAAAAGCCAACCTGCACAACCGCAAGCTGCGCGACTGCCGCTTTCACCTGGGCGAAAACGCTAGGGACGGCGCCGAAAAAGAGCCACTCACTACGCTCTTCATCACCGAAGGCGACTCGGCCAGCGGCAGCATTACTAAAAGCCGCAATGTGGAGCTGGAGGCTGTGTTCAGCCTGCGCGGCAAGCCGCTCAACTGCTTTGGGCTCAAGAAGAAGATTGTGTACGAGAATGAGGAGTTTAACCTATTGCAGCACGCGCTCAATATTGAGGAAGGACTTGAGGGCCTGCGTTACAACCGCGTGGTGATTGCCACCGACGCCGATGTCGATGGCATGCATATACGGCTGCTGCTGCTCACATTCTTCTTGCAGTTTTTCCCCGACCTCGTGCGCAATGGCCACGTCTACATTTTAGAAACACCGCTGTTCCGGGTGCGCAACAAAAAGGAGACCATCTACTGCTACAACGAGGGCGAAAAGCAGACGGCCATGCGCCAGCTGGGCCGCAACCCCGAAGTGACGCGCTTCAAAGGTTTGGGCGAAATCTCGCCTGATGAATTTGGTAAGTTTATCGGCGAGAATATCAAGTTGGAGCCAGTTATTTTGCAGTCTGACCGCTCGGTACAGCAGGTGCTGGCCTACTATATGGGCAAGAATACACCTGCCCGGCAGGAGTTCATCATTGACAACCTACGCCTCGAAAAGGACCTGATAACTAGTGATGTGCTGCCCGTGGCTGAAATTGCACTGGCTTAACGACTAGCTTATTGCTTAGATAAAACACTGATTATAAGCCCGCCGTATAATAAAGAATGCCGCTACATCACCTGATTTATGAAAGTCAAGCCAGGGAGCTGTTTACCGAAAGTGAGCTGGCCGAGCTATTGCGCAAAGCACGCGCTCATAACGAAGCCAATGAGCTGACCGGCATGCTACTGTATGCGCCCGATGGCCGGTTTATTCAGGTGCTTGAAGGCTCGCCGGAAGCGATTCACCGGCTCTATTTCGAGTGCATCGTGCACGACCCGCGTCATTACCGGTTGCAGCTGCTGGCGGCGGGCATGCTCGACCGGCGGCGCTTTAGTGGCTGGCACATGGGCTACCGGTTTGCTACCCCCAGCGAGCTAACCGAGTTATCGGGCCACCTCGACACGGCCGACGCCACTTTTCTGCTGCCTCTGCTACCCAACCTGCCTAACCCGCTGCTCGATAAGCTGCTCAATTACGTGCAGTATACCCTGCCCAGCCCCGCGCTGGAAGAATCCAGCAGCTAGCGGCAGTAGCTCAGAAAGTTTATCCCTACCCAACCAGTGGGTAGGGATTTTTGCTTAGCGCAATGCATCGTTTTGCCAGTGGCGTTAGTAGCGCACAGTGGCTGATTGACTAATATTTTTGGGAACTTTCCGAGTTGTACTAGCTTTAGTAAACTGGTGCATTGCCCCATTTTTTACGGTACTTTTGACGGCAGCTTGCCGATTTTACGTTCTTCCCAGTGGCTAATTCTCCTTTCCTTTCTGCCGACGATTCTGAGCCTGATTACCTTGCGCCGGGTGATTCGCTGGATTTTGACTTGCGCGCGTCAGCCAATCCGGCTCTCGATACTACGGCCGGCACCCCAGTGACCGACGCTGCGGCCGAGGCGACCCAAGTAGTAGCCCACGCGCTATTCGGCGACGACGACGCATTGGGTGCTGAATCGGACCCATTAACCACGGGAACCGAGCCGGAGCCTGACTCGCCCGAAGAAGCTCAAGCCGAGGACGAGGAGGCTAAGTTTGCGCCCGGTGAGGTAATCCACGACATGAATAACGTGCGCGGCATGTACCAAAACTGGTTTTTGGACTATGCCAGCTACGTTATTCTGGAGCGTGCCGTGCCGGCTGTGGAAGACGGCCTAAAGCCTGTACAGCGCCGCATCTTGCACGCCATGAAAGAGATGGACGACGGCCGCTTCAACAAGGTGGCTAACGTCATTGGGCAAACCATGCAGTACCACCCCCACGGCGACGCCAGCATCGGCGACGCTATGGTAAACCTGGGCCAGAAGGACTTGCTCATTGAGACGCAGGGCAACTGGGGCGATGTGCGCACCGGCGACTCGGCTGCCGCGCCGCGCTACATCGAAGCCCGCCTCAGCAAATTTGCCCTCGAAGTCGTCTTTAACCCCGACATCACGGAGTGGCAAATGAGCTACGACGGTCGCAAGCGTGAGCCGACCACGCTGCCCGTTAAGTTTCCGTTGCTGCTAGCGCAGGGGGTAGAGGGCATTGCCGTGGGCCTGAGCACCAAGATTATGCCGCACAACTTTCGCGAGCTGTGCCAGGCGAGTATCGCGGTGCTGCGGGGTAGGGACTTTCAGCTCTATCCGGATTTTCCGACGGGTGGCCTCGCCGACATTAGCAACTACAACAACGGGCAGCGCGGCGGGCGCATCCGGCTGCGGGCCACGATTGAAAAGGTTGATAAGACGCTGCTCATCATCCGCGACATTCCGTACGGCACCACCACCACGGCGCTCATGGAAAGCATCGTGAAGGCCTCAGAAGCCAACAAAATCAAGATTAAGAAGGTGGTGGACAACACCGCTGCCTTGGTCGAGATTCAGGTGCAGCTGCCGCCCGGCATCAGCCCCGACCTCACCATCGACGCGCTCTACGCCTTCACCGACTGCGAAATCTCGCTCTCGCCCAACACCTGCGTCATCATCGACGACAAGCCGCGCTTTGTGGGCGTGGAAGACATGCTGCGCCTGAGCACTGGCAAAACCGTGCGTCTGCTCGAGCGCGAGCTCGAAATCAGGCAGCAGGAGCTGCAGGAAAAGTGGCATTCGGCGTCGCTGGAAAAGATTTTCATTGAAAACCGCATATACCGCAAAATAGAGGAGTGCGAAACCTGGGAGGAGATTCTGGAAACCATTGACGCGGGCCTCAAGAAGTTTGTGCGGGTCGAAGGCGAGAAGCTAAAAGCTAATGATTTGCGCCTGGTTATTCGCCGTCCGGTGAACGAAGACGACCTCACGCGCCTCACCGAAATCCGTATCAAGCGCATTTCGAAATACGACGGTTTTAAGGCCGAGGAATACATTCAGCGCCTCGACGCCGAGCTGGCCGAAGTGGCTGATAGCCTGGCCAACATTACGCGCTACGCCATTGCGTATTTCGAAAACTTGCTCAAGAAGTATGGGGTAGGGCGCGAGCGCAAAACCCAACTGCGCACCTTCGACGTGGTAACGGCCCAGAAAGTAGCCGTGGCCAACCAGAAGCTCTACGTCAACTACCAGGATGGCTTCGTGGGCTACGGCCTGAAAAAAGACAAGGAAAAGGAAGACCTGGTCAAGCACATTGCCGACTGCTCGGACCTAGACGACATCATCGCCATCCGGCGCGATGGCACATTTGTGGTGTCCCGGATTGCGGAAAAGACCTTTATGGGCAAGGACTTGCTGCACGTGGGCGTGTACAACAAGAACGACGACCGGCTAGTGTACAACATGGTGTACGTGGATGGCGCCAGTGGCATCAGCTTTGCCAAGCGTTTCCTGGTGTCGGGTATCACACGCGACAAAATTTACGACCTGACCAAGGCTACCAAGGGTACTAAAACGCTGTATCTCACGGCCAATCCTAACTCGGAAAGCGAAACCGTGACCATTCAGCTTTCCGACAAAGCGCCGGCGCGGGTCAAACAGTTCGAGTTCGACTTTGCCGAGCTGGCCATCAAAGGCAAGGGGTCGATGGGCAACATCGTGACCAAACAGCCCATCAAGAAAATAACCCAAAAGTCGCTAGGCGACAGTACGCTGGGTGGGCGTGAAGTGTTCTTCGACAGCGTGGTAAGCAAGCTCAACCACACTGGCCACGGCCGCTACCTGGGCACCTTCGACACCGAGCACGTAGTGCTGGTAGTGTACAAAGACGGCTCGTATGAGCTGACCGCGCCCTCGACGGCCACGCACTTCGACGTGCCCAACATCGTGCTGCTCCGCAAGCTGGAGCCCGACACGGTAGTGAGCGCCGCCTACGTAGATGGCGAAACCAAGACCCACTACGTCAAGCGTTTCCACATCGAAACTACGACGATGGACAAGCGCTTCCTATTTATTTCCGAAACCAAGGGCTCGAAGCTGCTGGCCGCGACCACCTTCGCCGAGCCGGAAGTGGAGGTGAAGCTGCAACGCGACAAGAAAGCCGACAAGGAAACCGAAACCCTGCGCCTCGACCAGTTTATCGAGGTAAAAGGCTGGAAGGCAATGGGCAACAAGCTCAACTACTACAAAGTCCACAGCCTGGCCCTGCTCACCGACGAAGGCCCCGAGCCCACTCGCCGCGAGGCCAAGCGCCGCGGCCCCACCAAGCCGGAGGGGAGTAGCGAGGCAACCGACGACACGCCCGAGCAACCCATGGCCGTGGAAGTTACAGACGAAGAAGTGGCGCAGTCACAAGCGCTGCTGCGGCGGCCTAAGGCGCAGCTGCCATTGTTTTAGCGAGGGAGGGGGGTAGGGGCAGCCAGGCGATATAGCTGAATGTAACGTCATTTAGCCATGACGCCTAGCTGCCCCTACCCCCCGAGCTACGTTGCCGACGGCTACATACTAAAGCTGCCGGTTGCTCACCAACAGTTGCTGTTATGCCCCGCCGCTT
>CAZZDR010000032.1:0-9973 GCA_964652535.1 uncultured Hymenobacter sp. | reverse complement strand
GCGGCCGTGCTGAGCGTGAGCATCGGCAATCGCTACTCGGACGAAACCCGCAAAAAAGCGTATTTCACGGCGGCCCAAGACTATGCCGAGCGCGCTCTGGCCGTGCACCCGCTGGGGGGCGAAAGCAATTACGCGCTGGCCCTGGCCTTGTTTAGCCAGGCCGGGCTACTGAGTGCCCGCGACCGGCTCCGGATTTTTAAGCAGCTGCGAACGCCTGTTTTTCTGGCCGCCGAGCGTCGTCCCGACTTGCCCGAGGCCTGGCAGCTGCTGGGCCGCTGGCACTACCGCGTGGCGCATTACAATGTGCTGGAAAAGACATTTTCGCGCATTGTGCTAGGAGGCTATCCCCAGGGAGCAACGTCCAAAAAAGCGATTGTTGCTCTCGAAAAAGCCCGCCAGCTCGACTCTACCCGCATTCAGTATTGCTACGACCTAGCACGCATGTACAAGTATCAGGGGCTGCGGCACCGCGCCATCGGCGTGCTTCAGAAGGCCATTAAGCTGCCTACTTATACGAGCGAAGACCTGACCATGAACCGCTTGTGCCAGCAAATGCTACCCCCCCTGCTGCGGGCCACAGCGCGGCGCGACCGCGAGCATGCCCGCTGGTACCAGCACCTGCAAACCCGCCCTACCCCCAACGCCGCGGCGCATTAATCCTTAAAATGACTACGGCCCCCACTACCAAGGTAGCGGGGGCCGTAGTCATTTTAAATAAGCTGGTTGGGTAGCTATGCGGTAGCTAGCTCAGGCGTAGGTTCGGTGCTGGGGTCGTGGTGGGCACCCTGGTAGCGGCTGCTGTCCTCCTGCCGGTCGGGCTCGGCTGGCGTAGGGGTATGGGCCACAATCGGCGTAACCTGGGTGCTGTAGATGTGAGCCAAGTCCTGAATAAGCGCTTCCTCGCTCACCTGCAAGTCTTTGAGCACGCCGTCGGCGATGTCGTACACGAGGCCGTGCAGGCGTGGTGGGCTGTCGCTGCGCATGGCATTCTGGATGATGTTGGTCTTAGCTAGGTTGCGAACTTGCTCCTCCACATTAAGCTCTACGAGGCGGCGCAGGCGCTGCTTCTCGTCTTGGATACGCAATAGCTCGGTTTCGTGCAGGCGCACCACGTCGCGAATGTTCACCAGCCAGTTATCAATCAGGCCGTACTGCTTATTGGCCGCCGCCGCTGCCACACCGCCGCAGCCGTAGTGGCCCACCACCAGAATGTCGCGCACACCCAGCACTTCTACGGCATATTGCAGCACGCTGAGTAGGTTCATGTCGCTGTGCACGACCATGTTGGCAATATTGCGGTGCACAAACATCTCGCCAGGGCCAGTGCCCGTGATGCCCGAGGCCGGCACCCGCGAGTCGGAGCAGCCAATGAAGAGGTAACGCGGCGTTTGGCCATTGGCCAGGCGCTTGAAAAACTCGGGGTCTTCAGCGTTTTTGGTGGCCACCCACTGGCGATTATTGGCCAGAATATCTTGCACGCCGCCAGTAGTACGGGCCGCGGTCTGCGCTTTAGTTGAAGGCATGGGGAATAGAAAACAGGGGTAGGGAAAGTAAGTGAAAAAATAGTCGGTGCTTAGTGCGCACCCATCGCCACGTGCGCAATACCACGCAGCTCCAGGTCGATGCCCCGCGCCGGAGCCGCCTGCCGAAAGGCCTCAATGGCTTCGAGCACGTCGTGATCGATAACGTCGGAGCGAGTGCCGTCGAGCAAGACGCGGCTGCCGCTGGGTAGCTGTTCCAGCGTCGTTACGATGCTGGCCTTGTTGAGAAAGGACACGTGCTCGGGCAGGCGTAGGTGCAGCAGGGCGTTGGCATCGTCGGCATCAGCGTCGCTGGTGTCGCGCCGCAAGTAGGAGCCCGCTTTGGCGTTGTCTTTCAGGATGAAGAAGAAGCCAATTACAAGCCCAATGCTCACGCCCTTAAGCAAATCGGTGAAAAGCACGGCCAGAATGGTGATGATAAACGGCCCAAATTGCGCCCAGCCCAGTTGCCACTGCCGGCGGTAGAGGGCCGGCTTAGTCAGCTTGAAACCTACCACCAGCAGCACCGCTGCCAGCGCCGCTAGCGGAATCATATTGAGCACCGAACCCAGAAACAATAAGCTCACCAGCAGCAGAATACCGTGGATGAAGGCCGCTAGCTTGGTTTGGCCACCGGCCGCAATGTTGGCCGACGAGCGCACGATAACGGCCGTGAGGGGCAGGCCGCCCAGCAAGCCGCTCACCAGGTTGCCCGCCCCCTGGGCCAGCAGCTCGCGGTTGGTGGGCGTGTGGCGCTTGCGCGGGTCGAGGTTGTCTACGGCCTCCACGCTAAGCAGCGTTTCGAGCGAGGCCACAATGGCGATGGTGAAGGCCACGCCGTAGGTAGCCGGGCGACGCAGGGCGCTAAAGTCAGGAAACGTCATTTCGCTCGCCAGCTGGCCCAACGAGGCCAGCACAGGCAGCTTCACCAAGTGCTGGGGACGCACCTGCCAGTCGGGGGCTATCCGTTGCAGCAGTTGGTTGAGGCCCACCGAGGCTAGCACGGCTATCAGCGCCCCCGGCACTAGCCGCGCCCAGGGCTGCCGGCGCACCGGCGCAGTGTCCCAGAGCAGCACCAGCGCCAGCCCTACCCCCCCCACCAGCACCGAACCCGGGCTAATGTGCCGCGCCGCCGCCGCAATGGCCGAGAAAGTATTCTGCCCATTGAACTGCAGAAAGTCCATATCCTCGAAATAGTCCGTATCGGCTCCCAAGAAGTGCGGCAGTTGCTTTAGTATCAGAATAATGCCGATAGCTGCCAGCATGCCGCGGATAACTGCCGCCGGAAAGTACAGGGCAATAATGCCCGCCCGCGCCACGCCCAGCAGCAGCTGAATGGCGCCCGCCACGACTGTGGCCGCCAGCACCGCCGGCCACGAGCCCAGCGTTGAGATAGCCGACAGAATAACCACCGTGAGGCCCGCCGCCGGCCCGCTCACGCTCACTGCCGAGCCGCTAAGGACACTCACCAGCAGCCCGCCCACAATGCCCGACACCAGGCCCGCGAGCAGTGGTGCACCCGAGGCCAGCGAAATGCCCAGGCACAGGGGCAGCGCCACCAAAAATACCACCAGCCCCGCCGGCGCATCCTGGCCAATGGAGCTGAATACCGACGGCTTGGGCAGCGGTGGGCTGGGCCTGCCGGCTGGGGCAATGGGCGTGCCCGTGCGCACTGGGATAGAACTTACTTGCATGAACTACTGGGTGGGAAGAGAGGCGATTAGCTCACCGAAAAGCTCGGTTTTCTCACAAGAATACAGCAGCGCAATTAAGATGAAGTTAAAGTGAAATTAAAAAGAAATTAAAGGGTATAATCAATTGTTTGACAGGAAATTAAATCATATAGGTGAAGCTACCTAGATATCCAATAGAAAAAAACAGATGCTGCCAGCCCGCTAGGATTTAATGCCTAATGCCGACAAAAGAGGGGGTAGGGGCTCTCCCTAAACACCCTGCTCAAGGCCACAGCGCCCGCAGCCTAGGCAGCTAGCGCTGCGGCTGGCCACTCCAGCCACACGCGGGTGCCGCCGCCGGGCTCGCTGGCCAGCCGCACCAGCCCGCCGTGCAGGGCCATGATGCGTGCCGTGAGGGGCAGCCCGATGCCGTGGCCCGGCACCGCCCGCGCCGCTGCCGCCCGAAAAAACGGGATAAATACCTGCTCCAAATCGAGAGGCGCCAGGCCGGGGCCTTTGTCGGCCACCAATAGGGTAGGGCGGCCACCGCGCCGCACCAGCGTAGCTGTAACGGGCTGCCCGCTGCCCGCCGAAAACTTGCAGGCATTGTCGAGCACGTTGAGCACCGCCGACAGCAGCAGTGGCTCGTTGCCAACTACCGTAAACGCGTCGGTATCGGTGCCGTCGCCAAACTCGATGTCGATGCGGCAGGTAGGGTAGCGGTGGCCTACCTGCTCGTGGGCTAGCAGCAGCAGTTCGGCGAGCGGCACCGGCCCCATAGCCAGCTGCGAGGGGTCGCCCGAGGCGTGGGCTATTTGCAGCAGGCCATTGGTGAGGCTAGTGAGCTGGCGTGCTGCATCGAGGGTGCGTTGCAGCACGCGCCGGTACTCGGCCGTGGGGCGTTCGGCTTGCAGCAGGGCCACTTCGAGTTCGCCAGTGAGAGCCGTGAGGGGCGTGCGCAGCTCGTGCGAGGCGTCGCGCACGAAGGTGCGTTGCCCGGCAAAAGCTGCTTCCAGGCGGTCGAGCAGCTGATTAAACCGGGTGGCTAGCAGGTCTAGTTCGTCGGCGGGGCCGGCGGTGTGGCTTAGCCGCTGGCCCAGGTCGGAGGCCGTAATGCCGTCTACCTCGCTAATCATGCGGCGCAGTGGGCGCAAAGCTTGACCTGCAAAAACCCAGCCGCCGAGACCTGTAAACAGCACCGCCGCCAGCAGGCCCACCGCCAGCACTTGGCGCAGCACCCGCAGCTGCTGGCGGCTGTCCTCGTCTACCGACGAGGCCACCACCACCAGCTCGCCCAGGCGCGGGTCGGCGTAGAGCAGCCCCACCGTTTCGTGAAAATTGTGCTCGGGCTCCAGCACGGCGCGGCCGGCGCGGCGCACTTCCTGCAGCCAAGCTACCGGTACCGGGCGGCTAAAGCTGCGCTGGCCCTCCCGAAACACCAGTTGCCCCGCGGCATTATACACCCGGCCTTCCTCGGAAGGCAGCGTGCGGTAAAGCTGCCGCAGGTAGCGCCGGTACGAGGCCACCTTGCCCGAGTCGGCGTGCACCTGGCCATCGGCATACACGTGGCCCATCACCTTGGCCCGGCTAAATAAGCTTTGGGTAAATACTTCGCGCCGCGACTGCTGGGTGAAGAAATAAATCACCACCAAGAAAAGCACCAGCGTCACCACCAGCAAGGTGCCGAATTGAAGTGCCAGGCGCAGGCGAATTGACATTATTTAGTGAAAATAAGGGGGTAGGAACCTCGATGGCCGGGGCTAGCCCTCGCGCAGCACGTAGCCCATGCCCACGAGCGTATGAATGAGCTTGGAAGCAAAACCTTTATCGGCCTTCTTGCGCAAGAAGTTGATATACACATCGATGACGTTGGAGCCAGTGTCAAAATTCATGTCCCACACGTACTCCAGTAGCTCAGCCCGGCTCACTACTCGGCCCTGGTGCCGCAGCAGGTATTCGAGCAGGGCAAACTCGCGGGCCGTGAGCTGAATGAGCTGGCCGGCTCGCTCTACACGCTTGGTGCCGGGGTCGAGGGTGAGGTCGGCCAGGCGCAACGTGGCGGTGGCGGCGGGAGCGTCGGTACGGCGGCGCACCAGGGCCCGCAGCCGCGCCAGTAGCTCGGCAAAGGCGAAGGGCTTGACGAGGTAATCGTCGGCCCCAGCGTCGAGGCCCCGGATTTTATCGTCTGTTTCGCCCAGCGCCGTCAGCATCAGGATAGGTACGCTGGGGTCGTGGGCGCGCACCTGCCGGCACACTTCCAGGCCACTGAGGCCGGGCAGCATCTGGTCCAGAATCAAGCAGTCGTACTGCGTGCTTTGGGCGCGGTGGAGCCCCAGCAGGCCATCGGCGGCCAAGTCCACAGTGTAGTCTTGCTCGGTGAGGCCCTGGTGCAAAAAGGCGGCTACCGAGGGCTCGTCTTCCACAAGTAAGATTTTCATGGCCAGCTAAGGTTAAGGGGGTAAAAGGTAGTAGCCTCACGCGCCGGCTTCCTCCGCAAAAGTGCGCGCCAGCGGCTGAGCTTCGGCGCCTCACCGCTCCGCAAGCGCTGCCCCGCACTATTTTTGAGCGTTGTTCGACGGTTTTCCTACCCCCTCATGGCTCGCCAGCTTCTTCCATTGTTAGCCTTGCTGCTGGCTGGCTGCCATGCTACCCCCGCCGAGCGGCCCGATACCCTCGTAGACTTGGCCACTGTGCAAAGTGGCCCCCGCGTGCAGGCCGATGAGCTCGACGGCGCCATTCAGCAGCAGCCCGACAATGCCGGGCTGCTGGCCCGCCGCGCTACTCTGCGCCTGGCCGCTGGCCAGCCTACGGCCGCTCTGCACGATGTGGAGACTGCCTTGGCCATCGATGACCAGGATGGCGATTTATACTTCCTACAAGCCCGCGTTTTTCGGGCTTTAGGTCGCCTGCCGCAAGCATTGGCTGCCGCACGCCGCGCCGCCGACGCGGGCTTCAACGCGGCCGAGCTGCCGCTGCTCGAAGGTGAAACGCACCTAGCCGCCCGCCAGTACGACGAGGCCCTGGCTAGCCTCGACCGCACCTTGCGCCTCGACCCCGACCAGCCAGCTGCGTTGTTCTACAAAGGCTTGGCCTACGCCGCCACCCGCGACACCACCCAGGCACTCGACTACCTGCACGCCGCCCTGGCCCGCGACCCGCGCCAACCCGAGATTTTGCACCAGTTGGCGTTCTTGCTCAATGCCTACCGCGTGCCTGAAGAAGCCGCTGCCTACGCCCGCCAGGGCCTGCGCCTCGACTCAGCCTCTGGAGCGCTGCACTACGACTACGGCCGCCAACTCGAGCTATTGGGCCGCCCCGACAGCGCCCTTTATTACTACCGCCGCGCCTTGGCCCTGGATACGACGCAGTACCGTGCCGACTACCGCATAGCCTTGGCGGCCAGCGCCCACAGCCGGCGGCCCGCAGCCGTGATTCCGCACTTGCAGCGCGCCCTACGCCGCAACCCGCGCCTGCCCCAGGCTCGCGCCATCTTGGCCGAAGCCTTGGAGGAGCAGCGCCGCCTGCCCGAAGCCCTACGCCAGTACCAAATGCTCGTGCTCGAAAACCCTAGCAACCAGCACTGGACCTATAAAGTGTGGAAAATGAGCGGGCAGGTGCGGGCACTACTGCCCGATAGCTTACGCCCCGCGCCAGTTTACTACCGCCGTCCGGCTACCACGCCCGCTGCTCGGCCTCAGCCCGTGGCCCCACTTCTGGCGCGGCCGGTGCGCTAGCAGGGGGGTAGGGGCTGGGCATGGCCGGTACTGGATAGGCTAAAAAGCAGCTTGGCTTTACTTCCTAGCCCCCCCGGCGTAACTTGCGCCTGCTTTGCGCCCACCGCAAGCAATAGCTTAGTAGTTATGCTCCAACTTACCCTCCCCGACGGCTCCGTCCGCTCGGTCGAAGCCGGCTCGACGGGCTACGACCTCGCCGCCAGCATCAGCGAAGGCCTGGCCCGCAATGCCTTGGCCGTGAAAGTAAACGGTGAAATCCGTGACCTGCACCGCCCGCTCACCGAAGACGCAACCCTCGAAATCCTCACCTGGAATGATGCCGGCGGCAAGCAGGCCTACTGGCACTCTTCGGCTCACCTTATGGCCGAAGCCCTCGAAGCGCTCTACCCCGGTGTGAAGCTAGCTATCGGCCCAGCTATCGAAAATGGCTTCTACTACGATGTAGACCTGGGCGAAGGCCGTACCATTTCGAGCGATGATTTCCCGGCTATCGAGAAGAAAATGCTCGAGCTAGCCAAAAATAAAAGCAAGTTTGAGCGCCGCGAGGTGCCCAAGGCGGAAGCCGTGGCTTACTTCACCGAAAAGCAGGACCCCTACAAGCTGGAACTGCTCGAAAACCTGGCCGATGGCCAGATTACTTTCTATACCCAGGGCAGTTTCACCGACCTTTGCCGGGGCCCTCACATTCCTGATACGGGCACTATCAAGGCGGCCAAAATCATGAACGTGGCCGGTGCCTACTGGCGCGGCGATGAGAAAAACAAGCAGCTCACGCGGCTCTACGGCATCACCTTCCCCAAGGCCAAGGACCTCACCGAGTACCTCGAAAAGCTGGAAGAAGCCAAGCGCCGCGACCACCGTAAGTTGGGCAAGGAGTTGGAATTGTTCGCCTTTTCGGAGCGGGTAGGGGCTGGCCTGCCCCTGTGGCTTCCTAAGGGTACGGCCCTGCGCGAGCGCTTAGAGCAGTTTCTGCGTAAAGCTCAGGTAAAAGCTGGCTATCAGCCGGTTGTGACCCCACACATTGGCTCCAAAGAACTGTACGTAACCAGCGGCCACTACGAAAAGTACGGCGCTGATTCGTTTCAGCCCATCAAGACGCCTAATCCCGGCGAGGAGTTTTTCCTCAAGCCGATGAACTGCCCGCACCACTGCGAAATCTACCGCACCAAGCCCCGCTCGTATCGTGACCTGCCTGTGCGCCTGGCCGAGTTTGGCACCGTTTACCGCTACGAGCAATCGGGCGAACTGCACGGCCTCACCCGCGTGCGCGGCTTTACCCAAGACGATGCGCACATTTTTTGCCGCCCCGACCAGGTAAAGGAGGAGTTCCAGAAGGTAATTGACCTGGTGCTCTACGTATTTAAGGCGCTGGGTTTTGTAGACTTCACCGCCCAGATTTCGCTGCGCGACCCCGACAACAAGACCAAGTACATCGGTACAGATGAAAACTGGGCCTTGGCCGAAAGCGCCATTCAAGAAGCCACCGCCGAAAAAGGCCTCACCACCGTCACGGAGCTGGGCGAGGCGGCCTTCTACGGCCCCAAGCTCGACTTTATGGTGCGCGATGCCTTAGGCCGCCGCTGGCAGCTGGGTACCATTCAGGTAGATTACAACCTGCCTGAACGCTTTGACCTGGAATATGTAGCGCCCGATAATACCAAGCAGCGCCCAGTCATGATTCACCGAGCGCCGTTTGGCTCGCTCGAGCGTTTTGTGGCCGTGCTTATCGAGCATACCGCTGGCAATTTTCCGCTGTGGCTCTCGCCCGAGCAGTTTATTGTGTTGCCTATCTCCGACAAGTTTGCCGACTATGCCTACGAAGTAAAAGCCAAGTTGGAAGCTGCTGAGCTGCGTGGCACCGTCGATGCGCGCGACGAGCGAATTGGACGCAAAATCCGCGATGCGGAAATCGCTAAAACACCTTATCTACTTGTAGTTGGTGAAAAAGAAGCTCAGGATGGCCTTATTAGCGTGCGCCGCCACGGCGAAGGCGACATCGGATCAATGCCACTTGATAGCTTCATCAAAAGTGTTGAAAACCAAGTAGCACAGGCAATGGGATAGTTTACTGATGGGTAATGGCTATTGACTAATGGTGTATACTATAGTAATTCTTCGCTAGTATTCACAAGCAATCAGTAGCTATTACCCATTAATTTCAGCTATCATTTTGATTTGCCAGTAAAAAGTCGGATATTTGCCCCCCGAACGACTAGGCATTATGCCCGTTATTCGCATTATTACCGCCACATTTTAGCAGGAGGACTTTCGCCATAGCTACCCCGAATCGTCGGTACGTGCCCCGCCAGCAGGTGGAGGAGCCGTTCAAAATCAACCAGAAAATCACCGCCCGCGAGGTTCGCCTGGTGGGGGATAATGTCGAACAGGGTATTTACCCGACCGACCAGGCCCGCAAGATGGCTCAGGACCAAAACCTGGACCTCGTGGAGATTTCGCCCACTGCTGTGCCGCCCGTGTGCCGCGTCATCGACTACTCGAAATTTAAGTACGAGCAGAAGAAAAAGACACGCGAGCTAAAGGCTAAGCAAACCAAAGTGGTTCTTAAGGAAATCCGCTTCGGCCCTAATACCGATGACCATGACTTCGAATTTAAACTCAAGCATGCGCAGGAGTTTTTGAAGGAAGGCGCGAAGATAAAGGCCTATGTGCACTTCGTAGGCCGTAGTATCGTTTTTAAAGAGCGGGGAGAAATCCTGTTGCTCAAGTTTGCTCAGGCACTTGAGGAATTAGCTAAAGTAGAGCAATTGCCCAAACTGGAAGGCAAGCGTATGTTCCTCTACTTGGCTCCTAAAGCAGCTGTTGTTGCTAAGGCAGCTCCCAAGCCTGCTGCTCCTGCTGACAAGGATAAAGCTCCTAAGGCTCCTAAAGAAGCTAAACCTACTGAGGAGCCCGCTGCTACCGAATAGCTTAACCCCGTTTGTTGATGGCTGCCGTTGCCAACTAGTTTAGTTGTTCAGCGTCAGTACCAAACAATCAATAATCAACCACAACCCATGCCCAAAGTAAAAACCAAGTCGGGTGCCAA
>CAZZDR010000031.1:13669-20928 GCA_964652535.1 uncultured Hymenobacter sp. | reverse complement strand
CAGATTGCCCAGAACCGGCAGTTTGAGAACATCACCCAAATCTGGCTCTACGGCGACCACTACAAGTGGCGCGCCATGCGGGCCAACGGCGTGAACGAGCGCTACGTGACCGGCGATGCCAGCGATTGGGAGAAGTTTGAGAAGTGGGCCGAAACGGTGCCCTACACCGTGCGCAACCCCTTGTACCACTGGACGCACCTGGAGCTGCGCCGCTACTTCGGCATCACCGAGCTACTGAACAAGGACAGCGCCCGCCGCATCTACGACCAGTGCAACGCCTTGCTCCAGACGCCTGAGTACGCGGTGCAGGGCCTGCTGCGCAAGATGAACGTGGTGACCGTGTGCACCACCGACGACCCGGCCGACTCGCTCGAATACCACCAGGCGCTGGCCAGCCACGACTTTGGCACACGCATTCTGCCCACCTTCCGGCCAGACAAGGCCATGACGCCCGAGGCCGCCGACTACCGCCAGTACCTCGATAAATTGGGCGCCGCGGCGGGGGTAGGGATTCAGACCTACGCCGACTTGCAGGCTGCCCTGCGTCAGCGCCACGATTTCTTCGCCGCACAGGGGGGTAGGCTTTCCGACCACGGCCTGGAGCAGCTGTATGCTGCCGACTATACCGACGCGGAAATCAGCGCTATTTTCTTGAAAGCCAGCGCTGCCGAGCCACTTTTGGCCCTGGAGATAGAGCAGTTTAAGTCGGCTATGCTAGTTTTCCTGGCTGAGCTAGACTGGGAAAAGGGCTGGACGCAGCAGTTCCACGTGGGCGCGCTGCGCAACAACAACACCCGCGCCTTGCGCCAGCTCGGCCCCGACACGGGCTGGGATTCGATTGGCGACTTTGCGCAGGGCAGGGCGCTTTCGCGCTTCCTCGACCGGCTCGACAACCAGGACAAGCTCGCCAAAACGATTCTCTACAACCTCAACCCTGCTGATAACGACCTGTTTGCCACCATGATTGGCAACTTCCAGGACGGTTCTTCGGCCGGCAAGATCCAGTTTGGTTCGGGCTGGTGGTTTCTGGACCAGAAAGATGGTATGGAGAAGCAGCTCAACGCCCTCAGCAATATGGGTTTGCTGAGCCGCTTCGTGGGCATGCTCACCGACTCGCGCAGCTTCCTGTCGTTTCCGCGCCACGAGTATTTCCGCCGCATTTTGTGCAACCTGCTGGGCCGCGACGTCGAAAACGGTGAGCTGCCCGCTGAGGAGCTGCCCTGGCTCGGCGAACTGGTTGAAAGAATCAGCTACGGCAATGCCCGCGACTACTTCGGCTTCGAGCCGGCCGCCGCGCCAGTAAGCACCGGCGAGTTGGTGGCTAGTTAATTGTAGCGCGGACTTTCAGGCCGTGAATGCTAGCGTCTGTTACTGCCGCCCTGCCACTCACAAACTGAAAGTCCGCGCTACACCCAGTGCCTGGCCGCAACTTATGCTCATCCAATCAGAGCGCCGCAACTTGGTCTCAAAGCAGGGTATCGGCATCGTTTGCGTTAAAAAAAGACAAAAAAAGCGCCGCGTGACACCCGTTTACCGGCCTACCTTTCCCCTCTCATTCTCCCTAGCCCCCGCCCCTACCCCCGAATTGGAGCTGGCGGCTAGAATTTTCCTCCTAATGAAGCAAGTCGTAACCTTCGGCGAAGTGATGATGCGGCTCTCGCCGCCGCTGAACTACCGGCTACCGCAGACCGCTACCCTCGAAATAACCTACGGCGGCGGCGACGCCAACGTGGCTGCCGCGCTTGCCCAAATGGGCGTGCCCGCCGCCCACGTCTCGGCCTTTCCGGCCAATGAGCTGGGCCACGCCGCCGCCAACCACCTGCGCCGCTACGGCGTCGATATCACTCACTGCCAATTCACCGAAGGCCACCGGCTGGGCTTATACTTTTTGGAAGTAGGCGCTTCGCTACGGCCCAGCCGCATCGTGTACGACCGCGCCGACTCGGCCTTTGCGCACCTCGACCCGGCCGCTTTTGATTGGGACGAGATTTTGAAAAACGCCGGCTGGCTGCACTGGACGGGCATCACGCCCGCCATTTCGGCCGCCGCCGCCCAGGCTACCGCCGACGCCATCGCGGCGGCGCGGCGCCTGGGCGTCACCGTTTCGGCCGACGTCAACTACCGCCGCAACCTGTGGCAGTACGGCCAGCGGGCCCAAGACGTGATGCCCGACCTCGTGGCCGGCTGCGACATCGTGGTGTGTACCGAAGGCGATGCCGACGACTTGTTTGGCATTCAGGCCGAGGCGGGCACCGACAACGGCTTTATCTCGATGTGTGAGCAGCTGACCCAGCGCTTCCCCCACATCAAGCGCGTAATTGCGACCCGCCGCCAAACGCAGAGTGCTTCGCACGAGCGCATTTGCGGGCTGCTGTGGGACCAGGGTGCGTTTTTCGAAACGCCGTTTTACGACATCTCCCCGGTGGTGGACCGCATTGGCGGGGGCGACTCCTTTATTTCTGGTTTTATCTACGGCTCAAGCGCTTACGAGCGGCGCGAAGACGCCCTATCGTTCGCTACTGTCGCTTCGGCGCTGAAGCATACCATTCACGGCGATATCAACCTGGTGACGCCCGCCGAAGTCGAGCACCTCATGCAGGGCAACCTCACGGGGCGCTTGCTGCGGTAAATTCTTTCTTTTTCGCCTCACCTGCAAACTCACAAGTTGTCTGTCCTTGCGAGCCTGCAGAGCAATCTTTCCTTCACGCGTGGCGGACGTTGGCAAAACGATGAGGAAAGATTGCTTCGTAGGCTCGCAAGGACAGACGAAAAGCTCTACCTATCTTAACCTCATGCCTCGCCTTTCTTCTCAAGACGTTATTGCCCGCACGCTGCAAGCGCCGCTGGTACCAGTTTTTTACCATGCCGATGCGGCCTACGCCCAGTCGGTGGTACGGGCCTGCTACGCCGGGGGCATCCGGGTATTCGAGTTTACCAACCGCGGCGCTCAGGCTTTTGAGGTGTTTCAGGAGCTGGCTAAATTGACCGAAACTGATTGCCCCGACCTTGTGCTGGGCATCGGCACCATCTACAACGCCGCCGATGCCGAACGCTTTATTGCGGCCGGCGCGGCCTTTGTGGTGCAGCCCGTGACCACGGCCGACGTGGCCGCCGCCTGCCAGCGCCACGACGTGGCGTGGTTGCCGGGCGCCCTCACGCCCAATGAAATACACGCCGCCACGCAGCTCGGCGCCCAGCTCGTCAAAATCTTTCCTGGCAACTTCGTCGGGCCCGATTACATCAAGTCGTTGCGCGGGCCCATGCCCACTACCAAGCTCATGGTAACGGGCGGCGTCGAGCCCACCGAGGCTAGCCTAACCGAGTGGTTTGGGGCGGGCGTGAACGTGGTGGGCATCGGCTCGCAGCTATTTAAGGGGGTAGGCGACCCAGCCGAAATCACGGCCCGCGTAGCTCCACTGATGGCGTTTTTGCAGCAGATTTAATTAAGGCTGCGAATAGTAGGGTGCGGGGCTTTCCCCCGCCCGTCGTTCGCATCGTTGCGCAGGCTTCAGTTCAACGACGGGCGGGGGCAAGCCCCGCACCCTACAAAATCAACTTCTATCCTATGAATCCCACCCTCCACAGCTCGCCGCCGGGCACCGACACGTCGGTTGTCGGCCGGTACCGCTGGACCATCTGCTCGCTGGTATTTTTTGCCACGACCATCAACTACCTCGACCGGGCAGTTATCTCGCTGCTGAAGCCCTACTTGGAAACCGCTTTCAAGTGGAACTCGGGCGACTACGCCAACATTGAAATCGCCTTCAAGCTGGCCTACGCGGTGGGCATGATTGGGGTGGGCCGCATCATCGACAAGCTGGGCACCAAAATCGGCTACGCGCTCTCGACGGCGCTGTGGAGTATTGCAGCCATGGGTCATGCGCTGGTAAGCAGCACGCTGGGCTTCGGTATTGCGCGAGGCTTTTTGGGCATCACGGAGGCCGGCAACTTTCCGGCAGCCATCAAGACCACAGCCGAGTGGTTTCCGCAGCGTGAGCGGGCGCTAGCCACGGGCATTTTCAACTCAGGCTCCAACGTAGGCGCCATTGTGGCGCCGCTCACGGTGCCGCTCATTGCCGAGACTATCGGCTGGCAGTGGGCGTTTATCATCACCGGGGCACTGGGTTTTGTGTGGCTGGTGCTGTGGATGAAAGTCTACGAAACGCCGGCCAACAGCAAGCGCTTGAGCAAGGCCGAATTTGACTACATCAACGCCGATATTCCGGTGGGCCTGCCGGCCGAAGGGGTAGTTGAGGAGAAGCCTAAAGTGGGCTGGCTGCCGCTGCTGGGCTTCCGCCAAACCTGGGCTTTCGTGATTGGCAAGTTCATCACGGACCCCATCTGGTGGTTTTACCTGTTTTGGTTGCCCGATTTTTTGAGCAAGCAGTACCACCTCAAGGGTACGGCCATTGCGCTGCCGGTGGCAGCGGTATACGTGCTGTCGAGCGTGGGCAGCGTGGGCGGCGGCTACTTGCCGCTGGGCTTTATCAAGCGCGGCATGCCGGCTTTTCAGGCCCGCAAAACGGCTATGCTGGTCATCGCTTTCTGCGTGTTCCCAATTGTGTTTGCGCAGTGGCTGGGCGGCATGAATATGTGGCTGGCAGTACTGGTTATCGGCATTGCGGCGGCGGCCCACCAGGCCTGGAGCGCCAATATTTTCACCACGGTGTCGGACATGTTTCCGAAGCGGGCGGTGGCTTCGGTCACGGGCATTGGCGGCATGGCCGGCGGGCTGGGCGGCATTGCGCTCACGGCGCTGGTGCAGAAGCGCATGTTTGTGCATTACGAAAGCATCGGGCAGCTCGACAAGGCTTATTACATCATGTTCTTCATCTGCGGCGCGGCCTACCTGCTGGCTTGGGTGCTGATGTTTACGCTGGTGCCGCGCATGGAGCCCATCCAGCTCGACGAGCCTACCCCCCCTGCCGCTGCCTAAACGTGTCTTGCTTTATGAAATCCCTGCTTTTGGCCGGCTGGTTGCTGGCCCTACCCCTCCTCGGCACGGCCCAAACTGCTCCTAAGCGCGCGCGCCCAAACACGGCTCTCTTACCGGCACAAGCCAACCCAGCCCAGCGCAACGCTGCCGCCGTGCAGGAAGTTGAAGCCTTGGAGCGCCAGCGCTTTGCGGCGCAAGTGAGCAAGGACTACGCGTTTCTGGAAAAAGCTTTTGCCGACGACCTGGTATACACGCACGCCAACGGCAAGCAAAACGACAAGACGGAGTACTTGCAGAGCATCCGCGACGGCAAGAGCGTGTACGATAAGATTGACGTCGAGAACATCAATGTGCGTGCTTACCAGGGCGGCACGGTGGCTGTAGTCAACGGCCAAATCACCATTTATCAGCCCAACAAGCCCGACGGCTCGCCTAACGTGGCGCACATTAAGTACGTCACCACGCAGGTGAAAGACCCGCAAAAGGGTTGGCAAGTAGTGCTATGGCAGTCGCAGAAGCAGCCGGAGTCTAAGTAGCAAAAACGTCCGCCCTGGCGCGTGTAGCACAGTGGCGCACCAGGGCAGATTTCATTTACCGTTACGTTTTATGTCCCCTACCCCCCCTTCCCACGACGAGTTGGCTACTCCGGTTGGCACCACGCTCGAGCGCTACATTATGCGCAAGCAGGGCGAGTTTCCGTTTGCTACTGGCGAGCTAAGCCAACTGCTGCGTGACTTGGCTCTGGCCAGCAAGATTATGGTGCGCGAGGTGAGCCGCGCTGGGTTGAGTGGCCTTTCTGATGTGGTGGCGCCCGAGGGCCAGGCTACCCTCCCGCGCCACCGCCTGGGCGAGGAAGCCCACGTACGTTTTGTGCGGGCCCTCACCAACGGGCGCGAGTGCTGTGCCATCTTGAGCGAGGCCAGCGCCGACATCATCGATACCGGCAACCACGACGGGCGCTACGTGGTGGCCCTCAACCCAATGAATGGCTCGGTGAGCCTAGACTTCAACGTGAGCACGGGCACGATTTTCAGCATTTATCGGCGCGTGAGCCGCTACGGGGGGCCGGCGCGCACCGAAGACTTTTTGCAGGGTGGCCGGGCGCAGGTGGCAGCCGGCTACATCCTCTACGGCTCCAGCGTGATGCTGGTATACACGACCGGGCACGGCGTGGCGGGCTTCACCTACGAGCCAAGCCTGGGCGAGTTCTTTCTCTCGCACCCCAAGCTGACGATTCCGGCCACGGGCGAAGTTTTCTCCTGCAACGAGGGCAATTGGTTTGACTTTCCGGAGTTTGCCCGCGCCTTCCTCACTACTTGCAAAGAACGCCGCATGGCTGCCCGCTACGTGGGCTCGCTGGCGGCCGACTACCACCGCAACCTGTTTACGGGCGGCATCTACCTCTACCCCCCTACCGGGCAGTGGCCCAGCGGCAAGCTGCGCCTGCTCTACGAGTGCTACCCCATCGCTTTCATCAGCGAGCAGGCGGGCGGCGTGGCAGTGACCGGGGCCGACGAGGTGCTCGACGTGCGGCCCACTGCCGACTTGCACCAGCGGGTGCCACTGTTTGTGGGCTCCTCGGAGCTGGTGCGCGAGCTGCAAGCAGTGGCCGCGACGTAGTCTAGTGATATGCGTGCGCCCAGCAATCGCGCCAGAATGGCCTTGGCTGAGCAGAATGAGCGGCTATCGTGCAGGTAAGATGGCCGTGCTGCGTTCGCAATAGCGAACGATTTTTAACCTCTGGTTCCGTAGCCTGTTCCTAAGTACTGTTCTTTCACCGACGCGCCTGATTGTACTAAGCGCTTTCATTCCTCATGTCTAAAATCGTTGCGCCCGAAGTTGAGTTTAGCAAACTGCTAGCTGACCTCAAGCAGGCTACCCCCGAAATATTTGCCGCCGATGGCGGCTACCTCAACCTCCTCGAAGGCCGCTGGCAGGAGCCTGGCCAGCCCAAGGCGTTTCACTCGCCCATCGACGGCTCCGATATTGGCGCGCTACCCATGCTGCAGCACGACCAAGCGCTGCGTGCCGTGCGCGCCGCCAAGGCCGAAGCGGCTGCCTGGGCCACCACCGACCTCGACGAGCGCAAGCGCCGCGTGCAAGACTGCCTCGACCAGTTGCGCCCGCACATCGACTTGGTTAGCAAGCTCCTGATGTGGGAGATTGGCAAGACGTACAAGCTGGGTTTCAACGACATCGACCGGGCCGTGGAGGGCGTGCAGTGGTACGTAGATAACATCGAGAGCATGCTTGGCGACCGCAAGCCGCTGGGTTTGGTTAGCAACATTGCCAGCTGGAACTACCCGATGTCGGTACTGCTGCA
>CAZZDR010000031.1:0-13569 GCA_964652535.1 uncultured Hymenobacter sp. | reverse complement strand
TTTGGCGGCCTGGGCGAAAGCTGGAAGGGCGCCTTTGTGGGCGGCAAGCTGCTGGTAGAGGCCGTGACGCAGGGCGACCCCACGCACCATGTGCTCGGCAACTACCCCGACGCCGTGCTGCTACCCGAAAAGGCATAAGCACTTGCTTAACAACTGAAACGGGCCGTTTTCCAGCTGGAAAGCGGCCCGTTTTTTTTGGTACCCTACCCCCCTCTTTTATGCCAAAGATTGTCGCGCTGCTGCTCGTGCTGGCGGCTTTTCGCACCTACGCCCAAGCCCCTACCCCCGTGCTAGACTGGAAAGCGCCTGCCACGCTGCCTACCTACCTGCTGCAGCAGGTGCATCACCAGTACGTACCGCGTCGGGCAGCGCTGGAAGCGGCCCTGGCTTCGGCGGCGGGCACGGCGGCCTACCGCGACTCGGCGCGGGCGAGGTTCAAGCAGGTGCTGGGGCCACTGCCAGCGCGCACGCCGCTGCGGGCGCGGGTAGTGGGCACGGTGCCGCAAACGGGCTTTCGAATTGAGAAAATCGTGTACGAAAGCCAGCCCCACCACCACGTTACGGCCAATCTGTATGTGCCCGCCGGCCGGGGCAAGCGGCCGGCGGCGCTGCTGTTTTGCGGCCACGAGAACGCGAGCAAGGCTACCCCTTCGTACCAACTTACGGCGCGGCTTTTGGCGCGCAATGGCTTTGTAGTGCTGGTTATCGACCCCGTATCGCAGGGCGAGCGGTTGCAGCTGACCGATGCCAGCGGCAAATCGCTGGCGCGCGGCGGTACTACCGAGCACACGCTGCTCAACGCCGAAGCCAACCTGCTGGGCCGCACCCTACCCGCCGAGGAGCTGTGGGACAACGTACGCGGCCTCGACTACCTGCTTACCCGCCCCGAAGTGGATGCTGCCCGCGTGGGCTGCCTCGGCAACTCGGGCGGCGCTACCCAAACGGCCTATTTCATGGGCTATGATGAGCGAGTGCGCGTGGCGGCGCTGTGCAGCTACGTGGCCGCCGGCGAGCGCAACATCACCGCCACCGGCCCGGCCGATGGCTGCGTGATGCTGCCCGGCGCCGGCGCGGCCGGCCTCGACGTGGCCGACTGGCCTATTATGTTCGCGCCCCGGCCATTGCTGCTGCTCACCGGCCGCTACGACTTTGTGGACCAAACCGATATGGAAGCCGCCCACGCCGATACGCGCCGGGCCTACACTGCGCTGGGCCAGCCTGACCAAGCGGACATCTTCACCTTCGACGACGGCCACGGCATTTCGGCGCCCAAGCGGGCGGCGGCCGTGGCCTGGTTCAGGCGGTGGCTGGGGGTAGGCGGCCCGGCCGTGCCCGAAGATGCGGCCCCCGCACTCCCCGAAGCCATGTTGCGCTGCACTGCCACCGGCCAGGTCAACACCAGCTTTAAAGGCGAGCTAAGCCTAGCCGACCTGCACCGGGCCGAGGCTGCTGCCCTGGCCGCCCACCGCGGCACGCCTACCACCGAAGCGCTGACCCTGCTGGTACGCCAGCAGCTGGGCTTGTCGGCCAATAGCCCTACCCCCCTTGTAGCAGTCGAAATACGTGATACGCTGCGCCAGCCTAGTGGCCTACTTTGGCAAAGCCTGATTTTGCGCCGCGCTGATGCGCCGCCCCTGCCGGCGCGGCTCCTATTGCCAGCGGCCCCTACCCCCCCAGCGCGCCTCGTGGTGTGGCTGCCTGACCGGGGCATGGCTACCGTGCTGCACGATAGCGCCGCTCGCCTGGCCGCCTACCGGCGCCAGGGCACGGCCGTGCTGCTAGCCGACCTGCGCGGCCTGGGCGAAACCACTGACCTCGCCGCCTTCAACGACCCTAAGTACTACAACCAAGAATACCGGCCAGCCCTACTAGCGCTGCACTTGGGCCAGCCGCTGCTAGCTCAGCGCGTGCTAGATGTGGGCAGTCTGTTGGCATTTATCCACAACGATAGCCGTCTGAGCCAGGTACCCATGCTCCTGCGTGCCGATGGCCGGGCAGCGCTAGTGGCCCTGCACGCGGCCCTGCTGAGCCCGCGCGTAGTCAAAAAGCCTCATGCCGGAAGCACTGCTTCTAATCAGCCTTTAGCTAATGGCCTCAATTGGGCACCCCAAATTGAGCAAGTGCAGGTAAGTAATGACTGGACCTCCTTCACGTATTTTCTGGAAAACCCAGCGGCTAAGGAAGCTTACTCAGAAATACTGCCCGGTGTACTTCGCGCCTACGATATACCCGACCTGCGCCGAGCACTAGGCGAGCGGCTATTACTCCCTTAGGCCAAACTGGCGTAAAAACGAGCTAAACAGCCAACTCTACTATCCCGAAGGACTTGTTAAAAACAAGTTCCATCGCTAAAACCTGCGCGCGAGGAAGGCCGTATGTTGATGCACTGGATGGAGCTGGGAGAAACATAGATACCCTGTCTATTTAGCAATTCATGTTCTTAGTAACCCGCTTAAGAGGTAAATAGAGCATAACAGCCGCCCTAGCTAGTTGCCTTTCCTCCTAAAAACACTATTCCTTTCCAGCCTTCAGCCCCTTTGCCAAGCTTCATTTTAGTGCTACTGTCACTTGGCAAAGTGATAAACCAAAAAAAGTTTTAAATAAAAAGTGCCTTTACGCGCTCTAAATGAAGAAAAATAAATTTTATTTAAAATAGGACTTACCAATGAGTCGTTTGGATTGCTAAAAGCAAAAAGTCCGCTGTACCTTTGAATCAGTCAAACAGTCTAAAGCGCTATTAAAGCACACGACATCTCCCTCATTACCCTGCCTGCCTTACTCCCCTGCTCATGAAATCACTACTTACTACTAGCATCTGCCTGCTGACTTTAGGCCTGTTCTCTACCCCTGCATCTGCACAAGACGTTGAGCGGTCTGCTCCTAGCATCGGTGTTATCGCTGGCAGCGGTATCGGAGCCAGCCCCTTGGTACGCTACCTGGCTGCCACGCTGCAACTGTCGCAAGACCAAACGCTTGCCGTGCAAGAGGCTGTGCAGAAGCACCAGCGCCTGACGCGCACGCCTGCCCTACTGGCCGAGTGCCTGCAAAAAGTGTTGCCTACTTCAGAATTTGACCGTTACCTCGCCTTGCAAGAAGACGCCACGGCGTCTAAGAACCTGCGTGCGCTGGTTATGCGCTAAGCGTCGGGGTTAGCTTCTGCGATTGGCATTGGTTGCTGCACAGTAGCCAACTGCGTATCAAGAGCGATTTCAAAGCGGTCGAGCTCTAGCTCAACCTGCCGAACTGCTTCCTCACTATAACTATTCGTGCGGTGCAGCTGCACCAACAAGCGGCGTTGGTGCTCCGTCACATCGAGTCGGTAGCGCAATAATTCTTCAAACTGCTCGGCAGCGGCGGCCTCAGTGGCTGAAGGCTGAGCCAACTCAGTAGCCTCGTTGGCAGCAAAGGTGCCGTGCAAGCGGCGGGCTTGGCGGCGCAGCACCTCGCGTAGCGTCAGCAAGCTTGGGTTGGGCGTGGGGGTAGCGGCTAGGAGGCTTTCCAGGTAAGTCAGCGAATCGTTGGTGAGGGCAAGGCGAAGCGCCTGCTCTTCGGCGGCGCGCTGCGCCGGCGACTCCTGCACCCCTAGCCGGCGCACCAGCCAGGGCAGGCTCAGGCCCTGCACCAGCAGCGTAACCAGAATAACGGTGAACGTGATGAACAACAACACATTGCGCTGCGGGAAAGGCTCGCCATTGCGTAGAACGAGCGGCAGTGCTAGAGCAGTAGCCAACGACACTACCCCCCGCATACCAGCCCACGACGTGATAAAAAGATTGCGTTTTGGTACCATGTCGCCGGGGCGGCCCAGCCACCGCCCCAACCAATAGCCTAGGTACGACACCGGAAATACCCAGCCCATGCGGATGGCGATAGCCACGGCGCTCACCAGCAGGCCGTAGCCCAGCGTGGGCCAGAACGCACCCGGCCCCAGCCCAGCTAAAATGGAGCGCAGCTCCAAGCCAATTATCAAAAACACCAGGCCATTGAGCAAGAAGCCCAGCACCCGCCAAAAGCTGTGCTTAAGCAGGCGCGTCTGGTTGTCATAGATATCGTGCGAGCGCCGGCTCATCATCAGCCCCATCGCCACCACCGCCAGTACGCCCGACACGCCCACGTGCTCGGCGGCCAGGTAAATGCTGAAGGGCAGCAGCAGCGAAAGCACTGTGATGAGCGTGGCGTCGGTCAGAAAATTCTGCACTCGCACCACCACGTAGCCCACCCCAATGCCAATGGCGGCCCCGCCGCCCGCCACCCACAGAAAATGCCAGCTGGCGTCCCAAAGGCCAAAGGTGCCGCTCACCACCGCTGCCACGGCGTAGCGGTAAGCAATGAGCGCCGAGGCGTCGTTGACCAAGCTTTCCCCTTCTAAAATGCCCGTGATGCGCCGTGGCAAGCCAAGGCCCTTGGTGACGCTTGTGGCCGCCACAGCATCGGGCGGGGCTACTATGGCGCCTAGCACAAAGCCCAGCGCCCAACTAAAGCCTGGAATAAAATAGTGCGCCAGCGCGGCCACCGCCGTGGTAGTGAGCAGCACCAGCCCCACCGCTAGTAGCGTAATGGGCCGCCGATTGGCAACAAACTCGTGCCACGACATTTGGTAGCTGGCCTCGTACAGCAGCGGGGGCAGAAAGATGAAGAATATCAGGTTGGGGTTGAGCTCGATGGCTGGCAGGCCGGGTACCAGCCCCAGCAAGCCACCTGCTAGCACCAGCAGCACGGGGTAAGGCAGCCGCAGCTTGGGGGCCAGCGCCGACAGCCCAACCAGCACCAACAGCAAAAATAAAATTAGCGTAAGATGCTCCAAATCAAATAACTAAAACATGCAAATCCCAAGCTTGGTCGTTGGCTAACATTTGAAAGCTTCGGTAACCGGACTGGCTATTGAGCTAGATACGCGGACCGAGCCAGTATAGGCCGGATAGACGTGCCACCATTTTTGCCCAATCGGCTGGCTAGCTGAACGATGGTGCGGCTGGGCCCTCCCCCCCTAGCGCGACTGAAATTGCAGCGGTAGCTCGCCATCGGGCCGCAGGGTGATGAGCGGGTTGAGGCCGGGCGGCGTTGCGGCGGTAGGCAGCACGCGAAAGCGGCGCAGCGTTTGGATGAGCACTAGCTGCAGCTCGGTAAGGGCGAACTGCTGGCCCACACACAGGCGCGGCCCGCCCCCAAAGGGCAGGTAACCATAGGCAGGCAGAGCGGGCTCGGCGCCCGGCGCAAAGCGCTCGGGCCGAAATACTTCGGCCTCGGGCCACAGCCCGGCGTGGTGGTGCAGGCCGTAGATGTAAAGCGAAAACATCGTGCCTTTGGCAATAGCTACGCCCTGAAATTCATCGGCCTCGGTGGCTACGCGGTCGATAACCCAGGCGGGCGGGTAGAGGCGCATGGCTTCCTGCACCACTTGCAGGGCGTAGGGCAGCCGGGGCAGGTCTTGGAACTCCACTTCCTGCCCGTCGGGCAATTCTCGGGCTATTTCGGCGGCCAGCTTGTCTTGCACGGCGGGGTGGTGGGCCAGCAGCGCAAAGGCCCAGGCCAGGGCATTGGCCGAGGTTTCGTGGCCGGCCACGAGCAGGATATTCAGCTCGTCGAGCAGCTGGTTTTCGGTCATGGCCGCGCCGTCGTCCTCGTAGCGGGCATCGAGCAGCATTTGCAAGAGGTCGTCGGGGGGTAGGGCGCCGGCGGGGGCCGCGGCCAGCGCCGCTTCGTGCCGCGCGATGGCCGCCCGCACCAGCTCGCGCAGGTTGCGGGCTAGCTGGTCGTGGCGGCCGTAGCTGCCCCGTACCCAGTGCCAGGGCCGCAGATACGGTTGCCGAATGGTACTGACGTAAAACGCCTGAATAGCCGTGAGCCAGTTGCTGAGCTGCGTAAGCTGCTCTTCGCCCAGGCTGCTGCCAAATACCGAGCGCGCCACGATGCGAAACGCTACTCGCGTCATGGCCGCGTGGGCGTCGAGCGTCACGACGGGCAGCTCACCGATTGCATCATACTGCTTAGCAGCTAGTTGCGCAGCTAGCTCCTGCACCCACTCGTCGGTGGCCTGGCGCATGAGGCGCGTGAGGCCAGCCAGCCGCTGCCGGTGAAAGCCGGGCTGAATGAGCCGGCGCTGGCGCAGCCAATCGGCGCCTTCGTTGGTGAGCAGGCCGCGGCCCAGGTAGCGCAGCAGCCCGTGCGTGAGGTCCGATTTGTGGTAGCGGCGGTGGTTTTTCTGCAGCACGTGCTGCACCAGGGCCGGGTCGCGGGTGACGACAGCTGGCCGCGCCCCGCCCAGATACAGGTGCACCGTGTCGCCGTAGCGGGCCAGCACCTTGTCGAGGTTGCCCACCGGGTCGCGGGCTGCTTTTAGCGAGCTACACAGTGTGACGTGGCGCGGCACCTGCGGCCAGGCAGGGGGGGTAGGGAGAAACTCAGCCATAGCCAATTAGTCGGGTAAAACGAGCGTGCGGGGCAACTCAAATTTCAGTTCGCGGCTTTTTTTGCGACCGTGCAGCTGGGTCAGAAAATCGTCGAGCTCGGGCTTATATTCGAGCCACAGGTCTTCGTGCAAGTGCTTAGGAATAAGATTGGTGAGGCGCACCGCCAGCCGCGCTGTGCTCACAAAAAAGCCTTGGTACACGCTGTCAAACTGCCCGGTGTAGTTCTCAAAAATGAGCCGCAGCGTGTACATACTCAGGTCGATTTCGAGCTGCTTGCTCTTCGTGACGCGGCGGGCGCGGGCGGCTTCCTGCACGGCGCCACGCAGGGCTTTTACGAGGCTGCGGTTGAGCAAGCGGCCCGTTACGGCCACGTTGAATAACTCGTGGATGCGGTCGGCGCTGGTTTCGTACACGCTTTCGAGTGTCACCTCGGGCAGCAGCTCGAAGCTGAACGTGTCGTATAGCTCGGCGTCGCGCCGGGCGGCGCGCAGCAGCAGCGCCTCTTTTTCCTTGTCGGAGAGGCGCCCGAGGGCTTTTTTAAAATCGGCGGAAGGAACAGGCATGGGCAAAGGCAAAGCGGACCGAACGGCACGCCGGGCCGGAAATTTACGCCGGCCGGCCCCTACCCCCCTCACCCGGCCGCAACACCGCGGCCCCAGCGCGGTTTAAGGTACTAGCCGCGTCAGCCCCGGCCCTTGGCGGTAGCCGGGGGGTAGGGCTCCTACCAGCGCGGCCTTCCTTCCTTTTCCCAAAAACATGAAATACAATCTCTTAGGCAACACCGGCCTTAAAGTGTCGGAGTTGTGCCTCGGCACCATGACCTTTGGCAGCTCGGGCGGCCGCTTTGCCGCCATCAATGGGGTGGACCAGGCCGGCGCCGATGCGCTGACCAAACGCGCGCTCGAAGCGGGCATCAATTTTATTGACACGGCCAATGTGTACACCGAGGGCATGTCGGAAGAAATGACCGGCCAGGCCCTGCGCAACCTGGGCACCAAGCGCGACGACGTGGTGCTGGCCACCAAGGTGCGCGGCAAAATGGGCGACGGCCCCAACGACGCCGGCCTCACGCGCAAGCACATTGTGGCCCAGGCCGAAGCCAGCCTCAAGCGCCTGAACACCGACTATATCGACCTCTACCAAATCCACAGCTACGACCCGCTCACGCCGCTTGACGAAACCCTGCGCGCCCTCGACGACCTCGTGCGCAGCGGCAAGGTGCGCTACATTGGAGCTAGCAACTTGGCAGCCTGGCAGTTGATGAAGGCGCTCGACATTTCGCACTACCAGCACCTCGAGCGCTTTGCCTCGCTGCAAGCCTACTACACCATCGCGGGCCGCGAGCTAGAGCGCGAGCTCGTGCCGCTGCTGCTCGACCAGAAAGTGGGCCTCATGGTGTGGAGCCCGCTGGCTGGCGGCTTCCTCAGCGGTAAATACACGCGCGAAAACCAGCAGGGCGAAGGCCGCCGGGGCAGCGGCAGCTTCGACTTCCCGCCCGTAAATAAAGACTTGTCCTTCAACATCATCGACAAGCTGCGCCCGATGGCCGAGGCCAAGAGCAGCACCGTAGCTTCGCTGGCGCTGGCTTGGCTGCTGCACCAAAAAGTGGTGAGCACCGTCATCATCGGGGCCAAAAAAATGGAGCAGCTCGACGACAACCTCACGGCCGTCGACGTGCAGTTTACCCCCGAGGAGCTGAAGGAGCTGGCCGACGTGAGCCAGCTCGCACCCGAATACCCCGGCTGGATGCTGGCCTTTACGGCCGGCGACCGCCAGGCCGGATAACCTTCTGAGCCCCAGCGCAGACCTTACCACTGGCGCCCTACCCCCCTAGCTAGGGGCAAAAACTGGGACCGTAGCAGGTAGGCGCTGGGGCATTAGGACGTTTTTCGAAACGAAACCACAGGGTACTGGGTTATTACCTGACTATTACCTGTTATCAATGGCTCCGGCCGTTGTATTTTTGTATTATGGCTTTTCCCGCTACCCGTCCGCAAACTGATTACCAAGACGATGTGCTGCTGCTCGAAGAAGAGCAGGAACTGCGCACTCTGGTGGTTTACAATGACGATGTAAATACCTTTGAGCACGTCATTCAGGCCCTTATCGAGGTGTGCGGCCACGAGCCCGAGCAGGCCGAGCAGTGCACGCTGCTCATCCACCACAAGGGCAAGTGCGCCGTCAAAAACGGGACGTTTGACGAGCTAGAGCCGCGCTGTGCGGCCATTCACGACCGCGGCATCTCGGCCGACATCGTGTGAGGTAGGCGCTCACGACCTGATTTAGCAAGTACTGACCGCGGACGGGCGGGCGACCAGATTTCGATTGAAATCCGGCCGCCCGCCCGTCTTTGTTTTGAACAGTTATTTCATAATTTGTTCATAATACTGCGGCAACAGGCCACCGGTAGTTTTGGCGCTCTACCAAGCCTTTGCGTATGCGCCCGAATTTTTCCGCTCTATCACTTACTACTCTGCTTGTGGGGCTGGCCAGCGGGGCCGCCCTAGCCCAGACTGCCCCCACCATCAGCCGGCCCAGCGCGACCCTCACGGCGCTGGAGGGCGCGGGCAGCGTCAGTATTCCGCTTACTATCAGCAACCCCGGCACGGCAGTCAGCAGCGTGGAGGTGGTGGTGCAAGCACTGAGCACGGCCACGGCGGGCACCGATTTCACCTTCGCCAGCCCTCAAACCGTGACGTTTGCGGCCGGCGCCGCTGGCACCCAAACGCTCACCATTCCGCTGCTCGACGATGCCCTGGCCGAGGAAACCGAGTACTTCGTGGTGCGCCTCCAAAACCCGACCAACGCCACGGTGTCGGCGAGCGCCAATGATATTTTGGTGTATATCCGCGACAACGACACGCCTACCCCCGCGCTGGCCCGCAACTTGTCGCTAAACCTGCTGCAGAGCTACCAGAACGGGACGCCTTTCAGCGGCAACACCCAGGTGAACTCGGCCGAAATCGTGAGCTACGACGCCAGCACCAAGCGGCTGTACGTGGCCAACTCGGTGGGCGGCAAGCTCGATATTCTGAACTTGGCCAACCCGGCCGCCATCACGGCCGTAGCATCTATCGACATCAAGCCCTACGGTGGCATCAACTCGGTAGCAGCCCGCAACGGCTTGGTGGCCTGCGCCTTGGAGAATGTCAATCCGCAGGCCAATGGCAGCGTGGTGTTTTTCGACCAAAACGGCGTGTTTCAGAAGCAGGTGACGGTAGGCGCGCTGCCCGACATGGTAACGTTCTCGCCCGACGGCCGCTATGTGCTCACGGCCAACGAGGGCGAGCCCAAGGCCGACTACAGCGTGGACCCCGAGGGCAGCGTGTCGGTGATTGACGTGTCGGGCGGCATCGCCAATCTGACCCAAGCCAACGTGACTACGGCCGGCTTTGCGGCCTACAATGGGCAGGCGGCAGCGTTGCGCACGCAGGGCATTCGCATCTACGGCGGGCGGGCCGCTACCCCCTCCACGGTGGCCCAAGATTTGGAACCCGAATACATTGCGGTGAGCGCCAACTCGCAAACGGCCTACATTACGCTGCAAGAAAACAACGCCGTGGCGGTGCTCGACCTGGCTACCAAGGCCATAACGGCCCTGCGGCCCGTGGGCTACAGCGACCACCGCCAGCCCGGCCACAGCCTCGATGCCTCGGACCAAACCACCGACGTGCTGCTGGCCAACTGGCCCATCAAGGGCATGCGCCTGCCCGACGCCATCGCCACGTTTGAGGTGGGCGGCACGGCGTATTTGCTAACCGCCAACGAGGGCGATGCGCGCGACTACAGCGGCTTTAGCGAGCAGGTGCGCCTGGGCACCACCAGCGCCAGCGCGCCCTACGTGCTCGACCCCACGGTGTTTCCGAACGCGGCGCTACTCAAAGACCCCAAAGTGCTGGGCCGCCTCAACGTGACCAACAAGCTGGGCGACACCGATGGCGACGGCGACTTTGACGAGATTTATGCCTACGGCGGGCGCTCGTTCAGCATCTACAACGCTGCCACCGGGGCTGAGGTGCACGACAGCGGCAACCTGCTGGAGCGCGTGACGGCAGCCGACGCCATATACGGCGGCATTTTCAACGCCAGCAATGGCTTTGGAGAAGCACCGGTGCGCAAAAACCGCTCGGATGACAAAGGCCCCGAGCCGGAGGGTGTGACCACCGGCCGCATCGGCGACAACCTCTACGCCTTTGTGTCGATGGAGCGCGTGGGCGGCGTGCTGGTTTTCAATATCAACAACCCCGCCAGCCCGGTACTCGAAACCTACATGAATAACCGCAGCCTAACGGCCGGCACCGGCGACCTGGGCCCCGAGGGCATTGTATTTATTGCGGCGGCCGACAGCCCCACTGGCCAGCCGCTGCTGCTGCTGGCCAACGAAATCAGCAGCACGGTGGCCGTATACAGCATCCAGCCCAATGTGGCCACGGCCACGCGGGCCGGGCAAGCGGCCGCGCCGCTGCTGCTCTATCCCAACCCTACCCAGGGCAGCGCGGTGCACCTGAGCCGCCGGGCCTCGGGCACGCTGCACGACCTCACGGGCCGGCCGGTGCGCCAGCTGCAAGCCACCGACCAGTTCGACACGAGCGGCCTAAGCGCAGGCGTGTACGTGCTCCGCCTTGCCGATGGCGCCACCAGCAAGCTGGTGGTGCGCTAAGCGCGGCATCCTTATCCAGGTTCACGAGCCTGCTTCGCTAGCGCGGGGCAGGCTCTTTTTATTCCCCTGATTTTGAGCTGCCAGAGGGGGGTAGGGCCTGGCGCGAGCCGGCTCGCGACGCGGGGCTAGGCACGGCCAGCGGACTGCTGGCGTACTTTTGACCTGCTACCAGCCGCTGGCAACTTTTGCTTAGCCTCCCTTCGCCATGCGCAATCCCTTTGGCCAGCTGCTCGATAATGCGGCTATTTTTCGCTACCACCGGCAGCGTATTCGCGCCCACGGCACCAACGACCCCCGTTCACTAGGCTGGGCCCGCACCGAAAGCCAGCTAATCCGCTTCCGGGTCTTGGCCCAAATCGGCGACCTAGCCCACCGCTCAGTGCTCGATGCGGGCTGCGGCTACGCCGACCTGTACCCGTTTTTGCGGCAGCACTACGCGGGCGTGCAGTACCACGGCATCGAGCAGATACCCGAGATGCTGGCCGTAGCACGCGACCGCTACCCCGACGCGCCCGGCCTCACGCTGAGCGGCGGCGATTTTTTGCGCACGCCCCTACCCCCCGCCGACTATGTGCTGGCGAGCGGCGCGCTCAACTACCGCCACCGCGACCCGCAGTTCGTGTACCGGGCCCTCGAAAAGCTGTACAGCAGCTGCCGGGTAGGGCTGGGCTTCAACCTACTCGACTGGGAGCCGGCCGACGGTGGCCCACTGGCCGCCCACGACCCGGCACAGGTGCTAGCTTTTTGCCAGCGCCTGGGCACCCGGGCCGAGCTGCGGCAGGGCTACCTAGAAGGCGATTTCACCGTCTTCGTGTACCGCTAAGCGGCTTTTCCAGGCAATTGCTGACTCTTATTCTCTTATAAAAAACGTCATGCTTCAGCAAGCTCAGCATGACGTTCTCTTGGTTTTTTGCAGCTAGTTTTTATAAACCAAGCTGGCCACGGCTACTAGGTTTTAGTAGCCTAGATTCTGGGTCAGCTTAGTGTTCTAGGCCAGGTCGCCTAGCTAAATCGGAAGGATGCTCTGGCTACTAAAATACTTTTCTCTAGCACTTTAACTTTGGTCTAACTGGTGCCCGCTGTGTTAATGAGCATGCCGCACGCAGGCGTATTGAGCACGCCATTGGTTCCGCCCGCAATCTGCAAGCGGCGCACGTCGAACCAACCCTTTTCTTCAAACGCCAGCTCGATGCGGCACTCGCGGCGAATGTAGTCGCGCATCTGGCTCATGCCGGCAGCCAGGACGGTTAGGTTCGAGCGAGGGCGCAGCTTGTTAAGGGTGCTGTACACACTGGCATTGGGACCCACGGCTTCGTTCTGGGCTTCGGCATAGCTCAGCAGCATCGAGCCCAACGAAACCCGCAGCCAGACGAAGAAAAAGTATTTAGACGACTAGCCGCTGGGCTGGCGCCTATGGCTAGCTTTTCGGGCCGGTGCCCGGCAAGTGGCCCTCCAAATGGGAACGCACGGGGGCCAGTTGCTTGTTTTCAGTGGGTGCTCAGGCGGCTACTTTTACGGCGCCGCCCAACTGCGGCCCGCCCGGTAGCGTAGGGGATGCGGCGGCCCCGGCCGCCCGCCTACCCCTGGGTCACCGCTTCGTTATTATCCCTCCCCAAACAGCCGCTGCTGCCCGGCAAAGGCCGTTTTGCTTTCCTTATGGATTTTCCTTCCAAGCTCATTGAAAACGCGGTAGTGGAGCTAGCGCGCCTGCCCGGCATTGGCAAAAAAACGGCGCTGCGCCTGGCCCTCCACCTGCTTAAGGCCGAAACCGACACCACTGCCAACCTGGCTGAGGCCCTGGCCAAGATGCGCTTCGACATCACCTACTGCCGCACCTGCCACAGCATTTCGGATGCCGAGGAGTGCAGCATTTGCGCCAACAAGCTGCGCGACCACGCCCAGGTGTGTGTGGTGGCCGACGTGCGCGACGTGATTGCCATCGAAAACACGGGCCAGTACCAGGGCGTGTACCACGTGCTGGGCGGCGTTATTTCGCCCATCGAGGGGGTAGGGCCCGCCGATTTGCAAGTCGATTCGCTGGTGGCGCGCGCGGCGGCTGACGACTCGGAGATTCGCGAAATCATCCTGGCCATTTCGCCCACCATGGAAGGCGACACCACCGCTTTTTACCTCTCGCGCCGCCTGCGCGACTTCGAGCAACTCAACATCAGCACCATCGCCCGCGGTATTCCAATGGGTGGTGAGCTGGAGTATGCCGACGAAATCACCCTCGGCCGCAGCATCGTGGAGCGCCAGCGCCAAGCGCGCTAGCACAAAAATCGCCTGTTATGGTGGGCCCAACGAAGTGGCGCGGCAATCTTTCCTATAATCGTTGTGAATACTATCCCGATGCTTCGAAAGGATTGCCGCGCGCTACTTCGTTGCGCTCGCAATGCCATTCAGCCGCGTAATTTCACCACCCCGTGGTGAAGCTTTCCGTCGTCATTGTCAATTACAACGTCTGCTACTTTCTGGAGCAAACGCTGCTGTCGGTGCGCA